>DATDIH010000273.1:0-13682 GCA_036521155.1 Streptosporangiaceae bacterium
CACCCAGGAAGACCCGTGGCAGCAGTTCGCCCGGACCCACCAGATCGGCCAGGTCGTGCCGGGCCGGGTCACCAAGCTGGTGCCGTTCGGCGCGTTCGTCCGGGTCGAGGAGGGCATCGAGGGTCTGGTGCACATCTCCGAGCTGGCCGACCGCCACGTGGAGATCCCCGAGCAGGTCGTGCAGGTCGGCGACGAGATCTTCGTGAAGATCATCGACATCGACCTGGACCGGCGGCGGATCTCGCTGTCGCTCAAGCAGGCCAACGAGGGCACCATCGGCGAGGCGGTCGGCGACGACTTCGACCCGACGCTGTACGGCATGCCCGCGACCTACGACGAGGCCGGCAACTACGAGTACCCCGAGGGCTTCGACGCCGAGACCGGCGAGTGGCTCGAGGGCTACGACAGCCAGCGTGAGGAGTGGGAGCGCCAGTACGCCGAGGCGCGCACCCGCTTTGATGCGCACCGCCGTCAGGTCGAGGAGGCCCGCAAGGCCGACTCCGAGGCGATCGCCGCGGGCGAGGACGGGGCTCCGGCCGCGTCCACCAGTTCGTCGTCGACCTCCAGCACCAGCAGCCCGCGTAGCGGCTCGTCCCGGTCCAGCAGCGGCCCCGCCGCCTCCACTGGTGGCGCGCTGGCCTCGGACGAAGCGCTGGCGGCCCTGCGGGACAAGCTGTCCGGCAACCAGGACTGAGGCCCCCGAGGTTCACCTCAGTCTCACGTCCCGGACGCCCGTCCGGACCATGATCGGGTGGAGCTCCGCGTTACGGCGCGGAGTTCCACCCGTTTCGGGTTTTGGCGGAGCCAGACGATTAACACTTGGCGGAGCCAAACGATTGAACACTTGGCGGAGCCGAACGATTGAACACTCTGCCGCATGTGGAGGTCGCGTGCTTCGAGTCGGGCTCACCGGCGGGATCGGTTCCGGTAAGAGCGAGGTGTCCCGCCGCCTGGCCCAGCGCGGCGCCTTCCTGATCGACGCGGACGTGACCGCGCGCGAGGTGGTGGAGCCCGGTACTCCGGGCCTGGGCCAGATCGTGGCCGCGTTCGGTCCCGGCGTGCTGCTCCCGGATGGCCGGCTGAACCGGCCGCAGCTCGGCCAGCTGGTGTTCGCCGACGACAACCTGCTGGCCAAGCTCAACGCGATCGTGCACCCACTGGTGGCCGAGCGGACCCAGCAGCTCGAGCAGCAGGCCGCCGCGGCCGTGGGTCCGGCCGGGATCGTGGTCCACGACGTGCCGCTGCTGACCGAGAATCAGCTGCAGCGCAACTACGACACGGTGATCGTGGTCGACGCCCCGGACGAAATCCGGCTCCAGCGCCTGACCGAAGACCGCGGCATGACCCCCGAGCACGCCAGGGAGCGCATGGCCGCCCAGGCCGGCCGGGACCAGCGGCTGGCCATCGCCGACATCGTGGTCGACAACTCCGGCACCCTGGACGAGCTCGACGACCAGGTGGCCGAAGTCTGGTCGATCCTCCGCGATCTGGCCGCGCGCGGTACCGGAATGTCAGACCCCCCTCGTACTGTTGAAACCTGAGCCAGTCGGCTGCTGCTCACACACCCTTCAGGAGGTGGCCCCATGCGTCCCGTGACCGACCTCAAACGCAAGGTCGCGCCCTTCCACGTGGTCACCGAGATGATCCCGGCCGGGGACCAGCCCGCCGCCATCGCCGAGATGGAGCAGCGGATCAACAATGGCGAGAAGGACACGGTGCTGCTCGGCGCGACCGGCACCGGCAAGACCGCGACCGTGGCCTGGCTGGCCGAGCGGCTGGACCGGCCCGTGCTGGTCATGCTGCCCAACAAGACGCTGGCCGCCCAGTTCGCCAACGAGCTGCGCGAGATGCTGCCGGAGAACGCGGTCGAGTACTTCGTCTCGTACTACGACTACTACCAGCCCGAGGCGTACATCCCGCAGACCGACACCTACATCGAGAAGGACTCGTCCATCAACGACGAGGTCGAGCGGCTGCGGCACTCGTCCACCAACTCGCTGCTGACCCGGCGGGACACGGTCGTGGTCGCCTCGGTGTCCTGCATCTACGGCCTGGGCACGCCGCAGGAGTACGTGGACCGCATGCTCACCCTGAAGGTGGGCGACACCATCGAGCGCGACGCCATGCTGCGTCAGCTGGTTGGCATGCAGTACACCCGCAACGACCTGTCCTTCACCCGGGGCACGTTCCGGGTTCGCGGCGACACCATCGAGATCATCCCGCAGTACGAGGAGCTCGCCGTCCGGATCGAGATGTTCGGCGACGAGATCGAGCGGCTGATGACCCTGCACCCGCTGACCGGCGAGGTGGTCAGCGAGGACGAGGAGCTGTACGTCTTCCCGGCTTCGCACTACGTGGCGGGGGCCGAGCGGATGGAGCGGGCCATCGCCGGTATCGAGGCCGAGCTGGCTGAGCGCCTGGCCGAGCTGGAGCGGGGCGGCAAGCTGCTGGAGGCCCAGCGGCTGCGCATGCGCACCACCTACGACATCGAGATGATGCGGCAGGTCGGCAGCTGCGCGGGCATCGAGAACTACTCGCGGCACATCGACGGCCGCGCGGCCGGCACCGCGCCGAACACGCTGCTGGACTACTTTCCCGAGGACTTCCTGCTGGTCATCGACGAGTCGCATGTCACCGTGCCGCAGATCGGGGCCATGTACGAGGGTGACGTGTCCCGCAAGCGCAACCTGGTCGAGCACGGCTTCCGGCTGCCCAGCGCGATCGACAACCGGCCATTGACCTGGGACGAGTTCACCGAGCGGATCGGGCAGACGGTCTACCTGTCGGCCACCCCGGGCCCGTATGAGCTGCAGCGGGTCGGCGGTGACGTGGTCGAGCAGGTCATCCGCCCGACCGGGCTGATCGACCCTGAGGTGCAGATCAAGCCGACCAAGGGCCAGATCGACGACCTGCTGCACGAGATCCAGGTCCGGTCCGAGCGGGACGAGCGGGTGCTGGTCACCACGCTGACCAAGAAGATGGCCGAAGACCTGACCGACTACCTGCTGGAGAACGGGGTCCGCGCCCGCTACCTGCACAGCGAGGTCGACACCCTGCGCCGGATCGAGCTGCTCCGCGAGCTGCGGGTGGGCGAGTACGACGTGCTGGTCGGCATCAACCTGCTGCGGGAAGGCCTGGACCTGCCCGAGGTGTCGCTGGTGGCGATCCTGGACGCGGACAAGGAAGGTTTCCTGCGCTCCGGGACCTCGCTGATCCAGACCATCGGCCGGGCCGCGCGTAACGTCTCCGGCCAGGTCATCATGTACGCCGACAAGGTCACCCCGTCGATGTCGCACGCCATCGAGGAGACCAACCGGCGGCGCGAGAAGCAGGTCGCCTACAACACCGAGCGCGGCATCGACCCGCAGCCGCTGCGCAAGCGGATCGCCGACATTCTCGACCAGCTGGTCCGCGAGGACGCCGACACCGACGAGCTGATCGGCGGGGCCGGGCGTCAGCAGAGCCGCGGCAAGTCCCCGGTCCCTGGTCTGTCCTCCCGGGCCCGTGCTGCCGCCCGCGCAGCGGGCGCAGGCGTCGGCGAGGACCTGGCCGGCGAGGGTGGCGGCCCGGCCCGCGACGATCTGGTCGAGCTGATCAAGCAGCTCACCGAGCAGATGCACGCCGCCGCCGCCGAGCTCCAGTTCGAGGTGGCCGCCCGCCTCCGCGACGAGATCCGCGAGCTCAAGCACGAGCTCCGCGGCATGCAAGCCGCCGGCGTCTGACCCCACCCAAGGGCGTCCCTTCTCCACCCCGTCCCCTTCATTGATCGAAGGTCGCGTGGCTGGCGTCGCCACCCACCCCGGCGTCCCGGCCGCACCCGGCCCCCCTGACGAGCCGGGTAAGCCTGGCGTGCCCGGACGAGATCCCTGCCCATGCTGGCCAGCGCCCGTCCGCTGGCTCCCGCCCAGGTGCCGTCCGAACGGCGGCGCTGGGGGAGGTATCCCCCAGACCCCCTCAGGCGCTGGCCAGCACAGGGATCTCGCCCTCCCCCCATGCCTCTCCCCACACCCCAAGCCCCAGCGCACCTTTCCCCTGAGCCACCACTAACCAAGCCCCGCCAGTCCCGCCTGCCCACCGGGCACCCCCACAATTCGCTCGGTTCACCACCCCCAGGCCCTTCCGCCTCCGCCTCCAGGCGCCTCCCGTCCGCCCCGTCCGCCCGTCCCCCAAGGGGTGTGATGTCACATCGAACCCCTCCCAGGGGGTGTGATGTCACATCGAACCCCAGCCCGGAGCCTGCTCTCCGTCACCCTCCGGCCCCTGGCCGGCCGCTCGTCCCGCGCCCGCCGCCTACTCGTCCCGGCCAGCCCTCCCGGCCCGCTCGGCATCCCAGCCCACCCGCGAGCCGCAGCCACCCGGGGGCTTCCGGCCAACCCCCACAACCCCGGCCCCACCGGCCTCATGAGCGCGCCCGGCCTGACCACCCGCCGCCTGCTCCTGCCACTGGGGTGAGCGATAAACCGCTGGCCTCCAGAGCGCGGCGGACGTTAGAACGTGAGTGGTTGCGGAATGCTGACTGGTAGCCGAGCGTTGCCACGCAGGGCAAAGCGGAGCGCATCGTGGAACGTCACTAGAGGGGCGTAAGGTCGTGAGCTGTGGTAGCTAGCCTGGTGGCTGCCGTAGTCGCGGCTGTCTGTTACGGGGTCGCGTCGGTCATGCAGGCGGTCGCGGCCCGGGCGGCCAGCCACCGGCCTGCGCCAGGCACCGCCGAATCGGGAGCCACGCCGGGGGTCGACCCCGGGTTGCTGGTCCGGATGCTGGGCCAATGGCGGTTCGTGGCCAGCCTGGGCCTGGACACGCTGGGCTTCCTGGCCCAGCTGGTGGCGCTTCACCGTCTCCCGCTGTTCGCCGTGCAGGCCATGATCGCCGCCAACCTGGCCGTGACCGCGGTCGTGGCGACCTGGCTCATTGGCGCGGTCCTGCGCTGGCGCGAGTGGATCGCGGTCGGCGGCGTGGTCACCGGGGTCGGGCTGCTCGGTTCCTCGGCGGGCCCGGAGGGCGCCAGCCAGGCCGGCGTGGTGTTCAAGCTGGCCCTGATCGTGGCCATCGCCGGGCTGGCCCTGCTCGGCCTGGCCGCGGGCCGGCTGCCGGATCGGCTGCGGACCCCGGCCCTGGGCCTGATCGCGGGCACCGGCTACGGCGTGCTGGGCGTGGCGGCCCGGGTGCTGAACAGCTTCGCTCCGCTGTCGCTGCTGCGTGATCCCGCCACCTACGCGCTGATCGCCGCGGGCATCGTCTCGTTCTTGTTCTACGCGTCCGCGCTGGAGGCCGGCAGCGTCACCGTGGCCACCGCGGCCGTGGTCCTGGCCGAGACCCTGCCGCCGTCCGCGGTGGGTGTGGTGTTCCTCGGTGACCGTACCCGGCCCGGCATGACCGGGGTCGCCATCGCCGGATTCGTGCTCGCGGTGTGCTGCGCGGTGGCGCTGGCCCGGTTTGGCGAGGCTAACCACGACGACGGCCGTACCGGCCCGGGCGGCAACCCCATGGCCCAGATGTCGGGCCAGGCCCACGCCTGACCCGCTGACCAGGCTCGCCGGACATGTTGCGGCAGCGTCAATGACTCGCCTGGGACTCGCCGCCTGTTATCCTGGTGGCCCGTGGACAGGCGGATTAACCGCCCTATCGACGACCACGGGAGCCTGACCTTGGCTGCATCACCGTACCGGACCCGCCCGGTATCCACTCGGCATCTCTTCGTCACTGGAGGGGTCGCATCCAGCCTGGGCAAAGGGCTCACCGCCTCGAGTCTCGGGCGCCTGCTCAAGCTGCGCGGGCTGAACGTGATCATGCAGAAGCTCGATCCCTACCTCAACGTGGATCCGGGCACCATGAACCCGTTCCAGCACGGCGAGGTGTTCGTCACCGACGACGGGACCGAGACCGACCTGGACGTGGGGCACTACGAGCGGTTCCTCGACACTCACCTGCAGGGCTCGGCCAACGTGACCACCGGCCAGGTCTACTCGGCGGTGAT
The DNA here is from genome assembly GCA_036521155.1 of Streptosporangiaceae bacterium. Taxonomy (GTDB): domain Bacteria; phylum Actinomycetota; class Actinomycetes; order Streptosporangiales; family Streptosporangiaceae; genus Bog-532. Next base: position 5,975 of record DATDIH010000273.1, read on the forward strand.
CGCCAAGGAGCGCCGCGGTGACTACCTGGGCGACACCGTCCAGGTCATCCCGCACATCACCAACGAGATCAAGACCCGCATCCTGGACATGGGCGGCCCCGGCGTCGACGTGGTCATCACCGAGGTCGGCGGCACGGTCGGCGACATCGAGTCGCTGCCGTTCCTGGAGGCCATCCGGCAGATCCGGCACGAGATCGGCCGTGACCAGTGCTTCTTCCTGCACGTGTCGCTGCTGCCCTACATCGGCCCGTCCGGTGAGCTGAAGACCAAGCCCACCCAGCATTCGGTGGCCGCCCTGCGCAGCATCGGCATCCAGCCCGACGCGATCGTGTGCCGGTCCGACCGGCCGATCAACGAGAGCCTGAAGCGCAAGATCAGCCTGATGTGTGACGTCGACGAGGAAGCCGTGGTGTCGGCGCCGGACGCGCCGTCCATCTACGACATCCCCAAGGTGCTGCACGCCGAGGGCCTCGACGTCTACGTGGTGCGCCGCCTCGGCCTGCCCTTCCGCGACGTGGACTGGAGCGAATGGGACGATCTGCTGCGCCGGGTCCACCGGCCGGCCCGCAGCATCACGATCGCGCTGGTCGGCAAGTACGTGGACCTGCCCGACGCCTACCTGTCCCCGGCCGAGGCGCTGCGGGCGGGCGGCTTCGGCAACGACGCCAAGGTGAACATCCGCTGGGTGCCCAGCGACGACTGTGAGACCCCCGAGGGCGCCGCGCGGGCGCTGGAGGGCGTGGACGGGGTGCTGATCCCGGGCGGGTTCGGCGTGCGCGGCATTGAGGGCAAGCTCGGCGCCGTCCAGTACGCCCGCACCAACGGCATCCCCCTGCTCGGCCTGTGCCTGGGCCTGCAGTGCCTGGTCATCGAGGCCGCCCGGCACCTGGCCGGGCTGGAGAACGCCAACAGCGCTGAGTTCGACCCGGACACCCCGTACCCGGTCATCGCCACCATGGCCGATCAGGAAGACGTGATCGCGGGGGAGCGGGACATGGGCGGGACCATGCGGCTCGGCCTGTACCGGGCCAACCTGGCCGAGGGCACCCTGGTCCGCGAGATGTACGGCGAGGGCTCGGTCGAGGAGCGGCACCGGCACCGGTACGAGGTCAACAACGCCTACCGGGAGCGGCTGGAAAAGGCCGGGGTGGTGTTCTCCGGCCTGTCGCCGGACGGCCGGCTGGTGGAGTTCGCCGAGCTGAACCGGGACCTGCACCCGTTCTTCGTCGGCACCCAGGCCCACCCGGAGTTCCTGTCCCGGCCGACCCGCCCGCACCCGCTGTTCAGTGGCCTGATCGCCGCGGCCATCGAGCGGTCCCGGGCGCAGGCGCCCGCCAGCCAGGCCCGGGGCCCCGAGTCCCGGGCCGCCGCCAGCGCATGAGCGGTGACCCCGGTAGCCCCATAGCGGACGAGCCCGCGGGCTGGCCGGTCGTCTCCTCGGCCGAGGACTACCGCGGGAAGATCATCGACGTCCGCACCGACGTCATCCGCAACCCAGAGGGCGGCACCGCCGCCCGCGAGGTGGTCGAGCACCCGGGCGCGGTCGGGGTGGTCGCCCTGGACGACGAAGGCCGCGTGCTGATGATCCGGCAGTACCGGCACCCGGTCGGCCGGATGCTGTGGGAGCTGCCCGCGGGCCTGCGCGACGTGGCCGGCGAACCGCTGCTGCAGGCCGCCCGCCGCGAGCTGCTGGAGGAGACCGGCTACCGGGCCCGGGACTGGCACGTGCTGGCCGACTACTTCAGCTCCCCGGGCATCATCACCGAGCGGCTCCGGGTGTTCCTGGCCCGGGGGCTGGAAGAGGTACCCGCCGCCGACCGGGACTTCGTGCCGGAGAACGAGGAAGCCCACCTGACCCTGGACTGGGTGCCGCTGGACCACGCGGTCTCCCTGGTCCTCGCGGGTGACCTGCATAATGGCCTTGCTGTCGTTGGTCTCCTGGCCGCCCACGCGGCCAGCCGGAACGGTTTCGGCGATGTCCGCGACGCGGACGCGCCGGAAAAGTGATCCCGGCAGCGAGCACTGCGACGTGGGCGCAGCACAGTGACCCGGCAATGGGGCCGGGCGTGGGAAAGGAACTGCCATGAAAGTTGGCGTGCCGCAGGAGGTCAAGAACCGCGAGTACCGCGTGGCCATCACCCCGGCCGGAGTACACGAGCTCGCCCGCCACGGTCACGAGGTAGTCATCGAAGCCGGCGCTGGTGCCGGCTCGTCCATCCCCGATGAGGACTTCACCGCGGCCGGAGCCAAGATCCTGCCCACCGCGGATGATGTCTGGCAGACCGCCGAGCTGGTCCTCAAGGTGAAAGAGCCGGTGGCCGAGGAGTACCACCGGATGCGCCGGGACCAGGTGCTGTTCACCTACCTGCACCTGGCCGCGTCCCGGCCGTGCACGGACGCGCTGATGAGCTCCGGCATCACCTCGATCGCCTACGAGACCGTCCAGCTGCCCGACCGGTCGCTGCCCCTGCTGGCGCCGATGTCCGAGGTGGCGGGCCGGATGGCCCCCCAGGTGGGCGCGCACCACCTGCAGCGCGACGGCGGTGGCCGCGGCGTGCTGATGGGCGGCGTCTCCGGCGTCTACGCGGCCAAGGTGGTCGTGCTGGGCGCGGGCGTGTCCGGCCTGAACGCGGCCGCGATCGCCCTCGGCATGCAGGCCGAGGTGCTGCTGCTGGACCTCAACGTGGCCAAGCTGCGCGGCGCGGACGCGATCTACCAGGGGCATCTGCAGACGGTGGCGTCCAACACCTACGAGATCGAGCGTGCCGTCATCGACGCCGACCTGGTGATCGGGGCCGTGCTGGTGCCCGGCGCCCGCGCGCCCAAGCTGGTCACCAACGACCTGGTGGCCCGCATGAAGCCAGGCTCGGTGCTGGTCGACATCGCCATCGACCAGGGCGGCTGCTTCGAGGCGTCCCGGCCCACCACCCACGACGAGCCCACCTACCGGGTGCACGAGTCGGTGTTCTACTGCGTGGCCAACATGCCGGGCGCGGTGCCGCACACCTCCACCTACGCGCTGACCAACGTGACCCTGCCCTACATCACCGCCATCGCCGACCACGGCTGGCGCGACGCCATGCGGGCCGACCCGGCGCTGGCCCTCGGCCTGTCCACCCACGAGGGCGACCTGACCTGCGAGCCGGTCGCCGAGGCACACGGCCTTTCGTACGCACCAGCCGAGGAGGTCCTCGCCTGAGCCAGGACGGCGGCCAGGGCGGCACCAGGCTTACCGCGGCCGTTGGCAGCTACCTGGACCACCTGCTGGTCGAACGCGGGCTGGCCGCCAACACGCTGGCGTCGTACCGCCGGGACCTGACCCGGTACGCCCACGTGCTGGGGGCCACCGGCCGGACCGACCTGGCCCAGGTGACCAACGCCGATGTGGCGTCCTACCTGGCCCGGCTGCGGGAGGGCGACGACGATCATCCACCGCTGGCCGCCAGCTCCGCGGGCCGGGCCATGGCCGCGGTCCGCGGGCTGCACGCGTTCGCCTGCGCCCAGGGCCTGACCGGCACCGACCCGGCCCGGCCGGTGCCGCCGCCATCGCCGCCCCGGCGGCTGCCCAAGGCCATCTCCATCACCGACGTCGAGCGCCTGCTGGACGCGGCGGGCCCGGGACCGGGCGACCCGCGATCGCTCCGGGACCGCGCCCTGCTGGAGTTCCTCTACGCCACCGGGGCCCGCATCTCCGAGGCCACCGGCCTGGACGTGGACGACCTGGCCCTGGACGATGATCCGGCCGTGCTGCTCGACGGCAAGGGCGGCAAGCAGCGGGTGGTGCCGCTGGGCCGTTACGCGGCCGCGGCCCTGGACGCCTATCTGGTCCGGGGCCGGCCTGCCCTGGCCGCGGGGGCCAGCCGTTCGGTCGCGCCCGCGCTGTTCCTCAACACCCGCGGCGGCCGCCTCACCCGCCAGGGGGCCTGGGGCGTGCTCCGGGCCGCCGCCCAGCGGGCCGGGGTGCCCGGGGTGTCCCCGCACACCCTGCGGCACTCGTTCGCCACCCACCTGCTCGACGGCGGCGCCGACATCCGGGTGGTGCAGGAGCTGCTGGGGCACGCGTCGGTCACCACCACCCAGGTATACACGCTGGTCACCGTCGAGAAACTGCGCGAGGTCTACGCGGCCGCGCACCCACGGGCGCTGGGCTGAGCCGCCAGCCAATCAGGCAATACCGTCCGGGCCGTCCGGGCCATTCATCTCAATTCCGGTGCTTCGCGGCGCGTCAGCTTGAACCGCGCCAACCAGAGGCCCTAGAGTCCGAGACTCAGTGGAGGAAGAAACGTCCACCGGGAGGTTCAGGAGCTTGTGGCACCCCACACGCTAGAGGCAGCCGCCGAGCTAGGGCCCACGGGACGACCGGTCGTGGCCTTTCCGGATCCGCCGCCGCTCGATCATCACGGCCCGGCGCGAATCGTCGCTGTCTGCAACCAAAAGGGCGGTGTGGGTAAGACCACCACCACCATCAACCTGGGCGCCGCCCTGGCCGAGCAGGGCCGCCGGGTCCTGCTGGTCGACTTCGACCCGCAGGGCGCGCTGTCGGTGGGTCTGGGCATCCAGCCGCACGACATCGAGGCCACGGTCTACAACCTGCTCATGGAGCGGGGCACGACCGCCCACGACGTGCTGATCAAGACCGCGGTCCAGGGCATGGACCTGATGCCCAGCAACATCGACCTGTCCGGCGCCGAGGTCCAGCTGGTCCACGAGGTGGGCCGGGAGTACGTGCTGGGCGGGGTCCTGGAGGAAGTGGCCCCCGAGTACGACGTCATCATGATCGACTGCCAGCCGTCGCTGGGGCTGCTGACCATCAACGCACTGGCCTGTGCGGCGGGCGTGCTGATCCCGCTCGAGTGCGAGTACTTCGCCATGCGCGGGGTCGCCCTGCTGATGGAGACCATCGACAAGGTTTCACGAAGGCTTAACCCATCGTTGGAAGTCGACGGGGTTTTGGCCACAATGTTCGATTCGCGGACCTTGCACACCCGTGAAGTGCTCGCGAATATCGTGAGCGGTTTCAGCGACAAGGTCTTTCACACCGTGATCAACCGCACCGTCCGCTTCCCAGACGCTACCGTGGCAGGGGAGCCCATCACCCGGTTCGACTCCGGATCGATGGGGGCGAGTTCCTACCGTGAACTCGCCAAGGAGGTACTGGAGCGGTGGCGGCAAGCAGGGGACGGTCGCGAAGGGTAAGCCTTCCGGGTATCGCGGAGCTGCTTCGCCCCGCGGCGCCCGGGCCGGACATCGCGGCCTACCGCCCGGCCAGCGGCCGGGAACAGCACACGCACAAGATCACCGTCTACCTGTCCGCCGATGAACTGTTCGAGCTGGAGCACGCCCGGCTGGCGCTCCGCCGGTACGGGATCACCACCGACCGGGGGCGCCTGGTCCGCGAGGCCATCGCGGTGCTCCTGGCCGACTTGGACGCACGCGGCGACACCAGCGTGCTGGCTCTCCGCATCGCCGCCCAGCAGGGCCAGTCCGGCGGCCAGCCCGGCCCGGCCGTTTCGGTGGATTCCGGCGAGGACGGCGCAGCGGTCGTGCCGGATAGCTTAAGTTCACGGGAGCACGTGCGCGGCGGTCCGGTAGGAGGGATGTAGACGTGGGGACCCTCATCGTGTTGGTGATCCTGGTCGTGGTGTTCGGCGGCGTGGTCGCGCTCAGCCGCGCCCAGCGGCGGCGGGCCGGGCTGGACCGATTCGAGGGCGGCGACGCGGCCGACGACGGTGGCGGCGTGTCCGGTCACCACGGCCATCACGGCGGTTCCAGCCACGGCGGCTACGGCGGCGGTCATCACGGCGGCGGCTTCTCGGGTGGCGGTGGCCACCACGGCTGAGATCACGGCCGGCCTGGGACTGGACGAGCCGTCCGGCCCGGACGGTGACGGCCAGCCCGGGGCCTCGTCGGAGTTCCAGGTACACCTCGACGTGTTCGAGGGCCCGTTCGACCTCCTGCTGGGCCTGATCTCCAAGCACAAGCTGGACATCACCGAGGTGGCGCTGTCACAGGTCACCGACGAGTTCATCGCCTACATCCGGGACCGCGCCGGCGGCTGGGACCTGGACCAGGTCAGCTACTTCCTGGTCGTGGCGGCGACGCTGCTGGACCTGAAGGCGGCCCGGCTGCTGCCGTCCGGCGAGGTGGAGGACGAGGAGGACCTGGCCCTGCTCGAGGCCCGGGACCTGCTGTTCGCCCGGCTGCTCCAGTACCGCGCGTACAAGGAAGTGACCGGGGTGTTCGCGGGCCGGATGGCGGTGGCGTCCCGGCGGTTCCCGCGCCGGGTGCCGATGGAGCCGCGGTTCGCCCAGTTGTTCCCCGAGGTCCTGCTGGGCCTGGGGCCGGTAGAATTTGCCCGGATCGCGGCCCGCGTACTCACGCCGCGGCGCCCGCCCACGGTGTCCACCGACCACATCCACGCCCCGTTCATCAGCGTCCGCGAGCAGGCCCGGCGACTGGCCGGACGGCTGCGGCGGCTGGGCCGGGCCAGCTTCCGCCGGCTCACCGCCGACTGCGAGGCGACCTACGAGATCGTGGCCAGCTTCCTGGCTGTGCTCGAGCTGTACCGGGAAGACCGGGTCGCGCTGGAGCAGGTCACGCCGCTCGGCGACATCTACGTGACGTGGAACGCGGCCAACGACGACGGCGACGACGACGTGGCCCGCGACGCGGACGAAGGCATCACCGCTGACGACTCAGAAACAACAGACTCAGAAACAACATAGGACATGGACGAATACCAACCAATAGCGGACGACGACCCGGCCGGCCTGGCGGCCGGGCCTGCCGAGCTTGACGGTCCCGGGCTGCGGGCCAGCCTGGAGGCCATCTTGCTGGTCGCCGACGAGCCGGTGCCCGCGGTCGTGCTGGCCCAGGTGCTGGAGCGCCCCACCGGGGAGATCACTGAGCTGCTGCACGCCACCGCGGCCGCCTACACCACCGAAGAGCGCGGCTTCGACCTGCGGGAGATCGCGGGCGGCTGGCGGTTCTACACCCGCGAGGAGTGCGCTCCCGTGGTCGAGCGCTTCGTCAGCGAGGGCCAGGAGGTACGGCTCACCCAGGCCGCGCTGGAAACCCTGGCCGTGGTGGCCTACCGGCAGCCGGTCAGCCGGGCCCGGGTGTCGGCGGTGCGCGGCGTCAACTGCGACGGCGTGATGCGCACGCTGACCCTGCGCGGCCTGGTCGAGGACTCCGGGACCGACCCCGAGACCGGGGCCATCCTGTACCGGACCACTGGCTACTTCCTGGAACGGCTCGGCCTGGCCAGCCTGGAGGAACTGCCCGACCTGGCCCCGTTCCTGCCCGACGACGTGGACGACGTCGCGGACGGAGAGGACATCACCCGTGAGCCCGCGTGACCGGGGCCCGCGGCCGCCTGCGGGCCGCGGCCCGCGGCCGGCGGCGCGGCCGGGGCCCAAGACGGCCGCCGAGCGGGAAATGGCCTCGCTGGCCGGCGACCTCGACGACGATGGCGACTGGGGCGATGAGCCGGGGGAGCGGGACAGCCTGACCGACGTTCCCGGTGGGGTGCGGCTGCAGAAGGTGCTGGCCGCGGCGGGCGTCGGCAGCCGCCGCCACTGCGAAGAACTGATCGGCGAAGGCCGGGTCGAGGTGGACGGGGAGACCGTTCGCCGGTTCGGCGCCCGGGTCGACCCCGAGCACCAGGTCATCCGGGTCGACGGCAAGCGCATCCCGTCCCGGCAGGACC
>DATDIH010000274.1:0-16989 GCA_036521155.1 Streptosporangiaceae bacterium
CATCTGAATTACCCTCCGTGACCAATGGCCGGAATCGGGTCGGTCATGGGGTTACGCTCCGCAGCAACAAGGGTCCGTAACGTCGCTCGGCCCGGGCGCCCGCGGGCGGGATCGCACCCGCAATCCCGCCGGGCCCATCCCCGCAGTCCCAAAAGCCACACGGAGCCCCCCGCCCCAGACCAGAAGGGCGCGATGTGACATCGCACCCCCTGGAGAGGGATGAATGCGTCATCGCACCCCTGGGGGCGCCGGGGGTCAGCTGGCGGGGACGCCGGGGGTCAGCTGGCGGGGGCGGCGGGAGGTAGCTGGCTGGGGTGCCGGGGTTAGTTGGCGGACTCGGCGGCGCGGAGAGTGCGCCAGCGACCCGACGCCCGCCGGTACATGGCGATGGCCAGTTCGGGCTCGCCGGCGTTCAGGCCGCTGATGGCGGCGCGGATCTCGGCCACCGACTGATCGCTGCGCAGGGCATCGTCGGTCAGCAGGTTGACCAGTCCGCCGTAGTCCAGCTCGACCACGGACTGGGGATGGAAGTCCTCCAGCCAGCGGCCGACGTCCTCCAGTTCCGCGGTCACGCCCAGGGAGCGCTTGCGGATGTCTTCCTCGGTGCCCAGGGGACCGCGCAGTCCCTTGCGCACCGCGGCCAGGCTGCGGGCCAGGCGGCGGCGGGCCTGGGTCATGGCGGTGGCGTAGATCAGCGTGCGCACGGCCGAGGTGGTGGCGGGCTGCCCGCCGCCGGCCTCATCGGCGGGTCCCAGGGCCAGCCAGCGTTCGGCCGGGCTGAACATGGCGAACCAGGGCAGCGGCACCGACCAGGCGCTGGTCTGGATGTAGGTGCGGAGCGAGTTGCCCTCGCGGTAGGTGTGCGCGAACGCCTGGGCGGCCGCGGCCGCCTGGCTGGGGGCGAACGCGTCGGCCAGCGGCGGCCGGGCCGTGGCCCGCAGGTGCCCCAGGGCCAGCCAGGACCGCAGCCGGGTCTGCCAGGGGCAGACGTAGATGACCCCCTCGGCCCAGCGGATGTAGGCGTGCTCGCTCTCCTGCTCCGGGACCACGATCGGGGGCAGCGCCGTCACCCGGCGCAGGGCCTCGCCGTACTCCGCGCCCAGGGCCTCCCGCCGCCGCGGACGGTGCGGTGACGCGGCATATGCCACCCAGCGTGACAACTCCGGCTCCTCGAACGCGGACAGCGGCTCGTAGACCCGAAGATACGAGGCGTAAGGCAGCACAACCGCATGGTGACATACAACAGCCACGAATGCTGGCCAGGCTGATAACGACATCATCACTCACCGCATCTCCCCCTCAAGTACCTGCGAACCGGCCGTACCAGATCGTCACTGTCCGCGAGGAAACCCGGGGCCGGCCGGGCCCGGGCCGAGCCCGCCGCGGGCCGTCCGGCCGTCCTAAGCTGAGCGGTAGATCCCACGCCAGCCAGGGTGCGGGCACGATCGGAAGAGTCACCACAGTGACGCATGTGTTCACGACGCCTTACAAAGGCAGCGGTAGCACCGAACGGACCGGGCACGAGCAGGTCGCCTTCTGCCAGGACCCACGAAGCGGGCTGAAGGCCATCATCGCGATCTACTCCACAGCGCTGGGGCCGTCCCTGGGCGGCACCCGTTTCTACCCGTACCCGAGCGAAGACGAGGCCCTGGCCGACGTGCTGCGGCTGTCCGCGGCCATGGCCTACAAGAACGCGCTGGCCGGGCTGGACCACGGCGGCGGCAAGGCCGTCATCATCGGCGACCCGGCCGAACTGAAGTCCGAAGCGCTGCTGCGCGCCTACGGACGGTTCATCGACTCGCTCGGCGGACGCTACATCACCGCCTGCGACGTCGGCACCTACAGCGAGGACATGGACATCGTGGCCCGCGAGAGCCGCTGGGTCACCGGCCGGACCCCGGCCTACGGCGGAGCCGGCGACTCGTCGGTGCTGACCGCGCTGGGCGTGTTCGCCGGGATGCGGGCCGCCGCCGGGCACGTGTGGGGCGCCACCAGCCTGCGCGGCCGCCGGGTCGGGGTCGAAGGCGTCGGCAAGGTCGGCCGCAAGCTGGTCAGCCACCTCGTCGAGGACGGCGCCGAGGTCGTGATCTGTGACGTGAACCAGGCCGCGACCGACGGCGTGCGGGCGCACCACCCCGAGGTCGAGGTGGTGGCCGACGCCACCGAACTGCTGGCCGGGGGGCTGGACGTGTTCGCCCCCTGCGCGCTGGGCGGGTCCGTGGACGATCAGGTGGCCGCCACCCTGGAGGCCAGGATCATCTGCGGCGGGGCCAACAACCAGCTGACTCACCCCGGGGTGGAGAAGCTGCTGGCCGACCGGGGCGTCCTGTACGCGCCGGACTACGTGGTGAACGCGGGCGGAGTCATCCAGGTCGCCGATGAGCTGGGCGGATTCAGCTTTGAGCGAGCCCGGGGGCGGGCCGAGCAGATCTTCGGCACCACCACCCGGATCTTCCAGATCGCCGACTCCGATGGCGTGCCGCCGTCGGCCGCGGCCGACCGGCTGGCCGAGCAGCGCATGTCCGACGTGGGCCGTCTCCGCGGCATCTGGCTTGGCCGCTGAGCCCCGGCCAAGAACTGATCCCGGCGTCCGTTCGCCGCGCTAACCACACATTTCCGGCACGACGCGGCCCCTGACCGCCGCCTCAGCGTAGGCATGGGGGCCGCAAAGCGGGTACGGTTAGACCTGTACGGAAGCTGGTGCGCGCCGCGCCCTCGCAAGGAGGGCTCGACGGGTCCGTTTGTTATGCGGAAAGCCAGCACATGCATACATCGAGGAGCCCCTGAGGCTCCGGACGTTCGAGGGGGTCGAGCCAATGGGGCGCGGCCGAGCCAAGGCCAAGCAGGTGAAGGTGGCCCGCCAGCTGAAGTACAACAGCGGCGGTACCGACCTTGACCGGCTGCGTGCGGAGCTCAGCGTAGGCGCGGACCACGACGACCGGCACGACTCGGCCGACGTAGTGGACCGCGATGATGACGACGCTGAGGAAGACGAAGACGACGAGTGGTCGGCTTCCTGAGCGATCAGGCATTCCGCATCGCGGCTTGATCTGAGCGATTGACGAGCGCTTCGCCTCTGGTTGAGCGCAGGGTGAAGGTTGCCTGCGTTCGCCGAGTTGGTCCGGGGACGACCCCCCGGACCCCCGGTGCGGGCTTCGCCCGCGGCCGGAGGCGAAGGCCCGGCGGCCATGGTGTCCATGACGGCTACGGCCGGTACGTCCCGTCCAGGCGGGCTTCGCCCGCGCCGGGCACCGCCTCGCCCAGCACCCACGCGGGGACCCCGCGCGCGGCCAGCAGGCCCAGGGCCCGGTCGGTGCTGTCTCGGCCGACCACGGCGGTCATGCCGACCCCCAGGTTGAACACCCGCTCCATCTCGCTCAGCGGGACCTTCCCGGCGCCGGCCAGCACGCCGAAGATCGGGGCCGGCGACCAGGTCCCCCGGTCCAGCACCGCGTCCACGTGGCCGGGCAGCACCCGGGCCAGGTTGGCCGCGAGCCCGCCGCCGGTGATGTGCGCGTAGGCGTGCACGTCGCAGTCGGCCATCAGGGCCAGGCAGTCCAGGGTGTAGATGCGCGACGGCTCCAGCAGTTCGGCCCCGAGCGGGCGCCCCAGCTCCGGCACCTCCTGCTCCAGGTCCAGCCCGGCCTGCCGGACGATCTCGCGGACCAGCGAGTAGCCGTTGGAGTGCAGCCCGGACGAGGCCAGGGCCAGCACGGTGTCGCCGGGCTGGACCCGATCGGGGCCCAGGATGGCGTCGGCCTCCACCGCGCCGGTGGCCGCCCCGGCCAGGTCGAAGTCGTCCGGGCCGAAGTGCCCGGGGTGCTCGGCGGTCTCCCCGCCGAGCAGGGCGCAGCCGGCCAGCGCGCAGCCGCGGGCCACACCGGACACGATGGCCGCCACCCGCTCGGGCTGGACCGCGCCGCAGACCACGTAGTCGGTCATGAACAGCGGCTCGGCCCCGCACGCGGCCAGGTCGTCGGCGACCATGGCCACCAGGTCCATCCCGACCGTGTCGTAGACGCCGAGCTGGCTGGCCAGCACCACCTTGGTGCCCACCCCGTCGGTGGAGGTGGCCAGCACCGGGTGCCGGTAGGTGGCCAGCCGCGAGGCGTCGAACAGCCCGGCGAACCCGCCGATGCCGCCCATCACCTCGGGCCGGGCCGTGCCCGCCACCGAGGCCCGCATCAGGTCCACCGCGCGGTCACCGGCGTTGATGTCCACCCCGGCCGCGGCGTAGCTGAGGCCATTCTGGCCAGGCTCAGTGGTCACGGGCGCGCCTCCTGCAGGGCGAGCTTGTTCTCGCGCGCGTACTTGCCCCGCTCGACCTCCTCGACCGGGATCGGGTACTGGCCGTCGAAGCAGGCCCGGCACAGCCGGCCGGCCGGGATCGTGGTCGCCGCGATCAGGCCGTCCAGTGAGATGAAGCCGAGCGAATCGGCCCCGATCGACGCGCAGATCTCGGTCACCGACTCGTGCCCGGCGATCAGCTCGGCCCGGGTGGCGAAGTCGATGCCGTAGAAGCAGGGCCAGCTCACCGGCGGGCTGGAGATGCGGACGTGCACCTCGGCCGCGCCCGCCTCGCGCAGCATGGCCACGATGGCCCGCTGGGTGTTGCCGCGCACGATCGAGTCGTCCACCACCACCAGCCGCTTCCCGGCCACCACGCCGGTCAGCGGGTTGAGCTTGAGCCGGATGCCGCGCTGCCGGATGGTCTGGCTGGGCTGGATGAACGTCCGGCCCACGTAGGAGTTCTTGACCAGGCCCTGGCCGTAGGGGATGCCGCTGCCGTCGGCGTAGCCGATCGCCGCCGGGGTGCCGGACTCGGGCACCGGGATGACCAGGTCGGCCCGGGCCGGGTGCTCGGCGGCCAGCCGGCGCCCCACCTCGACCCGGGTGGAGTACACGTTGCGGCCCGCGATGGTGGTGTCGGGGCGGGCCAGGTAGACGTACTCGAACAGGCAGCCGCGGGGCTCGGCGGCCGCGAACGTCCGGGACCGGACGCCGCGCTCATCGATGGTGATCAGCTCGCCCGGCTCGATCTCGCGCACGAACCGGGCCCCGATGATCTCCAGGGCCGCGGTCTCGCTGGCCACCGCCCAGCCCGAGGCCAGCTGGCCCAGGACCAGCGGGCGGAAGCCCTGGGGGTCGCGGGCCGCGTACAGGGTCCGCTCGTTCATGAACACCAGCGAGTAGGCCCCGCGCACCCGCGGCAGCGTGGCCGCGGCCACCTCTTCGATGGCGTCCCGGCGGGTGTCCGCGGTCCGGGCCGTGGCCGGGCGGGCGAACAGCTCGGTCAGCACGTCGGTGTCGGAGGTGGCCACCGGCATCCGGGCCTGGTGGTCCGGACTGTCGTCCAGCAGCCCGGCCAGCTCCAGGGTGTTGATCAGGTTGCCGTTGTGGGTCAGGGCCAGGCCGCCGTCGCCGATGGGCCGGAACGTCGGCTGGGCGTTCTCCCACACCGAGGAACCCGAGGTGGAATACCGGCAGTGGCCGACCGCGATGTAGCCGCGCAGGTTGTTGAGCGTGGCCTCGTTGAAGACCTGGGCCACCAGGCCCATCTCCTTGTAGACCACCATCCGGTCGCCGTCGCTGACCGCGATGCCCGCCGATTCCTGGCCTCTGTGCTGGAGCGCGTACAGGCCGTAGTAGGCGAGCTTCGCGACCTCCTCACCCGGCGACCAGACTCCGAATACACCGCAGGCGTCTTGTGGCGGCCGGTCCGAGGGATCGAGATCATCCGTCAGGCGGCCGTCGGGCTTTGGCACGGCTCCAGTCTAATGAGGACTCGGGGCTGCGCCACCCGGCCACACCCCCTCACACCTCTCCAACCGGCAGAAATGGGCTCAGATCGGCCCGCGAGCCGCTGGCGTGGACCTGGCCGCCGGCGACCGCCGCGGCCCAGTCCAGCCGCCCGGTGGCCAGCCGGACCCAGGTCACCGGGTCGGTCTCGACCACGTTGGGCGGGGTGCCCCGGGTGTGCCGGACCCCGGGGATGCACTGCACCGCGGCCACCGGCGGCACCCGCACCTCGACCGACTTGCCCGGCACCTGCTCGGCCAGCCTGAGCAGCAGGTAGCGGACGGCGGACCGCAGCGCGTCCCGGGAAGGCTCCTGGCCCGCGTCGAGGGCCCGGGTGACTTCGGTCACATAGGCCACGTCGTCGGGGTTGGGCCGCCGGGCTGGCATCGGTGCCGCCCGTCAGCTGGTGACCGCGGGCGACGTGCTGGCCGCGCTGACGATCGCTGGCCCAAAAATAGCTGGCAGCGTGCCCTGGTGCGCCCCGGCCAGCTCGTCCAGCGGGACGGTGAAGCAGCCGTCCACGTCCAGGCTGGTCCCGCCCACGGCGCCGATCGTCTCCGCGGGCACGCCCCGCCCGGCGCACAGCCGCGTGAACTCGGCCTCGGCGCCGGGCCGCACCGCGACCACGGCCCGGGCCGCCGACTCGCTGAACAGGAACGTGAACGGGTCACCGGGCAACGTGATCCGGGCCCCGTGCCCGCCGCGCAGGCAGGACTCGGCCAGGGCCACGGCCAGGCCGCCGTCGGACAGGTCGTGCGCGGCGTCCAGCAGCCCGGCCGCCGCCGCGTCGGCCAGCAGCCCGGCCAGGGCCTGCTCGGCGGCCAGGTCGACCCGCGGCGGGCGGCCGCCCACGTGGTCGTGCACCACCTGGGCCCAGGCCGAGCCGCCGAGCTCGTCGCTGGTCCGGCCGAGCAGCACGACCGGGGCACCCTCGGTGCCGAAGCCGATGGACAGCCGGCGGCGCACGTCGTCGTGCACGCCCAGCACCCCGATCACCGGGGTGGGCTGGATCGCGGTCTGGCCGGTCTGGTTGTAGAAGCTCACGTTGCCGCCGGTGACCGGGACCCCCAGCTCCAGGCAGCCGTCGGCCAGGCCGCGGACCGCCTCGGCGAACTGCCACATCACCCCGGGGTCCTCGGGGGAGCCGAAGTTCAGGCAGTTGGTCACGGCCAGCGGCCGGGCCCCGGTCGCGGCCACGTTCCGGTAGGCCTCGGCCAGGGCCAGCTGGGCCCCGGCGTAGGGGTCGAGCAGGCTGTAGCGGCCGTTGCCGTCGGTGGCCAGGGCCACGCCCAGGCCGGACTCCTCATCGACCCGGATCAGGCCGCCGTCCTCCGGCATGGCCAGCACGGTGTCGCCGCGCACGTAGCGGTCGTACTGCTCGGTGACCCAGGTGCTGTCGGCCAGCCCGGGCGCGGCCAGCAGCCGCAGCAGCGTGCCGCGCAGGGCCGGGCCGCCGTCCGGGCGGGCCAGCCGGGCCGGGTCGTCGGCGATCAGGTCATCCTGGCGGTCCGGGCGGGCCAGCGGGCGCTGATAGACCGGGCCCTCGTCGGCCGCGGTACCGGGCGGGATGTCGACCACGGTCTGGCCATGCCAGGTCATCTCGAGCCGCCCGGTCCCGGTGACCTCGCCGATGACGGTGGCCTGGACGCCCCACCTGGCGCAGACGGCCAGGAAGCGCGCGACGTTGGCCGGGGTGACCACGGCCATCATCCGCTCCTGGGACTCGCTCATCAGGATCTCCGGCGGCCCCAGCGAACTGTCGCGCAGCGGCACCTCGTCCAGCCGGACCCGCATGCCGCCGGTGCCGGCCGCGGCCAGCTCGGTGGTGGCGCAGGCCACCCCGGCCGCCCCCAGGTCCTGGATGCCGGTGATGAGGTCCTCGCGGTACAGCTCCAGGCAGCACTCGATGAGCAGCTTCTCCAGGAACGGGTCGCCGACCTGGACGCTGGGCCGCTTGGCCGCGGCCCCCTCCCCGAACGTCGCGCTGGCCAGCACCGAGGCCCCGCCGATGCCGTCCGGGCCGGTGCGCGAGCCGAGCAGGATGACCTGGTTACCGGGTCCCTCGGCGATGGCCTCCTTCAGGTCCCCGTGCCGCATCACGCCCACGCACAGCGCGTTGACCAGCGGGTTGCCCGCGTAGCAGGGGTCGAAAGCCAGCTCCCCGCCGATGTTGGGCAGGCCCAGGCAGTTGCCGTAGAAGGAGATGCCGCTGACCACGCCGGGCAGCACCCGGCGGGTGTCCGGGGCGTCGGCCGGGCCGAACCGCAGCGCGTCCATGACCGCCACCGGCCGGGCGCCCATGGCCAGGATGTCGCGGACGATGCCGCCCACGCCGGTGGCCGCGCCCTGGTGGGGCTCCACGTAGGAGGGGTGGTTGTGCGACTCGATCTTGAACGTGACCGCGTAACCGTGGCCGATGTCGACCACCCCGGCGTTGGCCCCGATCCCGGCCAGCATCGCATCGCTGCGGGGCGCCTTCTCGCCGAACTGCCGCAGGTGCACCTTGGACGACTTGTAGGAGCAGTGCTCGCTCCACATCACCGAATACAGGGCCAGCTCGGCGTCGGTGGGCCGGCGGCCGAGCAGATCGCGGATGCGCTGGTACTCGGGTTCGGTCAGGCCCAGCTCGGCGAACGGCTGCGGCTGGTCCGGGCGGCCGGCGGCCCGCGCCACCGTGTCTTGAGGTGCTGGGGCCTGGCCGGGGGCCGTGGCCGTGGTCTCCGGCGCGGTCATCGGGCCACCTCCGTCAGGGCCGAGACGGCCGAGGCGAAGAAGCCCAGCCCGTCGGTACCGGGCCCGGTCAGCCCGTCGGTCGCGTACTCCGGGTGCGGCATCAGCCCGACCACGTTGCCGGCCTCGTTGCTGACCCCGGCGATGTCCCGCACCGAGCCGTTGGGGTTGGCCAGGTAGCGGACCACCACCTGCCCGCCCGCCTCCAGCGCGGCCAGCGTGCTCGTGTCGGCGGCGTAGGCGCCCTCGCCGCTCTTCAGCGGGATGGTGATCTCCTGGCCCTCGCTGTAGGCCCGGGTCCAGGCGGTCCGCGTGCTCTCCACCCGCAGCCGCAGGTCCCGGCTGACGAAGTGCAGCCCCGCGTTGCGGGTCAGCGCGCCCGGCAGCAGCTGGGCCTCGCACAGGATCTGGAAGCCGTTGCAGATGCCGAGCACCGGCAGCCCGGCCCGGGCCGCCGTGGCCAGCGCGGCCATGACCGGGGAGAAGCGGGCGATGGCCCCGCAGCGCAGGTAGTCGCCGTAGGAGAAGCCGCCGGGCAGGATCACCGCGTCCACCCCGCGCAGGTCACGTTGGCCGTGCCAGAGCGCGACCGGCTCACCGCCCGCCCGGCGCACGGCCCGGGCGGCCTCGTCTTCGTCCAGGGAGCCCGGGAACGTGATCACACCGACCCGCGCGGTCATGACGCACCGTCACAAAAGCAGTTGAGAGGCACGCCCCGAGATTACCGGCTGCTAGCGCCTCAACTGGCGGCGCGCAGCCGGGTCAGCGGGGCGTCGGTGGCCCAGGCGATCCGCTTGCGCATGGTGACCACGGTGCCGCGGCCGGGGCGGGTGCGCAGGCTGACGTCGTCGACGCAGGCGCGCATGATGTCCAGGCCGCGGCCGGACTCGGCCAGGCTGGCCACGTCGGCCTCGCGGGCGCCCCGGCGCCGGTCTCCGTCGCCGTCGCCGCGGGCCGGGCCACTGGCCGGCCCGCGCCGGAAGCCCAGCTTGCGGGAGGGCAGCCGGACGCCCCGGGTCGGCCCGGACTGGCGGCCGGCACCCACGGGGCGACGGCCCGGTTCCTGGCTGCCGGTCCCGCCGAAGCTGGTGTCCGCGGCGACCTCGACCTCGCAGCGGGCCGGCTCGATGGTGACGACCACGGCGTAGCCGGTGACCCGCGGGCCGCCGTGCCGGAGCACGTTCGAGCAGGCCTCGGTGGACGCCAGCAGCAGGTCGGACACGCACGCATCGTCGATGCCGACCGAGTGCAGGACGCTGCCGAGCACGTGCCGGGTCACCGGCACGCTCAGCGGCTCGCGCTGGAAGGTCAGGCAGAATTTAGCGGTCAGGGGCGTCTCGCCCGCCACGCCCCCGGCTGGCCTTGGCTGAGTCACCTGCGCACGCACCCGCTTCCGCGTATCGGGGCACCACCATCCGGTGGCGCATCGCCCCCATGCAAAAAGGTTTCCCGCCCGCGTCCGCCATAACCGTGAAATCCCAGTGTTACACCGGTCTGTTACCGGGGCCGGTCGGGGTCTTCCGGTCGGCGGCGTGCAGCGAGAATTCCTCGATCACCGGGTTGGCCAGCAGGTCCGAGGCCAGCTTGGCCACGCTTTCCAGGGCGGCGTCGTCGGCCGGCCCGTCGATCTCGACCTCGAACCGCTTGCCCTGCCGCACACTACGGACGCCGGAATACCCGAGGCGCTGCGCCGAATCCGCGATGGCGTCGCCCTGCGGATCGTGAATTTCGGGCTTGAGCATGACGTCAATTACGACACGGGCCACGTATCCTCCCTGGGCCTACTGGGCACATATGCTCACATGCATCTGCGCCAGGGCCGCAGCGTACGCGATGTGACCCACGCTCGCCGCGCCCTGGGCCAGTGTCAGCCCGGGGGGACGACCCCCCGGAACCCCCCGGTGTGGGCTTCGCCCACGTCGGGACACAACTTCATACGCGCTCCCGCGAGACAAGCCCCCCGTCACAAACGGATGGCAGCGCGCACCGCGTGGCCGGACCTGGCGACCCCGGGCCGGCTCTGAGGATCAAGGAGTGGCACGTGTCCGTCGAACCCATGGCCTCGGCACCAGCGGCCGCAGCCGGCCTGCCCCTGGCGGCAGGCGCACCGGAGGAGCTGGTCCAGCTCCTCACGCCCGAAGGCGAGCGACTCCGGCACCCGGACTATCCGCTCGACCTCACCGCCGAGGAGATCCGCGGCCTCTACCGCGACCTGGTCCTCGTCCGCCGGATCGACACCGAAGCCATCGCCCTCCAGCGCCAGGGTGAGCTGGGCCTCTGGGCCTCCCTGCTCGGCCAGGAAGCGGCCCAGGTCGGTTCCGGCCGCGCCCTCAGCCCGCAGGACATGGCGTTCCCGAGCTACCGCGAGCACGGCGTGGCCTGGTGCCGCGGGCTCGACCCGATCAAGCTGCTGGAGCTGTTTCGCGGGGTCAGCCACGGTGGCTGGGACCCGGCCGAGCACAACTTCCACCTGTACACGATCGTCATCGGCAGCCAGACCCTGCACGCCACCGGCTACGCCATGGGCGTCCAGCGGGACGGGGCCGTCGGTGACGGCTCTGCTGGCGAAAACGGTGAGGCCGTGATCGCGTACTTCGGCGACGGGGCCACCAGCCAGGGCGACGTGAACGAGGCGTTCATCTGGTCCGCGGCCAACAACGCCCCGGTGGTGTTCTTCTGCCAGAACAACCAGTGGGCCATCTCCGAGCCGACGGAACGGCAGAGCCGGATCCCGCTCTACCAGCGGGCCCGCGGCTTCGGCTTTCCGGGCGTACGGGTCGACGGCAACGACGTACTGGCCTGCCTGGCCGTGACCCGGGCCGCGCTCAAGGCGGCCCGCGAGGGCCAGGGCCCCACCCTCATCGAGGCCTTCACCTACCGGATGGGCGCCCACACCACCACCGACGACCCGACCCGGTACCGGATGGCCGCCGAGCTGGAGGCGTGGAAGCTGCGCGATCCCATCGAGCGGGTCAAGGCCTACCTGCTGCGCAGCGGGGCGGCCGACACCGCCTACGTCGAGCAGATCGACGCCGAAGCCGTCAAGCTGGGCGCCTGGTTGCGCGAGGCCTGCCGGGCCATGCCCGACCCGTCCCCGCTGTCGGCGTTCGAGCACGTCTACGCCGGCCCCAACCCGATCCTGGACGCCGAGCGGGACGTCTACGCCGCCTACCTGGACTCGTTCGCCGACTCACCCGGCCCGGAGCCGGACCCCACGCCACAAGGCCAGGCCAAGCCGGTCCAGGCTGAGGTGGCTCAGGCCTTCGCCCGTGGCGGGGAGGAACTATGAGCACGCTGACCCTGGGCCGATCGCTGAACGAAGGGCTCCGCAAGGCCCTGGAGGACGACCCCAAGGTCCTGATCATGGGCGAGGACGTCGGCAAGCTCGGCGGCGTGTTCCGGATCACCGACGGCCTGCAGAAGGACTTCGGCGAGTCGCGGGTGGTGGACACCCCGCTGGCCGAGTCCGGCATCGTCGGCACCGCGATCGGCCTGGCCCTGCGGGGCTACCGGCCGGTGTGCGAGATTCAGTTCGACGGCTTCGTGTTCCCGGCCTTCAACCAGATCGTGGGCCAGCTGGCCAAGATGCGCTACCGCTCGCGGGGCGCCGTGGCCCTGCCGGTGGTCATCCGCATCCCGTTCGGCGGCGGCATCGGCGCGGTCGAGCACCACAGTGAGTCCCCCGAAGCCCTGTTCACCCACATCGCGGGCCTGCGAGTGGTGGCCTGTTCCAACGGCCCGGACGCCTACACCATGATCCAGCAGGCGGTGCGCAGCGATGACCCGGTGATCTTCCTGGAGCCGAAGCGCCGCTACTGGGAGAAGGCCGAGGTCGACACCGCGGCCAGCCTGGACGACGCGCTGCCGCTGGACGTCGCGCGCACGGTGGCCACGGGCACCGACGTGACCGTGCTGGCCTACGGCCCGATGGTCAAGGTCGCGCTCCAAGCCGCCGCCGCGGCCGGCCAGGACGGGCGCAGCGTCGAAGTGATCGACCTGCGGTCGCTGTCCCCGGTCGACATGACGGCCATCGCCGCATCGGTGCGCCGCACCGGCCGCTGCGTGATCGTGCACGAGGCCCCGGTCTACTCCGGCCTCGGTGCCGAGATCGCGGCCCGGGTCACCGAGGAGTGCTTCTACTCCCTGGAGGCCCCGGTGCTGCGGGTCGGCGGGTTCTCCACCCCCTACCCGCCGTCCCGGGTCGAGGACCACTACCTGCCGGACCTGGACCGGGTCCTGGACGCCGTCGACCGCGTCTTCGCCTACTGAGAGGGGAGCCACATGACCGAACAGCAGTTCCGGCTCCCCGACGTCGGGGAGGGTCTCACCGAGGCCGACATCGTCACCTGGCGGGTCAAGCCGGGCGACACCGTGACCGACGGCCAGACCATCGTGGAGATCGAGACGGCCAAGGCCGTGGTCGAGCTGCCGTCCCCCTACGACGGCGTGGTCACCCGGTTGCTGGTCGACGAGGGCCAGACCGTGGACGTGGGCACGCCGATCATCGCGGTCGACACCGCCGGCGCGGGTCCCGCCCCGGCCGGAGCAGCTCCCGCTTCCGCCGAGCCGGCCGCGGCCGCGGAACCAGCCGCCGAACCGGCTCCGGAACGGACGGCCGTCCTGGTTGGCTACGGTGTGAAGACCGGCTCGACCACACGCCGTCCCCGCAAGACCACCCCGATGGTCCCGGCGGCTACGGCCACCGGAACCCCCTCAGCCCCAGCGCCCGCGACCGCAACGCCAGTCAAAATAGGCCCGACGGCCACGGCCGTGCGGGAAAAAAATGGCGGCGGCCGGGCGCTGGCCAAACCTCCCGTCCGCAAGCTGGCCCGCGACCTCGGAATCGACCTGAGCCAGCTCAGCGGGACCGGGCCCGCGGGCTCCATCACCCGCGACGACATCCAGCAGGCGCGGGACCGGGCCAACCTACCTTCGGTAAAAAATGAAACACCGCGCGAAGAGCGGGTCCCGGTTCGTGGCGTGCGCAAGCACACCGCCGAGGCCGTGGTGGGCAGCGCGTTCACCGCGCCGCACGTGACCGAATTCCTCGAAGTCGACGTGACCGCCACCATGGACGCCGTGACCCGGGTTCGTGCCCTGCCCGAGTTCGCCGACGTGCGGGTCTCGCCGCTGCTGTTCGTGGCCCGGGCCCTGCTGACCGCGATCAGCCGGCACCCGATGGTCAACTCCAGCTGGGACGCTGACACAAAGGAAATCGTGGTCAAGCACTACGTCAACCTGGGCTTCGCCGCCGCCACCGACCGCGGCCTGCTGGTGCCGAACATCAAGGACGCGCAGGCTCTGCCGCTGCCCGACCTGGCCCGCGCGTTCGCCGACCTGACCGCCACCGCCCGGGACGGCCGCTGCACCCCGGCCCAGCTGACCGGAGGTACCATAACGATCACCAACGTAGGGGTGTTCGGAGTGGATGCTGGCACGCCGATCCTGACGCCGGGTGAGGCGGCCATCCTGGCCTTCGGGCGGATCAGGGAAGCACCGTGGGTGCACGACGGGCAGCTGGCCGTGCGCCAGGTGACCACGCTCTCCCTGTCGTTCGACCATCGCATCGTGGACGGGGAACTCGGCTCGGCCGTGCTCCGCGACCTGGGCCAGATGCTGGAAGACCCGGTCCGCATGCTGGCCTGGGCCTGACCCGCGAACGACTGGAGAGCCAATGCCTGACCGCCGAGCCGCCGGCCTGCTGACCGGCGACGATCTCAACGACAACAGGTCCGCGGCCTGGCGGCAGGGCCTCTCCGTCGGCAAGGCCATCCGCGCCCTGATCTTCGTGGGCAGCTTCCTCGGCTTGCTGTGGCTGATCCAGCTGATCAACTGGGCCGACAGCTACCACCTGGACGACCGGTTCGGCATCCTGCCCCACCACGAGAGCCACCTGGGCGACATCTTCACCGCCCCGCTGCTGCACTTCAACTGGCAGCACCTGGAAGGCAACTCGATCCCGTTCCTGGTCCTGGGCTTCCTGGCCGCCTACCGGGGCATCACGCGGTTCATCACCGTGACCCTGATCGTGGCCATCACCAGCGGCCTGGCCGTGTGGTTCTTCCAGTCCAGCGCCGTGCTGACGGTCGGGGCCAGCGGGCTGATCTTCGGCTACTTCGGCTACGTGCTGGTGCGCGGGATCTTCGACCGCAACCTGGTCGACGTCATTGTCGGCGTGCTGGCCGGAGTGATGTACTTCAGCATCCTGACCGTCGCGATCCCGGGCACGCCGGGGGTCAGCTGGATCGGCCACGCCGGCGGCCTGGCCGGCGGCGTGCTGGCCGGCTGGCTGCTGCGCTCCCGCCGTCCCGCTCCGGTGCGGCCGGTGACCGCGGCCCCGCCGGCGGCCGCGGTGACCAAGGACGGTTCGCGGGCGGCGTTGCACAAAGAACTCGACGACATGGGCCTCTGAGGAGCGCAGTTGATCCGGCACACGGTCATGTTCACCTGGAAGCCCGAGGCCACCGACGAGCAGAAGAAGCGGGTGGCCGAGGAGTTGTCCCGCCTCCCGGGCGTGGTCCCCTCCATCCGGGCCTACGCCATGGGCTCCGACCTCGGGGTCAACGAAGGCAACTGGGAATTCGCCGTCAGCGGTGACTTCGACGACCTGGACGGCTATCTGGCCTACCGGGACGACCCCACCCACCGGGCCATCATCGCCGAGCACATCCAGCCCATCATCGCCACCCGGGCCGCCGTCCAGTTCGAGGTCTAGGCGCCGGGGGCGGCGGCTGTGACAGTCAGTCGGCGAGACCGGAGGAATCGACAGGAGTGCCGCCAGGGAAAGCGTTAGACTCGCCGCCGTCGTACTGGGTCGGCTGCACGACAGTCTCGTCGTCACTTGCATCGTTCACGTCGGCGAAGAGATCCAGGTAGGGATCGAACCGAAACAGGCGATTCCGGCGGCCACCAGTGATCTCGGTAAGAACACCGACCTTCTGCAGGTCGCCGATCATGCCGTTAGCGGCGGGGAAAGATACCTCAAGCAGTTCCTGAGCTGCCTTTACGTTGATGATCGGCTGCTCGAATAGGTGGTCCAAAAGCTTGAAGGCATTGACGCTCATGTCCGCTGAGTGGGCGGTTCGGCGCAACTGCTCGCGCAACTCCACTATGCGCCGGGCGGTTTGCTCGGCTTCTCGGGACACCGTTGCCACTCCAGTCAGGAAGAAGCGCAACCACCCTTCCCAGTCGCCCTCATACCGGACCGCCATAAGGCGGTCGTAGTAGGCGCCGCGATGGGCCTTGAGATAGTGGCTGAGGTATAGCACGGGACGCTGGAGCACCTTCGCATGGCATAGCAGGAAGGTAATCAGCAGCCGCCCGACCCGGCCGTTCCCGTCCAAGAACGGGTGGACGGTTTCGAACTGGGCGTGAGCCAGTGCGCAGACGATAAGGGGGTCCAGGCCACTCGGGTCATGAAGAAACCGCTCAAGCTGGCCGAGGGCGGCGTTCATCTCGTGGGGCGGCGGCGGGATAAAGGTCGCATCGGCCAAGCGGCGGCCGCCACCGATCCAGTTCTGGCTGCGCCGGAACTCGCCGGGAGACTTCTCACTGCCACGGCCACCCGCGAGCAGTTTGCCGTGAATCTCCTTGAGTAGGCGGAGGGACAGCGGCAGCGTCTCCAGTCGCGTTAGGCCATAATTCATGGCGTTGACGTAGTTCACGACCTCCTCGATGTCACCCGGCAGCTTGCTGCGATCGGAATCGATCTCAAAGGCCAGCACGTCGTCCAGGGTGCTCTGGGTTCCCTCGATCTGGGACGACAGGACAGCTTCGCGGCGCACGTACATCGCGACGAACAACTCGGGGTTGGGCAGCGTGGCGGACACCCCGTCCAGCCGCCCGAGGGCGGTACCGGCTGTGGCAAGGATCGTCGCGAGCTGACTGTCAAACCTTAGCGGCGGATCGGGTGGCAACGAGGCTGGGATGAACGCGCTGTAGCCCTCAGGCTGCCGGATCGCGCGTCCGGCACGAGTCTTCATCTCGGGCGTCGCCATGGCAGGACTCTAGCAGTATTTAAGTAATGAGCCTGATTGGTTTAATATGTTCAGCGATCGCGGCCAGGAACTTAGCTGAGCTTTAGTAAGGGGCGGCTGGCCGCGCAAGTATTGAACTTGCAGGCCGATCAGCTTAAGCATGATGTCCGGTGTGGACGTATTCGCGCCTTCCCGAGCGCTGACAGACTGTCATGGCCGACTGCGTTCGCCTGTCCTGCCGCACGTGGAGCCGACCGGATAGGACAGGGCCTACGGGTCTCCTTTTCGAAGGCTGAGTGCCCTCACCCGCCGAGGGTGGTGAGGGCACCCAGGCAGGACGCCTAGAAGGCCGCTTCGGGGAGGTCCATGAGGTCGAGGGTGGTGTCCTCGGTGATGCGGCGGTCGGCGTTCAGGCGCGGGAGCACCGAGGCCGCGAAGAAGCGGGCCGCGGCCAGCTTGCCGGTGTAGAAGTCGCGGTCCTTGG
>DATDIH010000275.1:0-8094 GCA_036521155.1 Streptosporangiaceae bacterium
CCCCGCGATCCGCCCCACCCGACCGGGGACCCAGACCCCAACCTTCAATATTGAGATATAGCTTGATCATCTAAATGGTCAAGTTATATCGTGTCGCCCATGACCGCGCCGACTTCCCCGGCCCGGCCCCGGCGTATCGGGGGCCGGGTGATGAACGCGATCTCCGTCACCGGCGAGGTCACCGCGATCGAGGCGGTGGCCGCGCACATGCGGCGGGTCCGGATCGAGGGTGAGGAGGTCGCCCGGCTGACCTGGAACGCGGGCCAGCAGGTGCGGGTGCACGTCAGTGACCTGCTTGATCCGCACAGCTGGCGGCGGCCGCGGGACATCCTGCGTACCTACTCGATCTGGCGTTACGACGGCGGCCTGGAGCTGTGCGTGCTGGACCACGACACCGGTGGTCCCGGTGCCCGCTGGGCCCGTGAGCTGCATACCGGCCAGCCAGTGACCTTTGGCCGTCCCGAAGGCTCGTTCGTGCTCGCCGGCGATGCGCCGTACCACGTGTTCGCGGGCGAGGAGACGGCGGCGGTGGCCTTCGGGGCCATGCTGGCCGCACTGCCCGGCGGCACCCCGGCCTACTCGCTGATCGAGGTGGCCGGGCCCGGCGACCGGCTGCCGCTGGCCCGGGACGTGCCGTGGCTGTACCGGGACGGGCGGCCGGCCGTCGCGTCGGCCAGCCTGCTGGAGGCGGCCCGGCGGCTCGAGCTGCCCAACGAGCCCGGCGCCGCCTACCTGGCCGGCGAGGCCCGCGCCGTCCAGTTGCTGCGCCGCCACTTCGTGGCCGAGCGGGGCTGGCCCCGGCAGGCCGTCCGCACCAAGCCGTTCTGGGCTCCGGGCAAGCGCGGCCTGGACTGAACCCCTGTGCGCCGGAGCCCCGGCCGGCCAGGATGAGGTTATGCCGTGGATTGATCTTGATGGTGCCGCCAATGCCCGCGATGTGGGCGGCCTGCCCACCGAGGACGGCGGCAAGATCGTGCCCGGGCGGCTGCTGCGCTCGGACAACCTGCAGGACCTGACCGCCGCCGACATCGCCAAGCTGACCGGTGAGCTCGGCCTGACCACCGTGGTGGACCTGCGCAGCACGGCCGAGCTGCACTCGGAGGGGCCGGCTCCGCTGGACGACGTGTCCTCGGTGGAGCACCGGCACCACCCGGTGCTGCCCGAGCAGGGCCTGGCCACCGACGCGGTCGCCGACGTGCTGCTGACCCAGGGTGAACGCGATCAATCCCGCTACCCGGACAACGCGGTCACCGGGCACTACCTGGGCTATCTGGAGGACCGCCCGGACCAGGTCGTGGATGCGCTGCGCAGCGTGGCCCGGGCCCACGGCGCCGCACTGGTGCACTGCGCGGCGGGCAAGGACCGCACCGGCGTGGTGGTGGCCCTGGCCCTCAGCGTGGCCGGGGTCCGGCCGGAGGCGATCGCGTCCGACTACGCGGCCACCGGCGACCGGACCGGGCCGTTGCTGGCCCGGCTGCGCCGGTCGGTCACCTACTCGGCCGACCTCAACCGCAAGTCCGACGACGACCACAAGCCTCAGGCCGCCACCATGACCGCGTTCCTGGCCGAGCTGGACCACCAGTTCGGCGGCGCCGCCGCCTGGCTGACCGCGCACGGGCTGAGCGAGGAGGACCTGACCCGGCTGCGTACCAAACTGCGAACGCCCTGACCTGGTGGCCCGGCTTAGAGTGGGCTGATGGACCCCGCGCTCCAGTCGCTGAGCGACCAGATCGACTTCGCCAGCCAGCGGCTGCTCGGTACCGCCCGGATCATCGATGACAGCGACCTGCGCGCGCCGTCGCTGCTGCCGGGCTGGACCCGGGCCCACGTGCTGGCTCATCTGGCCCGCGGCGCCGACGCGCTGCGCAACCTCTTGATCGGCGTGCGCACCGGGCAGCCCAAGCCCGCCTACGCCAGCCCGGAGGCTCGCGCGGCCGCCATCGAGGCCGGCGCCCAAAAGCCCCGCGGCGACCTGCTCGACGACGTGGCCGCCGCCGACAACGCGTTCCGCACGGTCAGCCGGCAGCTGCCCGACGAGGCCTGGGCCACCGAGATCGACTGGGTGCCGGGCCTGGACCCGTTCCCGGCCCGCGAGGTCCTGATCCGGCGGCTGGTCGAGATCGAGCTGCACCACGTCGACCTGGGGGCCGGCTACACCGCGGCCGACTGGCCGGACGGCTTCGGAGTCCTGCGGCTGCCCGAGCCGCTGCGGGCCCAGCGGGAGGAGCGGCGCACCTGGGACCGGACCGCGCCGCCGCTGCGCAAGCCCCGGCCGCTGGGCAAGCGCCCCAACCGCGTCATGCCCTGGTGACCTTCGGTGCAGACGGTCCGGTACTGCGTCACCCCGGCGGGCCGGGTGGCCTGGTCGGCCATGGGCTCCGGGCCGCCGCTGCTGCTTGACTCGGGCTGGGTGAGCCACCTGCGCCAGGGGCTCGAACTGTTCGCGTTCGGTTCGTTCGTGACCGCCCTGGCCGAGCGGTTCACCGTGATCCGCTACGACAAGCCGGGCTGCGGCCTGTCGGCCAGTCGCGGCGCGCCGGACCCGGACCCGGCCAGCCTGTCGTTCGAGGCCCAGACCGCGGTCGCGCTGGCTGTGGCCGACGCGGCTGGGGCGGACCGGTTCGCGATGTTCGGCGCCTCCCAGGGCGGCCAGCTGGCGGCGGCGATCGCGGCCCGGCATCCGGAACGGGTCGAGGAGCTGGTGCTGTACGGGACCTGCGCCCGCGGCCGCGATCTGGCTCCGGATGCGGTCCGGGACTCGCTGGTGGCCCTGGTCCGGGCCCACTGGGGGCTGGGGTCGACGATGCTGGCCAGCATCTTCATCGGCGGGCCGACCCCCGAGGACGTGGCCGCGTTCACCCAGGCCCAGCGGGCCAGCGCCACCGCCGCGGTGGCCGCGCGCACGCTCGAGGTGTACTACGGCACCGACGTGGCTGACCTGCTGCCCGCGATCCGGGCCCGGACCCTGGTCCTGCACCGGGAGGCGGACCAGGCCACCGCGTTCGCGCTGGGCCAGGAGGTCGCGGCGCTGATTCCCGGCGCGACCCTGGTCCCGCTGCCGGGGAGCAGCCACCTCTTCTACCACGGGGCCTGGACCGAGGTCCGGGACGCCACCCTCGGCTTCCTCAGCCTGCCCGCGGGCCCGCGGCTCACCGGCCGCGAGCTGGAGGTGGCCGCGCTGATCGCCGACGGGCTGACCAACCAGGCCATCGCCTCGCGGCTGGCCATCGCGCCGCGGACCGCCGAGGCCCACGTGGAGAACATCCGGCGCAAGCTCGACGTGCGGTCCCGGGCCCAGATCGCGGCCTGGATCACCGTCCACCAGAACGACGCCGCCCGGCGCGGCTAGGTAGTTCACCCGATGGCCGGGCAGTCCGGGCGCTCCTAGCGTCGGGGCATGTCCTCCATCCGCCGCCCGGCCGGTCCCGGCCTGCTGGTCATGGCCTACGCCGTGGTCAGCTACGCGATCTTTCTCGCCGTCACCGTCTACTCGATCTTCTTCTTCGCGAGCCGGGGCGTCCCCCGCACCATCGACACCGGCCCCCGGTCCGGCTGGCCGGCCGCGCTCGCCATCGATCTGGGCCTGCTGTCGCTGTTCGCGGTCCAGCACACGGTGATGGCCCGCCCCGGGTTCAAGCGCCGCTGGACCCGGATGGTGCCCGCGGCCGCGGAACGGTCCACGTTCGTGCTGGCCGCCTGCGCCGTGCTGTTCGCGCTGTTCGCGCTCTGGCACCCGATCGGGGGCCGGGTCTGGGCGCTGTCCGGGCCGGCCGCCTGGCCGCTGACCGCGGTGTACGCGGCCGGCTGGCTGCTGGTGATGGGCTCGACGTTTCTGATCAGCCACGCCGACCTGTTCGGGCTGCGCCAGGCCTGGAGCCGGCTGTGCGGGCGGGGTTACCAGCCGCCCGCGTTCACCGAGCGGGGCCTGTACCGGCGGGTCCGCCACCCGCTGATGGCCGGGTTCCTGGTCGTGTTCTGGGCCGCGCCGGTCATGACCGTGGGCCATCTGCTGTTCGCGGCCGCGTCGACCGGCTACATCCTGACCGGCATCGCCTTCGAAGAGCACGACCTGCGCCACCAGCTGGGCCAGGCGTACCGCGACTACCAGGCCCGGGTGCCCGCCCTGGTCCCGTGGCGGCTCAGGGGGACAGTGCCGGTCAGGACAGGGTCGGCACCCGGCCCGCGGTGGCCCGGCGCAGCACGTAGCGGCGGAACAGGTCGGCCGCGGCCAGCAGCCGGCGCTCGGCCGACCAGGTCAAGGTGATCTCCCGGACCGCGCCGGGGTCGAGGATTTCCAGGTGGACCAGGGGGCCGGTGGCGGACTCGGGCGAGCCGGCCCGGGGCGCCGGGACCACGGCCACGCCCAGCCCGGCCGCGACGAAGCCGCGCACGGTGGACAGGTCGTCGCCCTCGAACACCACGTCGGGCCGGAAGCCGGCCGCCTCGCACAGGTCGTCGGTCAGCCGCCGCAGGGCCGACATCGGGCGCAGGCTCACGAACGGCTCGCTGGCCACCTCGGTCAGCCACAGCTGGCCGCGTTCGGCCAGCCGGTGGTCCCGGGGCACGGCCAGCCGCAGCGGCTCCAGCGCCAGCTGCCGAGACTGCAGCGCGCTGTCGTGCGGCCGCCGGGTGCCGATCTCAAGGTCGGCCCGGCCGCCGGCCAGCGCCTCGGAGTTCACCTCGTCGCGGACCTGGGTCAGCTCGAACCGGACCTGTGGGTGGGCGGTGCGGAAACTACGCACCAGGTACGGCACCAGCCAGGTGCCGAGCGAGTGCTGGAAGGCCAGGGCCACGGTCCCGGTCTCCGGCTCCAGCAGCTGGCTGACCGCGGCGATCCCGTCGTCCAGCTGGTGCATCATCGCGTCGACGTGGTGCTTGAACACCGATCCGGCGTGGGTCATGCGCAGGATGCGCCCGGACCGCTGCAGCAGCGGGGTGCCGACCTCGGCCTCGAGCCGGGCCAGGGCCCGGGACACCCCGGACTGGGTGACCCCCTCCAGCTCGCTCACCTCGGTGACCGTGGTCCCGTCGGCGACCTGCTGAAACCAGCGCAGCGCATCGGTGTCCATAGACATGACGCTAGCTCATGAATCCGTTGTCTTTTAGTCATTGGACGCATGGGTCATTCGTCATGACACTGGAGGGGAAGGTTCACCGACTAGTAGATGGAAGAAAGAAATGGAGAACACCAGCAACCCCCTCGGCCGTCGGCTGACCGCGATCCGGGAGACCCGGGCCGCCCGCCGCACCCTGCGGCACGAACTGGACAGCTACACCACCCAGTCCGAGCTCAACGACCTGGAAGCGATCCTCGACCGGCACAGCGACGAGGACACCGCCGACATCCGGCGCTACCTGGCCAGCCGCCGGGTCGCCTAGCTCAGCAGTAGGCTGCTCGGGTGGCGGACAATGAGTGGCGTACCCACCGGCTCGACCTGGCCGACCAGACCCTGCGCGAATGGGACGCGACCGTGCTCGCGTCCAGCCCCGACGGGATCGTGCTGGATCGGTCGGCCTTCTACCCGGGCGGCGGCGGCCAGCCCCCCGACCAGGGCGTCCTGATCTGGGGTGGCGTGCAGACCCGCATCGAGGGCGCGCGCAAGGCCGATGACCTCTACCTGATCCCGGCCGAGAACGACCCCCTGCCGCCCGTGGGCTCGACGGTCCGCGGCGCCGTCGAGGATGCCCGCCGCACCGCGCTGATGCGCACCCACTCCGGCCTGCACATCCTGTGCGGCGTGGTGTTCCGGGACTTCGGTGCCCTGGTCACCGGCGGAAATATGGAGCCGCTGACGGCGAGAATGGACTTCAACCTCCCGCAGGTGCCGGAGGGATTCCGGCAGGCCGTCGAGGACCTGTGCAACCTGGAGATCGACGCCGACCGCCGGATCGACGTGCGGGTGCTGCCCCGGGATGAGGCGTTCGCGCTGCCGGACATCATCCGCACCGCCACCAACCTGGTCCCGCCCGAGGTCAAGGACGTCCGGATCGTCGACATCGTCGGGCTCGACCAGCAGGCCGACGGCGGCACTCACGTCGCTTCCACCCGCCAGGTCGGCCGCATCCAGGTGGTCAAGGTCGAGAACAAGGGCAAGGGCTTCCGCCGCCTGCGCATCCGCATCGACCGTTGACCGCCCCGCCCCCCGGCCGATGAACGCGCCCTGCCCGGGCCAGAATCAGCAGCCGCGAACGGGTCAGCATTGACGTTTAATTGCGGACAAACAACGACTTCTAGCTGGGCAAATACAGCGTCTGGCCGGTTTAAGCGGTCTCGGCCCCGGGAAGGGCAAGCCACCGTACGGAGGAATGGGCCAAACCGACGACGGAGGGGGCACCATGCCTGACTTTGGTGACATGGCTGACAAGGCCAAGAACGTCATTGGCGACCACGACGAGCAGTCCGACGAGGCGTTCGACAAGGCCACCGACTTCGCCAACGACAAGACCGGCAACAAGTACGAGAGCCAGATCCAGTCCGGCGAAGACAAGGCCGAGGGCTATCTGGGCGTCGAGGACCAGGACCAGAATCAGAATCAGCAGTAGCGCCGAGCGCGAAGGGGGCCCCGCCACGCGGGGCCCTTTTCTGTTCCCGGCCCCGGGCGCCCCGGACGGCCAGGGCGGCCCGGCACAATGGTCGGCGTCATGAGCACCGAAAACGAACCGGCCGCCCGGGCGCCCCTGGACCAGGCCGCCCTGCGGGCCGCGATCATCCGCCCCGGCGGCCTGTGGCGGGACATCACGGTCGTCGCCAGCACCGGGTCCACCAACACCGACCTGGCCGCCGAGGCCGCCGAATCCGCGGCCGAGGGCACCGTCCTGGTCGCCGAGGAACAGCGGCAGGGGCGAGGCCGGATGGGGCGGCGCTGGGTCAGCCCGCCCCGTTCGGCGCTGATGGTCTCGGTCCTGCTCCGTCCGGCCGAGGTGGCTCCGGCCCGGCGCGGCTGGGTGCCGCTGCTGGCGGGGGTGGCCGCCGCCACCGCAGTTCGCCGGGTCACCGGTGTCCCCGCGGCCCTCAAATGGCCGAACGACCTCTTGGTGGCCGACCGCAAGCTGGCGGGCATCCTGGCCGAGCAGTCCGGGGACGCCATCGTGGCCGGGATCGGCCTCAACGTGTCCGCCACCCGGGAAGAGCTGCCCGAGGCCACCGCGGGCGCGCTGCCCGCCACCTCCCTGTGGCTCGAACACGCCACCACCCTGGACCGGGGCGCCCTGCTCACCGAACTGCTCGGCGAATTCGAGTACTGGTACCAGGCCTGGCGCCGGGCCGGCCCGCCCGGCGACGCTGAGACCAGCGGGCTGCGCCGGGCCTACCTGGACCTGTCGGCCACGGTCGGCCGGGACGTGCGGGTGGAGCGGCCCGCCGGCCAGGTGACGGCTGGCCGCGCCATCGGCCTCGGCCCCGACGGCCAGTTGATCGTCGAGGGACCAGGAGGCCGCGAAGCCGTCAGCGCCGGCGATGTCCGGCATCTACGCTGATGCCCATGGCTCTCGACGCGTGGCCGGCCGGCCAGGAACCCGGGCCGGACCCTGGACCGGAACGGAGCGTTCTAGTCCTGCATCCGCACTGGAAGGTGCTGGTGGGGCCGGTGTTTCTCGGCGCGCTGGTGCTGGCGGCGGCGATCGCGGTGGGGGTGGCCATCCCGTCGGGCACCCGCGCAGGCACCGAACGCCTGGCCGACCTGGTCGTGGCCGTGGTGCTGCTGCTGATCGTGCTGATCCGGCCGCTGCTGCGCTGGAAGACCACCACCTACGAGCTGACCTCCGGCCGGCTGCGGGTGCGGGAGGGCATCGTGGCCCGCCGGGGCCGGGACATCCCGCTCGCCCGGATCAGCGACGTGTCGTTCACCCGCAGCCTGCTCGACCGGCTGGTGGGGGCGGGACGGCTGGTGGTCGAGTCGCCCGGCGAGCACGGCCAGATCGTGCTGACCGACATCCCCCAGGTGGAGCGGGTCCAGGCCATCCTGTTCGACCTGGTCGAGCAGGAGCAGCACGGGGCGGCCCCCGACGACCGCCCGGACGACGGCTACTAGGGTCGGACCATGCGCCTCACCAAGCTCGAACACGCCTGCGTCCGGCTGGAGAAGAACGGCACCA
>DATDIH010000276.1:0-16612 GCA_036521155.1 Streptosporangiaceae bacterium
GACCGCGCTGGCCGCGTCGCTGGTCGCGGTGGCGGCGTGCTCGTCGTCGCCTCCGGGCCCCTCGGCCAGTTCAGCGGCCCCGGCGGCCAGCGGCGCCGCTCCCGTCTCGTCCGTCCCGTCCGCCGCCAGCCCCACCGCCTCCGGCGCCGCGGCCGACTGGACCACCTACGACCGCACCGCCGGCCGGAGCGGCGTCTCGGTCAGCTCCCCGGCCCCCGCCAGCGTGCGCAAAGCCTGGACGGCCCGGGTGGACGGCGCGGTCTACGCCCAGCCGCTGATCGTCGGCTCGACGGTGATCATCGCCACCGAGAACGACACCGTGTACGCGCTGAACGCGGCCACCGGCGCGGTGCGCTGGACCCGGCACCTGGCCTCACCGGTGCCGTCCGGCCTGCCGTGCGGGAACGTCGACCCGTCGGGGATCACCGGGACGCCGGTGGCCGACCCGGCCGCCGGCCGGCTGTGGCTGGTCACGTTCACCGCCCAGCCGGACTACCACCACACCTTGTGGGCGCTCAGCCTGGCGAACGGCCGCACGCAGTCCCAGCGGACCATCGACCTGTCCGGCACCGACCCCAAGGCCCAGCAGGAACGCGGTGCCCTGACCCTGCTCGGGAGCCGGGTGTACGTGCCGTTCGGCGGGCTGTACGGCGACTGCTCGGACTACAAGGGCCGGGTGGTCGGCGCGCCCGTCTCCGGCTCGGGCCCGCTGGTCAGCTTCACCACCGACAACCAGCGCCAGGCCGGCATCTGGGCCCCGGCCGGGGAGTCGGTCCGCGACAACAGCCTGTACGTGGCCACCGGCAACGGCATGCCGTACGACCAGGTGGCCGACTCCGACAGCGTGCTGCGGCTCAGCCCCACGCTGGCCGTGCAGAGCCTGTTCACCCCCTCCAACTACGAGTCGCTGTCCGCCAACGATCAGGACCTCGGCTCGACCGCCCCCGCCCTGCTGCCGAACGGGCAGGTCTTCGAGGTCGGCAAGCAGGGCGTCGGCTACGTGCTCAACGGGACCCGGCTGGGTGGCACCGGCGGGGAGCTGACGTCGGCCAGCGTCTGCGAGGGCGGGTTCGGCGGCGACGCGGTGGACGGCAGCACGGTCGTGTTCTCCTGCTACCGCAGCCTCCAGGCCGTCCAGGTCACCGGGGGCGCGAAGCCCCAGCTGAAGACCGCCTGGTCGGAGACCGGCGGCAACCCGGGCCCGCCGATCGTCGCCGGCGGCGTGGTGTGGGACGTCGACCGGAACGGCACGCTGACCGGCTACCGGCTGTCCGACGGCCACCAGGTCTTCCGTGCCAAGGACGCCGCCCCCACCACCAGCTTCCCCAGCCCGGCCGCCTCCGGCACCCGGCTGGTCGTCCCGGCCGGCACCCAGGTCGTCTCCTACACCGGCATCTGACCCGGCCACCCCCAGGCCGATTAGGTTGGGGTGATGCCTGAGGCGGCCGAGACGGCACCGGGACTGTGGCGCCATCGTGACTTTCTGCTGTTGTGGGGCGGGCAGGCGGTCAGCCAGATCGGTTCGCAGGTGACGATTCTGGCGTTGCCGCTGGTGGCCATCGTGGTGCTCCAGGCCACGGCGCTCGAGGTCGGTTTGCTGTCGGCC
Organism: Streptosporangiaceae bacterium; assembly: GCA_036521155.1. Classification (GTDB taxonomy): domain Bacteria; phylum Actinomycetota; class Actinomycetes; order Streptosporangiales; family Streptosporangiaceae; genus Bog-532. The sequence goes on from DATDIH010000276.1 coordinate 1,607, forward strand.
GCGGCGACCTCCGCTTACCTGCTGATTGCGCTGCCGGCCGGAGTGCTGGCCGACCGGGTCAGCAAGCGCAGGGTGATGATCGGCTGTGACCTGGCCAGCGTGGCAGTGATCGGCTGGGTGCCGGCCGCGCAGCTGGCTGGGGTTCTGGCGCTGGGGCAGCTGTACGCGGTGGCGCTGCTGGCCAGCTCGCTGAGCGCGTTCTTCCTGGTCTCCTACACCAGCTACCTGCCGTCGCTGGTTGATCGTGGGCAGCTGGCCGACGGCAACGGCAAGCTGGCGACGACGCAGTCGGCCGCGCTGGTGGCCGGGCCGGCGCTGGGGGCGTTGCTGGTCGGGCTGGCGGGTGCGGCGCGGGCCATGGCCGGTGACGCGATGTCCTTCGCGGTGGCGGCCGCGTGCCTGGTCCTGATCCGGGGCCGGGAGCCGGGGCCGGGCGGTGCTGAGCGCGAGCGGCCCGCCCGTTTCTGGCCGCAGTTGCGCGAAGGACTCACCTACGTGCTGCGCGAGCCGATCCTGCGCAACTCGACGGCCTGGAACGGCACAGCGAACTTCTTCGTGATCATGGTGGAGACGCTCGGGCCGGTGTTCTTGATCCGGACGGTTCACCTGCGTCCCGCCTACGTCGGTGTCTTGCTGGCCCTGGGCGCGCTCGGTGGTGTCGCGGGCGGCCTGGCGTCAAGGCCGCTGGCGGGCCGGATCGGCTCCGCGCGCCTGTGCTGGCTGGCGATGACGGTGTTCAGCCTGCCGGGCCTGCTGATCCCGGCGGCCCGGCCCGGCTGGTGGGTGCTGCTGTTTGCGGCCGGCTGGATGTCATGGACGTTCAGCTCCACGCTGTGCGCGACCGCGCTGACCAGTTACCAGCAAGCGGCCTGCCCGGTGCGGCTGCGCGGGCGGGTCAGCGCCGTGTCGCGCTGGGCCGGCTGGGGGACGTTGCCGCTGGGCGGCCTGGCCGCCGGTGCCCTCGGCGGCGCCATCGGCGTTCGCGTCACGTTGTGGGTCGCGGTGGCCGGCGGCTGCCTGTCCGGGCTGTGGCTGTACCTGTCGCCGCTGCGGGGGATGCGTGATCTTCCGGTCGACGGCCTGCAACCGGCCTGGGGACAATTGCCCGGGGCCGCTCAGTCGTAGTGGCGCAGCCCGGGCCACAGCTGGCCCCAGGGCTTCCGCAGCCCGGTGCAGATGTAGATCTGGCCATGGTAGTTCTCGTTCTTGATGCCCCACGGGTTGGACATCGTGGCCGCTTGCCGAACACTACGGAAGTACTGGTGCAGATCGCTGAGGTTGCTGCTGCGGCTGCTGGAGTCAGGGCCCAGGGTCACCGCGATCACCGTGGTGGCCTGCGGGTTGCCCGGACCCCACCACCACTCGGTGTCGTGCCCGCTGGCCGCGGTGGGCAGGCCCTGGCCGCGGCCCAGCTCGTTGATCGCGCCCGCCTCGCCGAAGTCGTCGGTGAAGATCACCGCGTGCGCCCGCTGCTGGGCCGGCAGCGAAAACCACACCCCGTGCACCGTGCTGACCAGCTGCGGCCACCCGATGGTCTGGTTCTGCACCGGGAACACATCGTTGGTCACGTTGGCGTCGGCGACGGGCAGGATCGGCAGCAGGAACGGCGCGAACACCAGCGCGCTGACCGTCAGCCCGCCGGTGAACCGGTAGATCCGGGACCGCTTGGCCACCAGCCAGCCGTCCAGCGCCACCGCGCCCGCCGCCAGCAGGAACACGTACGTCCCGGCCTCGTAGTAGATCTGCGCCCCGGTCGTGAGCATGAACACCACGAACAGCAGCGCGTAGGCCCACACCAGGGCCTTCCACAGCGGCCGGCCGGACTTCCACAGGAACCGCAGCCCGGCCACCGCGCCCCACACCCGGACCAGGCCCAGCACGATCAGCTGGCCGATGATCCAGACACCGATGTTGGCCGCCCCGCCGTTTCTGGCGTTCAGCGACTGGGTCATCGCGATCGTGGCCCAGCCGTGCGTGGCCTGCCACCAGAGGTCGGGGATCTCCAGCGCCACCGCGATCGCCGCGCCGGCCAGGAACCACCGGTTCAGGATGGTCTTGCGGGCGCCGGTCAGGAACGCGCCGAGGGCGATCGCGATCGCGAAGAACCCGATCAGGTGCTTGTTCTCCACACCGAGGCCGAGGACGACCCCGGCCGGGACCCACCAGCGCCGGTCACCGGTGCGCCCGATCCGGATCACCATGAACGCCAGCGCGCCCCAGGCCAGGATGTCGAACGCGGCGGTGTCGAGCATGTGATCCGCGCCGTAGACGGCGGGCATGGTGGCCACCGCGAACGCGGCCAGCAGCTGGGATCGGCGCCCGCCGCCGAATTCGCGGGCAGTCAGCCCGGCCACGATCACCGTGCCCCACGCGGCCAGCGCCGGCCACAGGCGCAGCCCCACCAGCGACACCCCGAATGTCTTGAGCGTGACCCAGGCCAGCAGCGGCGTGATCACCGGCTGGTCCACGTAGCTGGCTTGCAGGTGGCGGCCGCAGTCCAGGAAGTACAGCTCATCGTGGTGGAAGCCGTACCGGCCGGACAGGGCCATCAGCACCGCGAACAGCAGGCCGCCGACCACGATCACCCACCGGCTGAACGGCGCCAGGGCCGTGACCGGAGGCCCGGTGACGCTCGCTCCCGGCGTCCCCGCGCCGGGCTCATGTACCTCGATCTCAGACATGCCGCCAGCGTCCTCCGGTGGCCCTCGTCCCGCATCGGAGCGCGGACCGCAGTTCGGGACGGCTTCGGCCTCATACCGGTATTGGTCCCACGGCCCGATGCGCTAATGCCGTCGGCGGCTCTAGGTTCGTCTACGTGAGCTGGACGATACTGATGCCATGAGCGGAGTCTGGAGCCGCTTCCGGTGGCCGTTCAGGGTCGCGATTTTCGCCCTGATCGGGTTGCTGACGTTCCCGCTGCAGCCGTCGGGCGCGACGGCGCTGCCGGTCCAGTTCGCGGCGTTCGTGGTGGCCGGGGTCGCCATGCTGGTCTGGTGGGCGACGGAGCGGGCGCCCGCGGTAGCGCGCTGGCGGGGGCGCGCGCTGCCGGTGACCTTGTGTCTCATGGGGGCCGCGGGCGGGCTGGCCGCCACCGCCGGCTTCAACGAGAACAACTGCGCGGTGACGCTGGCCAGCATGGCCGCGACGGGAGCGGCGTACGAGGTTGGCCCTGGGACCGCGTGGCTGGTCGTGCTGGCCAGCACCGTGACCCTGGAAGCCAACGCGTTCATCTTCGGGGACGGCTTCGACCAGCTGTCGATGTTTTTGCTGTACCCGACGGTGCCGGTGGCTGGCCTGCTGATCGGCTACTTCATCCGGGCCCGGCGCGATCAAGCCGAGCAGTCCGCCGCCCTGCTGGCCCGGACTCAGCAACTGCAGGCTGAGCAGAGCCGGACCGAAGTCCTGAACGAGCGGGCCCGGATCGCCCGCGAGATTCACGACGTGCTCGCCCACTCACTGGGCGCGCTGTCCATCCAGATCCAGGCCGCCCGGGCCGTGCTCACCGACCACCAGGACATTGACCGCGCCCTGGAGGTGCTGGCCACCGCCCAGCGGATGGCCTCCGACGGCCTGACCGAGACCCGCCGGGCCGTGCACGCGCTGCGCTCCGACGCGGTACCGCTGGACCAGGAACTGAGCCAGGCGGTCCGGGTGCACCGCGAGCGGTACGGGGCCGAGGCCGCGTTCACCATCGGCGGCCAGCCCCGGGTGCTGCCTCCGGACGTCACCGTGACACTGCTCCGCACCGCCCAGGAGGCCCTGGTCAACGCGGCCAAGCACGCCCCCGGCGAGCGGGTTTCGGCCCGGCTCGAGTACGGCCACGACGACGTGAGCCTGACCGTGGTCAACGACCTGCCCGGCGACGGCGCCAAGGGCCGCCCGGGGGCTGCCGCCACCGTCTGCCCGCACACGGTCGACGGTGGCTACGGGCTGACCGGCATGCGCGAGCGGCTCCGGCTGCTGAACGGGACCCTGGTCGCCCACGCCCAGGAGGGCCACTGGGTCGTGGCCGCCGGGCTCCCGCTGGCCGCTGAGCCCCAGCCCGAAGATCCCGCCGAAACCCCGGCCGCCCCGCCGGTCCGCCTGGTGGCGTCGTGACCATCCCGGCCCCGGCCCCGCTCCGCCTGGTCATCGCCGACGACCAGGCCAGCGTGCGTGAGGGCCTGGTCCTGCTGCTGGGTGGCCTGCCCGGCATCGAGGTGGTCGGGGCGGCCGCCGACGGCGAGCAGGCCCTCACCCAGGTGGCCGAGCACCGCCCGGACGCGATCCTGCTCGACCTCAACATGCCGGTCCTGGACGGCATCGGCGCCACCCGCCGCCTGGTCGCCGAGCACCCGAAGGTGGCCATCGTCGTGCTCACCACCTACGTCGACGACACCAACGTGCTGGAGGCGCTCAAGGCCGGGGCCCGCAGCTACATGACCAAGGACGCCGACCGCACCGACATCGCCCGGGCCCTGCAGGCCGCCGTGGCCGGGCTGACCGTGTTCGATCCCCGCGTGCACGACACATTGCTGGCCGCCACCTTCACCCCGGCCCCGGCCGCCCCCACCGGCCCGGGCACCCTGCCCGACGGCCTCACCCAGCGCGAAGCCGAGATCCTGGCCCTCATCGCCCAGGGCCTGACCAACCCCGAGATCGCCCAGCGGCTCTGCCTCAGCAACCACACGGTCAAGTCCCACATCAACCGCATCTTCACCAAGACCAGCTCCCGCGACCGCGCCGCCGCCATCAACTACGCCCACCGCCACCAGCTGACCTGAGCGCGGTTGCCTCCGCTGGGCCGGGCCGGGCCGAACCGGGCCGAAAGGGGCCGCTCAGCTGATCAGCGGTAGCCGCCGGAAACTGCGCTGCCGGTGGTTGTGCTCGTTGAGTCCTGGTCGCGGCTGCGACGTAATGACGATGGGTGCGCGCAGCCGCTTTTCCCGCCTCGGGCTGAGCCGTAGCGCCCCGGCTGCCAGCGGCTGCTGAGGCGGGCCGATCTTCAGGGCGCCTTCCCGTCTCAGGGCATAATCGGAAATCTTCCGTATGGTCCGCAGTTCCTCCCGGCTCGCCTGTGCTTCCTCGATGACGGCGTCTGCTGCCTCGCTGCCGGCGTCGGAGGCCACGTCCCGGCCGAAATCGGGAAGCGATGTCCCAGCCGCCAGATTGATCGCATGGGTGGCCGCCGTTACCAGCCCGGCCGCCATCGCCGCGCTGAACGCGTCAGTGGGGGTGCCTGCTCGCTGGCGGGCGTGCTCGCGGCGCTTTTCCAGCTTTCGCCGGAGTTCTCGTTCCTTTGCTGTCATCACCGCATAAGCCTTCGGCCCGTGGGCGTAGGCGGTCAGTTGCTGACCGAGCGGGAAGGTCAGCCGTGAGTAGTCGCGGTCATATTCCGCGGTCCCGAGAAAGACCAGGACGTCGGCGGGCGGTGCCACCGGGTCCAGCAGTCGGCTGTCGGATCGCTCAAGCAGATGGACCCCGTCAATGAGGCTGTACTTCCGCCAGAACCGGCTGCCCGGGGCCATGGTCCGGGGACACCGATCCAACTGCTGGGCCCCCAGCGGCTCGTCTACCTTCGCGACATAACCCAGCGCGCTGAAATGGATCCGGCAGTCGCCGAGCGCAGGTTTACCGTCGATCGGCAAAGCCTCGTAGAAGGCAGCTATCGCGCCGAAGTCGAGGTCGATCCGGTCTAAGTGGTACCAGGCGGCCCGGTCCACACTGACCACTGGTATCGCCGACGCATTGGTCACATGCCCCACCCCAGCCGCGCGCTGGCGGCGTCACCCACACCGCCTTGCCGGTGAGGTTACGCCGCTTTCTGATTGTTCCACGGCCAAAGCCGCCGTCCCGTTACGGCGGCGGGGCCAGGAAACCGTCGCCCATCAGCTTCAGCGGGTTGTGCCAGCAGACGGCGCGCAGCCAGTCATCGCCCAGGCCCAGCCGCTCCAGCCCCGCCAGCTGTTCCCGGTACGGGTACGGGATGCTCGGGAAGTCGCTCCCCAGCAAGATCTTGCCGGCCAGGCCGGCCTCCCGGAGCCGGGGCCGCGCGTCCCGCGGGAACGGGGCGAGCTCCTCGAAGAAGCCGGTGAAGGCCATGGTGGTGTCGAGGTGGACCCGGTCGTACTGCTCGGCCAGGGCCAGGAACTTCTCGTAGTCGGGCGCGCCCATGTGGGCGATGACCGCGGTCAGGGCGGGGAAGCGGGCCAGCAGCGCGGCGATCGGCTCCGGGCCGGTGTGGGCCGCGGCCACCGGGGCGTGGCCCGCGTGCACCACGACCGGGTGGCCGGCCTCGGCCAGCAGGCCCCAGACCGGGTCCAGGGCCGGGTCGTCCGGCGGGAACCCGCCGACCTGCAGGTGGATCTTGAAGATCGCGGCCCCGGCGTCCAGGGCGCGGCCGACGTAGTCCACGACGCCGGGCTCGGGGTAGAAGGTGGCCGACGGGATGCAGCCTGGGGTCTGGCGGGCGAACTCCAGCGTCCAGTCGTTCAGGTCCTCGGCCATGGCCGGGCGGTGGGCGTAGGCCAGCGCGCTGAACATCCGCACCCCCATGTCCCGCAGGTGCGCGGCCCGCTGCTCATCGGCCCACTTGTAGCGGATCGGCCAGGCCCGGCCGATCAGCGGGCCCGCCTCGTCGAAGTAGGCCCAGACCTTGCGGCGCAGCCGCGGCGGCAGGAAGTGCACGTGGATGTCGGCCAGCCCGGCCAGTCCCAGCTCCTTCCAGAACTCGGGAACGCTGGCGTCCTCCGCCGGGGGCGATGATTCAGGTGCGGCAGCCACTTAGGCAGGATAAAGGGCATGCGTGCGGCGTACATCGTGGGTTTCGGCGGTCCCGAAGCCATCCGGTACGGGGAACTGCCCGACCCGGAGCCCGGCCCGGGGGAGGTGCTGGTCCGCACCGAGGCGGTGGCCGTCGACACTGTCGACACCTACGTCCGGTCCGGGGCCTGGCCGACACCGGTGGATTTCCCGCTGGCCGTCGGGCGGGACCTGGTCGGCACGGTGGCCGCGGTGGGCCCGGAGGTCACCGAGTTCGCGCCCGGGGACCGGGTGTGGACCAACTCGGCCGGTTACGGGGGCCGGCCCGGCGCCACCGCCGAGCTGGCCGTCGTGGCCCAGGAGCGGCTGTACCGGCTGCCGGACGGCGCGGACCCGGTGCGGTTCGTGGCCGCGGTGCACCCGGGCGCGACCGCGTACGGGGTGCTGATCCGCCGGGCCCGGCTGCGGCCGGGGGAGACGGTGGCCGTGGCCGGGGCCAACGGCGCGGTCGGGATGTGCCTGGTCCAGGTGGCCGCGGCCGCGGGCGCGCACGTGGTCGCGGTGGCCCGCGGGCACGAGGAGGAGCACGGCCAGGCCGGTAACGCGGCCACTGCCCGCCGCCTGTCCGGCTTGGGCGCCGACCGGGTCGTCTTCGTGCGGGACATCGACCAGGCCCCGGTCGCCGCCCACGGCACGGCCGCCCACGGCCCCGGTGGCCGCGGCATCGATGTGCTGGTCGACACGACCGGCCGGCTGGCCGCCAGCGAGGCGGCGCGGCAGCTGAACCCGCGCGGGCGCGTCGTCCTCATCGCGGGCCGGGACCGCCGGATCGAGCTGGACCAGTGGTCGTTCTACACCCGTGAGCTGCAGCTGCTGGGATTCATCATGAGCGCCATGACCGTGGGCGAACTGGCCGCCGCCGCGGCCTGGATCAACCACCAGCACCCGGCCCGTCCGCTCGAAGTGAGCGTGGGTGACGTACTGCCTTTCTCATCGGCCGCCCACGCCCATACGCTGACCGAGCGAGGCGAACTGCCGCGCCTGCCCGACCACACCGTCGGCCGCCTCGTCCTGCGCCCGGATCGCTGAGCCCCACCCTTCACCTACGGAGCTGACCGCCGCTATGAGTGAAACGCCCGCCGGGACCGCCCCGGTCGACGGGATCGTCAACACCCGCAGCCCGCTGCCCCTGACCGGGACCGTCGAACGGCTGACCGAGCTGATCGGCGCGGCCGGCGCGACCTTGTTCGGCGTGATCGACCAGAGCCGCGAGGCGGAGCAGGCCGGGCTGACCCTGCGGCCGACCACGCTGCTGATCTTCGGCAATCCGGCCGCGGGCACGCCGGTGATGGCGGCGGCGCCGCTGGCCGCGCTGGACCTGCCGCTGAAGATCCTGGTCTGGCAGGACGACGACGGAGCGGTGTGGATGACCCATCTGGACCCGGCCTGGCTGGCCGCCCGCTACGGGCTGGCCCAGGAACTGACCGCGCCGCTGGGCGCGCCCGCCGCCCTGACCGCCCGGGTCGCCGATTGACCGGGCAGTCCTCGGCCGGGCAGGCCGCGGCCGAGCTGAGCGCCGATTGCAGCCAATGCGCCGGCCTGTGCTGCGTGGCTCCCGCCTTCACGGCCTCTTCGGAATTCGCGATATCGAAGGCCGCCGGCCAGGCCTGCCCCAATCTGCAAAGCGACTACCGGTGCGGGATCCATGACCAGCTCCGCCCGCTCGGGTTCGCCGGCTGTACGACCTTCGACTGCTTCGGCGCGGGCCAGCAGGTCATCCAGGTGACGTTCGGCGGGCGCACCTGGCGCGATCATCCGGAGCTGGCTCAGGCCCAGTTCGGCTCGTTCGCGGTCATGCGGCAGCTGCACGAGATGCGCTGGCACGTCACCCAGGCCCTGGCCCTCACCCGCGACCTGTCTCAGCCCGGCGCCGCCACCGTCACCGCCGAGCTGACCCAGGCCGGCCAGACCCTGCGGGCCCACGCTGAGGCGGGTCCCGAGGCCCTGGCCACCCTGGACGTCGATCCTGTCTGGGCCAGCGTCACCGCGATCCTGCGCCAGGCCAGCCAGCTGATTCGCGGTGAGGTCCCGAAGGGCCGCGACCGCAGCGGAGCCGACCTGATGGGCCGGCACCTGGCCGGGGTGGACCTGCGGCGGGCCAGCCTGCGTGGCGCCTACCTGATCGGCACCAACCTGGCCGGAGCGGACCTGCGGCGGGCCGACCTGGCCGGCGCGGACCTGCGCGGCGCCCAGCTGGCCGGGGCCGACCTGTCCACCAGCTTGTTCGTGACCCAGGCCCAGCTCGACGTGGCCCGCGGCGACGCTAGGACGAAGCTGCCTCCGGGGCTTCGGCGTCCGGGGCACTGGACGGGTCCGGGACGCTGGACGGGTCCGGGGGCGAGCCCGAACCGGGCGCCCCGGCCGGGCGGTGGTCGCTGATCCAGCTGTCGATCAGCGACCACCAGTCGTAGAGCCACTTGACCTGGGCTTCGTGGCCGGCGTCGCGGGGCACCTCACCGGCCGGCACCCGCCACCAGCGGGCCACCACGGTCTGGTTGATGGGCAGGTCCCGCCACACGTCGGCCACGGTGACCATCTCGTCCAGGCCCGCGTGGGCCACGAACACCACGTCCGCGGCCGGGCAGGCCCGGACCGCGGCCAGCACGCCGCCTTCCCGGGGTGGCAGCAGGTTCGGCATCTGCCGGGCCCGGGCGGCCAGGTCGCCGCGTCCGCCATCCTGCAGCCGCTGGATGCCCCGCCGCCAGCGGCCCGGGGTCCAGTTGCCGCCCTCCGGGAAGATCACCAGGGCGCCGTCCGGGCCCAGCCCGCTGGCCAGCCGCTCGATCTGCTCGGTGAAGATCTGGTGCCCGGCGTCCTGATGCCGGATGAAGACGTTCGGCACCCGGTTGGCCACCACGTCCAGGATCGGGTCTAGCTGCAGCGAGGCCTTCATCACCACCCGCGGGCGCCGCTGGTACAGGCTGAGCAGGGTGTGCACGAGCAGGACGGAGTCGCCCGGGCCCGCGTGCCGGCTGAGCACGATGACCGGCCGGGTCAGCCGGGCCATCTGCTCCTCCGGGGTGGCCTCCGGTTCCTCGATCATTATCTGCAGGCCGAACGTGCGCTCGGCGGCCCGGTACACGTGGTCCAGGAACCACCCGATGGTGGCGTAGTTGCGGGCCTGGAACGGCTCGGTCCGCATCCGCCCGCCGAACCCGCTGGCCAGCCACAGGCCCAGCAACGCGAACAGGGCCGCGGTCTCGCCGGTCAGCCAGACCACCGCGAACCACAGCACCCGCAGCCCGCGCATCCGGCCCGGGCGGGACAGGTGGACCAGGCCCAGCACCGCGGCCACCACCGCCAGCGCCGGGAACAGCACCGCCAGCGCGATCGCGATGACGACGACGATGGGCGCCAGCACGAGGCGGCGGACCAGCCGGGGCGGCACCATGGGCAGGTCCTTAGGTCAGGGCGGCCAGGTACTTCTGGGACGCGACATAGGCCCGCTCGATGTTCGCGTTCACGTCAGTCTTGTTGCGGTACCGCAGTTGTGACAAGTCCGGCGGCTTCTGGGTCGCGCCGGACGGGAGCACATGCACGGTCACGGTACCCGGCAGGTTCGACATGTCCTCGTGGAACCGGTGCCGGCGGGCGATCTCGAACGACACCAGGCCCACCTCCCACAGCCGCTTCGGCGGGGCCAGCGCGCGCTCGATCCGGCCGACCTGCAGCACGTAGACCGTGTCGGCGCCCAGCTGGACGGCCCGGCCAACCGGGATCGAATCGACCAGCCCCCCGTCGAAGTAGTGCTCGCCGTCGATCTCGACCGGCGGCAGCAGCCCCGGCACCGCGCACGAGGCCAGCACCGCCGGCGCCAGCGGCCCGCTGGTGAACCAGTGCGCGGTGGCGTGCTCGATGCTGGCCGCCACACAGTTGAACGGCAGGGTCAGGTCGCTGAAGTCCTTGGCCGGCAACTCGTCGTCCAGCATCTTCAGCAGTGGCTCGATCTCGTGCAGGTGAGTGCCGGACCGCGCCAGCCGGGTGGCCCGTCCCAGCAGCGTCCCGCTGAACGCCCGCTGCAGGTGGGCCCCGGCCCACAACTCGCCCAGCCGGTCGGCGGCGGCGTCCGGGTCGGCGGCCACGAATGCCCCGTTGATGGCCCCGACCGACGTCCCCACCACCAGGTCCGGGCGTATCTGGGCCTGGTCGAGCGCCCGCAGCATGCCGACCTCGTGTGCCCCGAGCACGCCCCCGCCCCCGAGCACGAATGCTGTTGTCAAAGCCTGACCTCCTTAACCGTCCACGGTAGCGTGGCCGCTATGACCGCCACCGGGGACGTGGTGGCCGCCTACTGGGCAGCCGCCGAGGCCAGGGACTGGGACCGCTTCGGCGCGCTGGTCGCCGAGGACGTGGTGTACGAGGGGCCGCAGTCCCGGGAGCGGGTGCGGGGCCGGGCCGCCTACGTGCGGTTCAACGCCGACGGCTTCCCCGGCGACTGGCATCTGGCCGTGGAGCGGATCGTCAGCGGCGAACAGGACGCGGTCAGCATCATCCGGTTCACCTACGAAAACGGTGAGCACCAGCAGGGACTGTGCTTCTTCGACTTCGGCCCGGACGGGCTGATCACCCGGATCACCGACTACTGGCCCGAGCTGTACGAGCCGCCCGCCAACCGGGCCGCCCTGACCGAGCGCTACTAGCTACCAGCCCACTACCAGCGCAGCTGGGCGATGGTGTCGTAGTCGGCGGCCGAGTAGCTGACCAGGCCGTCGGACAACGCGAAGACCCACTCCGCGACACCCAGGGACAGGGCCAGGCGGCTGCAGCGGGCGCAGAAGTGCGGGTCCTCGAGCCGGACCGAGTCGTTGGCCTCCAGCCGCACGTAGATCAGCTTGGCGCCTTGCAGCAGCTTCCAGCCGTCACCGTCGCGGGCCAGGCCGATGGCCCGTTGCTCGGCGTGGGTCCGGCAGTTGTCGTGCACGCCGAACTCGGCCACCTTGCAGTAGCAGTGGTCCTCGCCCGGGTACGGCACGCCGTTGGTGCCCCACGCGACCATGCTGCCGTCTTTGACCAGGACCGCGGCGTGCCGGGTCTTGGCCCGCGAGTCCTTGGCGAGCCCGGCGGCCCGCTCGACCATTTCCTCTGCCTCGTGGCTTTCGTGCCGCTTGAGCGGCCGCCACTCGGGCTCGCGCCCTGGCTCCACTTCAATCACCCCTTCCAGCGAAGACTAGTTCTACGCAATCGGCCCGGGCTCCGCCAGTGAACTCGCGTGGCCTGGTTGGTTGAATTAATCACATGTCCACGAGCGAACATGGTGATCTGGCTCTTTCCGGTGTGGCGGATGAGGGGCTGGCCCGCTGGCTGGCCGGGGTCCGGCAGGGCGGTGCTCCGGCCAGCCGCGTCCTGGGCGTGCACCGGCTCCGGGCCGGCGCGCGGCAGCGGGACGCGTCCCGGCCCGGGGGCCCGCAGCTGCCCTTCGTCCGCAACCTGGCCATCGGCGATCTGCCCGCCCGGCTGTACCGGCCGGCCCCGCAGCCGCGGCCGCTGGTCATCTACCTGCACGGCGGCGGGTTCGTACTGGGCAGCCTGACCTCCCACGACGCCACCTGCCGCCGGCTGGCCCGCACCGCCGACGTGACCGTGCTGGCCCTGGACTACCGGCTCGCCCCCGAGCATCCCGGGCCCGCTGGCGTCGACGACGCCGCCCTGGCCTTCGCCTCGGCCTCGGACAACCTGGCCATGCTGGGCGGTGACCCGGACTACGGGGTGGGGCTGGCCGGGGACAGCGCGGGCGGGGCCCTGGCCGTGCTGGCCGCCGTCCGGCTGCGCGACGCGGGCAGGCCGGCAGCGCGCCTCTTGCTGGCCTACCCGAACGCCGATATGACGCTGTCCGAGCCGAGCGTGACCGCCGAGGGGCACGGCTGGGGCCTGGAAGCGGATGACCTGCGCTGGTTCGTGGAGCAGTGGGTGCCCGACCCGGCCCGCCGGGCCGACCCCGCGGTCAGCCCGTTGCACGCGGACCTGAGCAACCTGCCGCCGGCCGTGGTCGCCACCGCCGGACACGACCCGCTGCACGACGAAGGCGAGGCGCTGGCCCGGCAGCTCGCCGCGGGCGGCGCCGACGTCCGCTACCGGCCGCACCCGGGGCTGGTGCACGGCTTCCTCAGCCTGGGCCAGGTGTCACCGGCGGCCGCCCAGGCCACTGAGCAGCTGTTCCGGGACTACGGCGAGCTGGTGCGCGGGTCCCGCTGAGGCCAGCTTCTGACCCCGGCCGGGTCAGCGGCCGCCTGAACCCCCGGCGATCTCGTAGGACCACAGCTCGCTGTGGGTGCCGACCGGGGGCGGGGTCTCGCCGCCGCTCCGCTCCTGGGCCGACCGGTGCCCGTGCGCGAACGCGGGGGAGCGGACCCAGGCCTGGAACGAATCCTCGTCCCGCCACCGGGTCACCACCAGCCAGGTGGTGCGCTCGTCAACGGGCTTGAGCAGCTCGAACCCCTCGAAGCCGTCCTGCTCGTCCACGGCCCCGGCCCGGGCGGCGAATCGGCGGGCCAGTTCGTCCCCGCTGTTGGCGGGGACATCAATCGCATTGATCTTCACCACGGTCATGTGCTCGATGATGCCAGGCCCGCGGACCTGGGCCAGCCTCCCCCAGCCCAAGCCCGCGGATCCCGCTACCTGTGCAGCAGCGGCTTGCCCAACGGCATGGCCGGCCCGCCGGTGGCCAGCGAGGCCGCGCCGAAGAACAGGTACACGCCAAGCGCAGTGAACACCAGCACCACGTAACCGCCCGTCTTGAGCAGGCCGGTGGAGCCCTGGTTGACGCCCAGGAACACCAGCAGCAGGGCCACGTCGACCAGGAAGAACAGCGCGGTGAACGCCACCGGCAGCCGCAGCGTGGCCAGCGTGAGCATCACGATGACGACCAGCCAGGAGACCAGGAACAGCTCCTGGGTCGATTGCGCGGCCGCGGCGGTGATGCCGAACCAGTTGTGGGTCAGTCCCAGGACCAGGACCGCGTAGCTGAACCAGAAGCCGGCGAAGATGCCCAGTACGGAGGCCACCGCGTTCTGCCCGAGCGACGCGGCCCAGATCGTGGCGAGGACCAGGCCGACCGCGGTCGCGGCCAGGATGATCGGCAGGGACGCGCCGGTCGCGGTGGCGGGTACCACCCCGACCAGCACCAGGCCCAGGGCCGTGGCGCCGGCGATGAAGGCCGGCAGGCCCAGCATGAGCGGATCGCCAAACATCGGGCCGGTCGACGCTTGTTCGGTCAGCTCCTCCGCTTCCGTGACATCCACGGAGACGGGTTGTCCTTCGTTGGCGCTTGAGTCGACAGCGGTCATCGCTGCTCCTTTGCTTGGCAGAGCTCCACCGCCCCGCAAAACGCGGGCCTATGGCATCCGTACCCCCGCTATGACCTGCTGGTTTTCTCACTTTGAACCACGAGCCCGATTTGTCCGGCCCTGCGCCGCCTGATTGATCGTTCAACTGGGCGGGTGTGATCATGATGCGGCGGAACGGGGAACGATGTCGGTGTGGCCAACAACGACCGGGTGCAGGCGGCCGCCGATCAGCTGTACGCCGCCGACCCCGCCGAGTTCACCGACCGGCGCAGTGACCTGGTGGCGCAGGCCCGCGCGGACGGAGACCAGGCCGCGGCCCGGGCCATCGGGGCGCTGCGCAAGCCGACCCGGGCGGCGTGGGTCGTCAACCAGCTGGCCCGGGCCGACCCGGACGCGGTCGCCCGGCTCGGCCGGCTCGGTGACGAACTGCGGGCCGCGGAAAGCGCGCTGGACGGGGGCAAGCTACGGGAACTGTCCCAGACCCGCCGGAAACTGCTCGGCCAGCTGGCCCAGCAGGCCCTGGCCGGAGCCGGTGTCACCGACCCACCGGACGCGCTGCTGCAGGAGGTGACCGGCACGCTGAGCGCGGCCCTGGCCGACCCGCAGGTGGCGGCGAGAGTCGGGCAGGGCCAGCTGGCCAAGTCGGTGCAGCCGGCCGGATTCGGCTTCGGCCTGGCGGCGGGCGACGATGACGATGACGACGAGCCGAGCGCACCTCCCGCCCCGAGCCCCCGGCCGCGCACCGGCCAGAAAGGGACCGGCCAGAAAGGGACCGGCCCGACCAGGGCTGAGGCCCGGCAGGCGGCCCAGGAGCAGGCCGGCCGCGAGCGAGCCCAGCGCGAGCAGGCCGAACGCGAACGCCAGCGCCGGGCCATCGACGAGGCCGCGCAGACCCTGGCCGAGGCCGACCGCGTGGCCGACA
>DATDIH010000277.1:0-10577 GCA_036521155.1 Streptosporangiaceae bacterium
TCCGCAGGCGGTCGGCTTGGGTAGCGGCCAGGCGGGCCTTGACGGCGGGCTCGGTGTCGGTCAGCCACCGGAGATCTTCGCTGGTCAGCCTAACCAGACGACCAGGATCAGTACAACGGACGGTGGCCAGCCGGGCGTAACCGTAACCGCCACCCCAGTCGCGGGCGGCCAGTTCCCCGAAGTGATCGCCTGGGCCGAGGGTACGGACGAGACGGGAGCCGATCATGACGTCGAAACGGCCGGCCAGGATCAGGTAGAAGAACCGGTCCGCGTCCCAGCGGCGGGTGACGTCGGCGCCCGCGGCCACGTCGAGGGGGACGCCGCGAGCCTGAATAGCGTCCCGGGTCGCGGTGGCCACACCATCGAGCAGCGGAATGCCATCCAGCCGGTCCCCGGCGGGCTCGGCGACCAGGCCGCCCCGGACGTGGGACGGCACCACGGGGTGGCCGCCGCCGGGTGGGGCCGGCGCGGTGGCGAAGTGCTCGATCACGGCCCGCACGTGATCCTCACCGGTGGTCGGGTTCAGCACGCAGAGCCGGATCGCGTGCCGGCCGGCCAGCCGGGTGGTGGAAACCAGTGCGGTGCCGGCCCGTTCCAGCTCGGCGGCCAGCGCGATGCCGCGGCGCTCGGTCTCGGCCTCATCGCAGCCCGGCCACTCCCGGCGGAAGCAGATGATCCCCAGCGTGGCCGGAGCCGTCAGCGTGAGCGCGGGCGTGCCGCGGACCAGGTGTTCGGCGTAGGTGGCCAGGTCCAGGCTGCGCTGGACGCAGGCCCGGAACGCGGCCAGGCCGAAGGTCTGCACGCTCATCCACACCTTCAGGGCGCGGAAGCCGCGCGACAGCTGCAGGCCCCGATCGGCGAAGTTGACCTCGCCGGCCTCCTGGGTGGCGTCGCCGTCGAGATAGTCGGGGTGGATGGCGAAGGTCTCCTCCAGCCGGGCCCCGTCGCGGATCAGCACGCAACCGCACTCCATCGGCTGGTACAGCCACTTGTGCGGGTCGAGCGTCACCGAGTCGGCGCGCTCGATGCCGGACAACAGAAGCCGTCCCTGGCCGGTGAGCGCGGCAAAGCCCCCGTAGGCCGCGTCCACGTGCAGCCACAGGCCTTCGGCGGCGCAGACGTCGGCCAGCTCGTGCAGAGGATCGACGGCCCCGGTATTCGTCGATCCGGCGCTGGCGCACAGCGCGAACGGGACGCGGCCCGCGGCCCGGTCGGCCTGGATGGCGGCGGCCACCGCGTCCGGCCGCAGCCGCCAGCGGTCGTCGGTCGGCAGGACCCGCACCTGCTCCGGCCGCAGCCCCATCGCGCGGGCGGTCCGGGCCACCGAGGAGTGGGCCTGGTCGGACACGTACACCACCGAGGCCGGTGACGGGCCTCCGGCCACGTCCCGGGCTACCAGCAGGGCGGTCAGGTTGGCGGCCGAGCCGCCGGTGACCAGCACGCCCGCGGTGCTGTCGGGCAGGCCGAGCCAGCCGCGGAACCAGTCGATGACCTCCAGCTCGACCTGGGCCGCACCCGCCGACTCCAGCCATGCGCCGCAGTACAGGTTGGCCGCGGCGGCGGTCAGCTCGGCCAGTGCGGCCGGCCAGGTGGTGAAGCTCGGGATGAAGGCCAGGTAGCCCGGGTGATCGGTGCGTGCCCCGTGCGGCAGCACGTCCGAGAGCACGCGGCTCAGGACGGTGGCGTAGTCCGCGGGCTGTTCAGGGGCCGGTCCGCTCAGCCGGGCCTGCAGGCCGGAGGCCTGGCCGCGGCGCAGTACCGGATCCGCCTCGGGGTCGGCCAGCCGGGCCACCAGCGCGTCGACGGTGGCATAACCGGCGCGCCGCATGGCCTCGGGGTCCATGGCCAGCGGATGTTCCACGGCGGTCTCCTGTCTACCGGTGGTCGCGAACGGGGGCGGCCCCGGTGTCCAGCCGGGTACCGGCGATGTGCGTGGCCTGATGCCGGGTCGGGGCGTGGCCGAGCACCGCGGTCAGGAAATGGTCCCGGTCGAGCCGGTAGACGGTGGCGGCGGTGCGGGCGAGGACGGTCGCCGTGCGCGGGACGGCGTGCAGCAGCGCGATCTCCCCGACCCCCTCGCCGCGGCCGAACCGGCCCAGCGGCTGCCCGTCCTGGACGGCGTCGAGCTCACCGGCGGCGATCGCGTAGTAGGCGTCGCCCGGATCCCCCTGCCGGATCAGCACCTCACCGGTGGCCAGCGACACCGGTTCGAGCGCCGCGGCCAGGCCTTCCAGCGCGGGCGCGGGCAGTTCGGCGAACAGCGGGAGCGAACGCAGCAGTGCGACCTCGACCACCGGAACCGCGGTACCGCTGTCGAGCCGGAAGACGGCCCGGCCACCGGCCACGGCCGCCATCGGCAGCACGGCCGCGACGCCGAGCACGGCCAGCCTGCTGCCACCCAGCTCAACCAGCGCGGGCACCAGCAGTGCCCCGACCGCCAGCCCGGCCATGACCAGCCCTTCCAGAACGCCGAAGATCCGGCCGATGAGCTGCGGCGGAACCGAACGCTGCAGCAGGGTGCGGGCGGCCACGTTCAGCAGCGAATGGCTGGCCCCGGCCACGGCCAGCAGGGCCACGGTCCCGGCCGTGCCCGGGCCGAACGCGACCGCGGCCAGGGCGACGCTGAAGGCCAGGGCGGCCAGCACGATCGGCCGGCCCAGCCCGCGCCCGACCAGCACCGCGCTTCCGGTGGCGGCCAGCACCGCGCCCACGCCGAACCCGAAATCGAGATAACCGGCCCAGCCCGCCGGGCGCTTGAGCACGGTGAGGGCCAGGATCACGACCAGCAGATCCAGCGCCCCCACCACCACCGCGTCCGCGCTCAGCAGGGCCAGCATGAGCCGGAGCCGGGGCTGCCCCGCCGCCAGCCGCAGGCCCGCGGCGGCCTCGGCCGTTACCGCGCCGGGGTCCTGCTCCGCGGCCCGCGCCGGCCCGCGCAGCCCGGCGGTCAGCAGCACCGCCACCAGGCCGAGACCGGCGCACACGGCGAACACGCTGCCCACCCCGGCCAGCGAGATCAGCACGCCGGTCAGCAGCCCGGCCGCCGCCAGCCCGGCCGCATCCAGCCAGCCGACGACCACGTTGGCGGCGGTCAGCTGATCGGGGATGGTGGCGATCGACGGGATGAGGACGGATTGCGCCGGACGGGTGGCCGTGACCGCGGTGGCCGCCACCACCGCGGCCGCGTAGGCCGCCAGCGGCGCGTGCGCCTCGATGGCCACGGCGGTCCCAGCCATGCCCACTGTCTGCAGCAAATACCCCCCGGTCAGCAAGACCACCGGCGACCGCCGATCGGCCAGACCGGCCGCGATCGGGGCCACAATCGCGGCCGGCACCAACTGCGCCACCGCCACCAGCCCGGCCGTGGTGGCGCCGCCCCGGCCGTAGGCGTACACCAGCATGGCGATCCACACCGCGGCCTCGGTCAAGCCGAACATCACGTACGCCGTCAGCACCCGCACCAGCGCCCGGTTGGCCGTCAGCGACCGGAAGGCCCGCCGCCGCCCGCCACTCACCGGCCACCCCGCCGTGCCCCACCCTGCATGCCCCCATCGTCCGGCCCGCCGGCCGGCTCGGGCAGGGTGCTAACCGCCGCACCTTCGGGTGTGCCACCCTCACCCAGCAGCGGTGAGGCCTCAGCGCCCGGCGGCGGGGAGAGGCATTCGCGGGCCGCCCGCCGGGGCAGCCGTGTAAACAGAACGCCCCCTGGCCGGGTCAGAAGCGGCCAGGGGGCGCGTCGGTAACCGGACGACAGCCGGTGTCAGTTCTGTCCGGCGACGATTCCGTGCGGGTCGAGGACGAACTTCCTGGCCACGCCGCTGTCGAAGTCGGCGTAGCCGCGCGGGGCCTCCTCCAGCGGGATGACCGTGGCGCCCACGGCGTCGGCGATCTTGACCTTGTCGTGCAAAATGGCCTGCATCAGGCCGTAGTTGTACTTCATGACCGGGCACTGACCGGTGGTGAAGGACAGCGACTTGGCCCAGCCGGTGCCCAGCGACAACGACAGTGAGCCGACCTTGGCCGCCTCGTCGATACCGCCCGGGTCGCCGGTCACGTACAGGCCGGGGATGCCGATCGCCCCGCCGGCCGCGGTCACATCCATCAGCGAGTTGAGCACCGTGGCCGGCGCCTCCTGCGCGTCCGGGCTGCCGTGCCCGCGGGCCTCGAACCCGACCGCGTCCACGGCCGCGTCTACCTGGGGCACGCCGAGGATCTGCTCGATCTGGTCCTTGGGGTCGCCCTCGGCCACGTTCACCGTCTCGCAGCCAAAGTTCCGGGCCCGGGCCAGCCGGTCCTTGTTGAGGTCAGCGACGATGACCACGGCGGCCCCGAGCAGTTCCGCGCCGACCGCGGCGGCCAGCCCGACCGGCCCGGCCCCGGCCACGTACACCGTCGAGCCCGGCTTGACCCCGGCCGTCACCGCGCCGTGGAAGCCGGTCGGGAAGATGTCCGACAGCATGGTCAGGTCCTTGATCTTGGCCAAGGCCTGGTCCTTGTCGGGGAACCTGAGCAGGTTCCAGTCCGCGTAGGGCACCATCACGTACTCGGCCTGGCCGCCGACCCAGCCGCCCATGTCCACGTACCCGTAGGCCGAGCCCGGCCGGTCCGGGTTGACGTTCAGGCAGATGCCGGTCTTGCCTTCCTTGCAGTTCTTGCAGCGTCCGCAGGCGATGTTGAAGGGCACGCTGCACAGGTCGCCGACCTTGATGAACTCGACGTCCCGCCCGGCTTCGATGACCTCACCGGTGATCTCGTGGCCGAGGACCAGTCCGGGCGGGGCGGTGGTGCGGCCCCGGACCATGTGCTGGTCGCTGCCGCAGATGTTGGTCGAGACCACCCTGAGGATCACGCCGTGCTCGCACTTGCGGCCGACGTTGGCCGGGTTGACCCCGGGACCGTCCTGGAGTTCCAGCTTGGGATAGGGGATGTCGTGTACTTCGACCTTGCCCGGCTCGATGTAGGCAACCGCTCTGTTTCCGCTCATCGCTCCGCCTTCCTGTTCGCTGTCTTTTCGCTGTCTTTCCAATTTGCCCTGCCCGGGATTGCGCTCGGCATGCCTGTTTGTCCGTTAACGACGGAATCCGCGGGGCTGACAGAGCGGTGGCAGTGGTCTGAAAGCCGCGCGGGCGAGCCTGGATCCAGTTGGCCTCCAGGGGGCCGGAGCCGGATGGCTCCGGCGGCGTACCGAGATCACCGACGGGGGCGGTTTCGGCGGGGCCAGAGGATCTACCAAACGAGGGAGCAGTATGCGAAAGCCAACCAAGCTCGCGGCCAGCGCTGGGGTCATGGTCGCGGCGGCCACGATCGTGGCCGGGGCGGTGCAGGCCCTGCCGGCCGGGGCGGCCACGGCGGCCCCGGCCGGGACGCGAGTGACGGCCACACCGGATGGGACCCGGGTCACCGTGCTGGACGGGACGCGGGTGACGGCGACGCCGGACGGGACGCGGGTGACCGTACTGGACGGGACCCGGGTGACGGCCGCGCCCGACGGGACGCGGGTGACCGTGCCGATGACGATCACCGGCTTCAACGCGGCGGTGGCCAAGGCGCACGGGTACACGATCCGGACCAACGCCCAGGGCCGCCAGTATTCGGTGAAATCGGGGACCGCGGACGCGGTCGGCCCGAACAACGTGATCGACGGGAACTGTGGCTCGTCCTACATTTACGAGTACGCGGTCGGCAACCACGCGGTCGACATCCAGACCGGGTTCAACATCACCACCCCCGCCGTCGCCTACTACTGGAAGTACTGGATGCGCGACGGTGGCGGCACGTCGAGCCACACCCACGGCGGCGGCCTGGCCCTCCGGACCAGCTGGAGCGATGACGAGCGCTGGGGTGCGCTGACCCCGGGATACGCCACCTCCTGGGTGGACACCGGCAGCGACGCCCTCCTGGACAACGGCGGCGTCTGCACCTCCGGGGGCCCCAGCGCCTCCACCGACATCTACTGATCCGTGCCGGGGCGGCCAGGCATCGCTCGCTGGGTGCCTGGCCCGCTCCGGCCCTTGGAGCCGGCATGAGCACCGAACCTTCCCCGCGCCCGATCATGTCCCGGCCGGTGGTGGTGCCGGGCGCCATCGCGACCAGCCTGGACGAGATCGAGCAGGCGCTGCGGGAGCGGCACCCGGACCCGGCCCAGGCCCCGCGCCACCTGGCGCTGGCCCGGGCCACCCAGGTGGCCACCCGCTACCTGTCGCGCCCGATCCACGATCTGCTCGACCCCGAGGGCGACGCCCGGGCCGGGCTGGGCTGGGTGAGCGACACGCTGTTCGAGCTGACCGGCCGGGCCGCCCGGCAGGCCCTGGACCGGCAGCAGGTCACGCCGGACCAGGTCGACGCGCTGGTGGTGGCGTCGGTCAGCGGGTGGATGATGCCCGGCGTCGCCGAGCACCTGGGCAACGCGCTGGGGCTGCGGCCCGAGGTGCGCCGTATCGCCTGCACCCAGTCGGGGTGCGCCGGGTCGGCGGTGGCCCTGCAGCGGGCCGCCGAGCAGGTGGCGCTGAATCCGGACGCGGTGGTGCTGGTGGTGGTGGCCGACATCGGCAGCGCCGCGATCCAGCCCTGCCTGGCCGACGACAGCGACTTCATCTTCACCGCCCTGCTCGGGGACGGCGCGGCGGCCTGGATCGTCCGCGATTCCCGGCGGGCGGCCGGGCCGGGGCTGGTGCTGGGGGCGCCGTGGTCGTTCCTGCTGCCCGGCAGCCTGGAACGCTACCGGTATTGGGTCGAGGCGGGCGGGGCCCGGTTCGCGTCCACCCGCAACGCTCCCGAGGCCGTCTCGCAGATCGCGCCTCAGCTGATGACCTGGTATCAGGACCAGTCAGCCGGGCGGGAACTGCGGATCGTGGCCGCCCATCCCGGCGGCCCGGCCATCATGCGGAACCTGGCCGAAGCGCTGAAGCTGGACGAGACCCAGCTGGCTCGCTCGTGGCAGTCGCTGGCCGGCTACGGCAACATGGGCTCGGCCAGCCTGGCCGACGTGCTGGCCCGGCACTTCGACGACCCGCCGGACGTGGGGGACGCCGGTCTGATCATCGGGCTGGGTCCGGGCGTGCAGTGTGAGGCGCTGACCTGCTGGTGGGAGGGCTGACAGCGAGGGGCGTGGCCGGCCGGACTGGCGGAGGGGATCAGTCCGGCGGCCCGATTTCCGCCAGCCGGGCGGTGATCTGCCCGGCCGCGGGCATGCCGAGCCGCTGGTAGATCTCCCGGGCCCGCTGCAGGTAGGCGACGCCGTCGCCGTTTTCCCGCTCGCGCAGGTGGGTCTCGCCGATACCTTCCAGGGCCACCGCTTCCTCGTCGGGCTGCTCGGTCTCGCGGGCCAGATCCAGGGCCTCGTGGTACAAGCGGATCGCGCGGCCGGGGTCGCCCGACGACCTGATCACGGCGGCGTACTGGTTGAGGCCGTTGGCCGCGTTGCCGCGGCTGCCCAGGTCGCGGTAGGTGGCGATGGCCTGCTCCAGATCCCGCGCGGCGCCGGCGTAGTCACCGTTCCGGGAACAGACCTCGGCCAGCAGGGTCAGGGCGTTGGCCTGGCCGAGCCGGGCGCCCAGCTCACGGTGGATCTGCAGGGCGGCTTCCCCGCGGCGGGCCGCGTCGTCATAGTCGCCGATCAGGCACAGCGTCCGGCCCAGCCGCAGCAGGGCATTGGCCTGAGCCAGCCGGTCGCCCAGCCGCGCGGAGATGGCCACGGCGGATTCGGCGTTGCGCCGGGCCTGGTCGTAGTCGCCGGTCAGCCGCTGCAGTTCGGACAGCTCGGTCAGCGCGCGCGGCTGGGCCGACAGGTCGCCTTCGGCCCGGCACAGCTCGAGCGCGGCCCGCAACCGCTGCTCCGCGTCCTGGAAGCGGCCGGACATGGACCCGACGATGCCCAGGTCGGTCAGGACCCGGGCCTGACCGACCTTGTCGCGGAGGACCCGGTAGATCGCCAGCGCGGCCTGGAGGCTGCCCTCCGCGGCCGGGTAGTCGTTGGACAGCCGGCCGACGTTGCCCAGCTCGGACAGCACCTGGGCCTGGGCGGCCTGGTCGCCTGCTTCCCGGTGCCGGGCCAGCGCCGCCCACAGGTCGCGGCCCGCCCCGGCGTAGTCACCGGTCAGCCGGTGCAGGGTACCCAGTTCGGTCAGGGCCCAGGCCTCGGCGGCCGAGTCGCCCAGGCGGGCGGCCGCGGCCACGCCGGCCTGCTGGGCGGCAATGGCCTGGGCCCACGGCCCGTCTGCCCGCAACAGCCCGGCCACGCCCGCGGTGAAGGCGATCGTGCGCTGGTCCAGGCCGTGGTCGATCGTGTACCGCACGCAGGCCGCGAGGTTGGCCCGCTCAGCCCGCAGCCAGGTCCGGTCGGCCTGGGCCACCGCCTGCTGGTAGTAGTCGAGCAGCCGGGCCAGCGCGGCCTGCTGCTCCGGCCGCGGATCCTGCCCGGCCAGGGTGCGCGCGTGGGCCCGGATCAGGTCGTGCATGCGGTACCGGCCCGCACTCGGTTCCAGCAGCAGGTTGTGATCGACCAGGGCCTGGAGCAGGCGTTCGGCCGGGGCCGGATCCCGGTCCAGCAGGGCGGCGGCCGCATGGGCGTCGACCTCCGGGCCCGGGGTCAGCCCCAGGTAGCGGTACAGGCGCCGCTGGTCGTGGCCGAGGTTCTGGCTGGACAGGTCGAACAGGGCGGCCGGATCCCGGTCTTCGGCCGCGCCGGCCAGCGCGGCCAGCCGGGTGTGTTCCGCGCGCAGCCGGCCGGCCAGGTGGGCCGGGCTCCAGGTGGGGCGGTTGCGTAGCAGCGCCGCCGCGATCCGGACGGTCAGCGGGAGCCGTCCGCACAGGGCGACCAGCTCGGCGGCGACCGGATCATCGGCCGCGATCCGGCCCGGTCCGGCGGCCGCCGACAACAGCGCGGTCGCGTCCGCCCCGGGCAGGACGTCCAGGGCCAGGGTGTGCGCGTCGTCCAGGGCCTGCAGCTTGCGCCGGCTGGTGACCAGCACCAGGCATCCGGCCGAGCCAGGGATCAGCGGCCGGACCTGAGCCTCATCGGCCGCGTTGTCCAGCACGATCAGGGTGCGGGTCCCCGCCAGCCGCTCGCGGTAGAGCGCGGCGCGCTCCTCCACGTCGCCGGGAATCTGCGCGGTGGGCACCCCGAGCGTGCGCAGGAACGCCTCCAGGGCCTGGTTCGCGGTGCGCGGCGGGTAGCCCTGGGTGTAGCCGTGCAGGTCGATAAACAGCTGGCCGTCGGGAAACCGGTCGGCCAGCTGGTGGGCGACGTGCACGGCCAGCGCGGTCTTGCCGATCCCGGCCATCCCGTCGATGGCCGAGATCACCACCGTCCCGGCCGCCCCGGCTCCGTCGGTCCGGCCGGTGCCGTCGGTCCGGTCGGCCTCCCCGGCGCTGCCGGCCAGCGTCAGCAGCCGGGTCAGCTCCGGCCGCCGCCCGGTGAACACGCGGGTGTCGGCGGGCAGCCGCCGCAGCGGACCACCCGGCCGGGTCGCGGGTGCGGCCGCCGGTGACTCCGGGGCCCTGTCCGGCGCCAGCCCGGTCGCCGTGACCTGGTCGGCCAGCAGCAACTGCTGGTACAGGCCCTGCAGCTCGGGTGACGGGTCGACGCCGAGCTCGCCCGCCAGGAGCTGGCGGGCCCGGTGGTACTCGGCGATGGCCTCGGCGGGCCGCCCGGCCTGAGCCAGCGCCCGCATGAGCAGCTCCCACAACGGCTCGCGCAGGGGGTAGCGGCCGGTCAGGCCGCGCAGCTCCGCGGTCACCGGCTCGGCGTGGCCCGCCGCCAGCCCCAGCCCGGCGCGCTGCTGCACCGCGGACAGGTACTCCTCGGTCAGGCCGGGAATCACGTCCCGGTCCAGGGCCGCCGAGCGCACGTCGGCCAGGGGCTCGCCGCGCCACAGGCCGACCGCCTCGTCCAGCCCGGCCAGCGCGCTCGCCGGCGATCGCCCCGCGTCCTGGACCAGCTGGCGGAACCGCCAGAGATCGATCTGGGCGGGTTCGATGTCGAGCAGGTAGCCGTCACCGGCGGTCACCACCAGGCCGGCCAGCAGACCGCGCAGCCGCGCCACCACCGTCTGCAGCCGGGCCCGGGCCCGTTCCGGCCGGTCATCGTCGTCCCAGATCAGCTCGGCCAGCCGCGCGCTGCCGATCGGCCGGCCGGGGGACAGGGCCAGCACCGCCAGCAGCACCGCGGCCCGGCCACGCGGCAAGCTGATGGGCGCGCCGTCACGAGTCCCCTGAAGCGGCCCCAGCACCCCGATCCGCAAGCCCGGATCGTCGGTCATCACCGCCCCGTTCCTGTCTGTGACCCCCGGTACGCGGTCACGCTAACAGAAACCGCCGATTACCGTAAGAAAGGGACAACCGGCCCAGGTGGACAGCGGACCGCCCCCCGCGTCGACGCGGGGGGCGGGCGGGTGGCGGTGGTCAGCCCAGCTTGAGCTGGGACAGCACCGAGGAAGGCAGTCCGGACTGCACCGACGCGGGCAGCTGGGCCAGCACCCCGGCCGGCAGCTTGGCCAGGACCGGGACCGGGCACTTGGACAGCACCGAGATGGGCAGCCGGGACAGCACCGGCACCGGCAGCTGGCTCACCACGGGAA
>DATDIH010000278.1:0-16668 GCA_036521155.1 Streptosporangiaceae bacterium
TCTTTTCCTTGTCCTTCTTGGACATAACGCCACCTCCGATCGATGCCGATTGATGCCGTGCCTGGGCCGGGCGGCCCGCAGCCGGGCCGGGCCGGCCAGGTGCCGCAGCGTGGCCCAGTTCACCGGGGGCTTCGGCGCGGCAATGCCCGGGCGGTCGCGTGGCACCCAGACGCGGAGCGCGCCAGGGGAGACGGTGCAAGTCACTGGCGTAGACATCAGTATCGACTCGCCGTCGACGCCGACCGGGATCTGCGGCTCCGGCCCGGGCGCGGTAGCTGACATCATCAAGAGTGGCTCGCCAGCGTGGCTTTCCTCATGGTCGCCGACGTCATTTCAGCCTCCTAGGTCACGATGGGCGGAATCCCCGACTCCAGCCTGGCGGCCCACCGCAGAATGTCCTCACCCTGGGAAGGGTGATTCCGCCGCCCGCTCACCGCCCGGGCGGGGTTCGGCCACCGGGGCCCATGTGGGCTGGATGCGACTTCAGGCGTCTCGCCATATCGCCCGTGACGAAATGATGTCCCCATCCTGCCGCAGCGCTGGAATAACCAGGGAGCAGCAAACAGAGCAATGGGCACCCTGGGCCAGGAAACCGCATAGCTATGGCATATAGCGATACGACACAGCACAGCTCCGGGCGGGGCACTTACGATTCTGGCCTGTAATTCAGGGCTGATCTTTGCGCATGATGTCGAGCACGGCGTCGCTGACGGCATTGTCGGCCGCGGCGGCCTGGATCATGGCTCTGATTCCGTGGGCCACGGTCATCTTGCTGACCGGCTGATCGAGCTGCAAGCTAGCTCTGGCCAGCCAGACATTCAGTACCTGATACTCGGCTGGGGTCAGGTCGACCGTGACCCGGACGGGATTGGCGCCGGGCTCCTCGACGCGGGGCTCCTCGACGCGAGATCGTCTGGATGAGCGGAGACCCCGAGGGGTCGGGGGCGGACCGTACGGCATGAGCCAAGTCTGCGGCACGCTGCTCACCTCCGTCGAGCCCGGGGCGGTTCGCCACCGAACCGCCCCGCCCTACGGACCGGCTCAGCCGCAGTGCGGCAGACCGAGCTGGGCCGGGGTGTCACCCCCGAGATCGACCTGGTTGTCATCCATGTGGCCCTGGACGAGGGTGCCCGAGCTGCCACCATGCGCCGTCCAGACAATGTGATCCCAAATGCCGTCGGCAGGCGTGCCGGGGCCGCCGCCGGTGTACCAGCATTCGACTTCGACCTCGTCATTGGTGGGAATGGTCCGGATGAGCGCGTTGGTCGACGACCACAGTGCCTCGGAAGCGCCCATGATGGTGCATATCCCCGAGTGGCCACCGTGGGTGCAGTAACCCCAGACGGTGTGAGCGGATGCGGACGATGCGCCGATGGTGCCGACCGCCGCGAGGGCGAGTGCGCCGGAAGCGGTAAACCCCAGCGCCTTGCTCTTCACGTTCATGGGTGATCCCTCCGTCGGGCCGAGCCGCGGCTCAGCCGGTATGGCCGTGATGGCTGATCCCTCCGAGCGAACCAATAGCCGCTGTCAGTTCGCTGCCAGCTCTCTGCCTCTGACCGCCGTGCTGTAAAGGAATGGCAGGCCAAGGCCGAACGCGGCAGGCTAGCCCAGCTGGTCGCGGCGGCGGGTCAGGTAGGCGGTCTCGGCGGTGTTGCCGGCCAGGTCGATGGCTTTGTCGTAGGCCACACGCGACTGCTGGCTGCGGCCCAGCCGGCGCAGCAGGTCGGCGCGGGTGGCGTGGTAGGGGTGGTAGCCAGCCAGCTGGCCTTCGAGGCGGTCGACGGCGGCCAGGGCGACCTCCGGGCCGTCGAGCTCGGCCACCGCGATGGCCCGGTTGAGGGCGACGACCGGCGAGGGGTCGACGCGAACGAGCTGGTCGTAGAGGGCGACGACCTGCGACCAGTCGGTGTCGCGGACGTCGCGGGCGGAGGTGTGCACGGCGCTGATCGCGGCCAGGATCTGGTAGCGGCCCGGAGCCGCCCCGGCGGCGGCCGCGGCGAGACGGTCGCGTACCAGCTGGTGGCCTTCGGCGATCAGCGCCGTGTCCCAGGCGCCACGGTCCTGCTCAGTCAGGGTGACCAGGTCGCCGCCGGCCGAAACCCGGGCCGTGCGGCGAGCCTCGGTGAGGAGCATCAGCGCCAGCAACCCGGCCACCTCACCATCCTGCGGCAGGAGGTCACGGATCAGGCGGGTGAGCCGGATCGCCTCGGCGATCAGGTCGTGACGGATGGGATCGGTGCCGGGGCCGGTGGCCAGGTAGCCCTCGTTGAAGACGAGGAAGAGGACGGCGAGTACGCCGGTGACGCGGGCCGGAAGATCCTCCGCGGACGGCACCCGGTAGGGGATGCGGGCCGCCTTGATCTTGGCCTTGGCGCGGGTGATCCGCTGCCCCATGGCGGCCTCGGCGACCAGGAAGGCCCGGGCGATCTCGGGCACGGTCAGGCCGGCGACCATGCGCAGCGTCAGCGCCACGCGGGTCGGTTGCGCCAGCGCCGGGTGACAGCAGGTGAAGATCAGCCGGAGCCGGTCGTCGTCGATGGCGCCGGGAGACGCGGGAGGGTCGTCGTCGGACATCAGCTGAGCCTCCTTGTGCTTGTCATGGCGCTTGGTCTCGCGCCGGATCCGGTCGATGGCCTTGCGGCTGGCGGTGGTGGTAAGCCAGGCCCCGGGATTGGGGGGTACGCCGTCGGCTGGCCACCGCTCGACGGCGGTCGCGAACGCCTCGGCGGCTGCCTCTTCGGCAATGTCGAGGTCACCGAAGCGCCTGGTCAAGGCGGCGACCACCCGGGCCCACTCCTCGTGGTGGGCCTGGGTGATCGCCACCCCGGCGCCGGTCACGCTGACAGGAATGGCCGCACCTCGACCTTCCGGTTGCAGGCCTTCGATCCGTCGGCGGCGAGCTTGAGAGCCACGTCGAGGTCGGCGGCCTCGATGATCCAGAAGCCGATGAGGTACTCCTTGGACTCCAGGAAGGGCCCGTCGGTGATCACCGCCTCCTCGCCGCGGTTGTCGATGACGGTCGACGCGCTGGGCACTGCGAGGCCACCAGCGAAGACCCAGTTGCCCTCGGCCTGGAGCCGGTCATTGAACACGTCGATCGCCGCGTCCTCGTCCGGGCTGGCGAGGTCGACGGTGTCGGTAATCACGGAAACCAGGTACTGCATCTGAAGATCATCTCCTGTGGTTCGGGGGCGCCCGTCGCGGGCAGCCTCTCACCCCTGCTACGAACGGCTCGGCCCCGATCCGACACCCGCCGCCGGATGTTCTGACCGCTGGCGGCACACAGGCCGTAGGGGCTATACGAGATGTAGTACAAGTACTATCATCCGAGGCATGGATGATGTACTGGCCGTCCGTGATCTGCGGATGCGCTACGGCAAGACCGACGTGCTGGACGGGGTCAGCTTCGCGGCGCGTCACGGGGAAGTGCTGGCGCTGCTCGGGCCGAACGGCGCGGGCAAGACCACCACCATCGAGATCCTCGAGGGATTCCGGATGCGCTCGGCGGGCGAGGTCAGTGTGCTCGCCACCGACCCCGCCCACGGCGGCGAGGCGTGGCGGGCCCGAACTGGGGTCGTGCTCCAGTCCTGGCGTGATCATGGGAAATGGCAGGTCCGCGAGCTGCTCGCGCACCTGGGCCGCTACTACGCGCCGTATTCGACGGCCAGCATCACGCGCCCCTGGGACCCGGACGACCTGCTCGAGACCGTCGGGCTGACCGCCCACGCGCGCAAGCGGGTGCGTCACCTGTCCGGCGGGCAGCGGCGCCGCCTGGACGTGGCGATCGGCATCGTCGGGCGGCCTGAGCTGCTGTTCCTGGACGAACCGACGGCCGGTTTCGACCCCGAGGCCAGGCGCGACTTCCACGACGTGGTGCACCGGCTCACCGACCTGGAGCAGACCACGATCCTGCTCACCACCCACGACCTGGACGAGGCGGAACGGCTCGCGGATCGCATCCTGGTCCTGGCCGGCGGCACGATCATCGCGGACGGTTCCGCCGATGAGCTGGCCCGCACGATGTCGGGCCAGTCTGAGGTGCGCTGGAGCCGGGACGGCCAGCGGTTCGTGCACGCGGCCGACGACGCGACGGCGTTCGTCCGGGAGCTGTTCCGGCAGTACGGCGAGTCGATCGAAGACCTGGAGGTCCGCCGGGCCACCCTGGAGGACACCTACATGGCGCTGGTTCGCCAGGCGGAGCACGGGGCACGGCCCAAGCTGACGGTGGTGGCGGCATGACCCCGGAGCTGGTGGCGGCGCGGGCCGGACTGTCCCGGGGCTGGATCGAGTTCCGGCAGACCCTGACCACACCAGGTGACCTGGCCTCCATCGTGTTCATGACCGGCGGTTTCCTGGTCGCGATGATCTGGACCCGGCACACGACCCTGCCCGGGACGCACTTCTCGCTGGGCACCACGATGCTGGCCAGCGTGCTCGGCCTGAACATCGCGACGTACGGAATCATCAGAACGGGCGACCTGATCGTGATCGAGCGCGAGGACGGCACGCTGCTGCGGGCCAAGGCCGTCCCGAACGGCATGCTCGGCTACCTGATCGGCAAGGTCGTCAACATCTCCGCGCAGATAGTCTTCGCGGTCGCGATCACGCTGCTCATCGGCGCCTTCCTGTTCGCCGGCCTGGCCATCGGCAGCCCCGGCCGCTGGCTGACGCTGGTCTGGGTGCTGGTGCTCGGGCTGCTGGCCACGCTGCCGCTGGGGGCCATGCTCGGGTCGCTGTTCACCAGTACTCGCAGCGCCGGGGGTCCCATGCTGCTCCTGCTGGCCGGCCTGGCCGCGATCTCCGGCATCTTCTACCCGATCACGCACCTGCCGGTGTTCCTGCAATGGATCGGGCAGGTGTTCCCGCTGTACTGGCTGGGGCTGGGGATGCGTTCGGCGCTGCTGCCGCACTCGCTGGCGGCGGTGGAAATCGGGCACTCGTGGCGGCACCTGGCCACGTTCGGCGTGCTGGCCGCCTGGTCGGTAGCTGGCCTCGTCCTGGCGCCAGTGGTCCTGCGGCGGATGGCGCGCCGCGAATCCGGCTCGGCCGTTGCGGCCCGTCACGAGAAAGTGATGCGAGGCGTATGAGCAGCGAGGTCATTTACAACCGGATCGCGATGCTGCGGGCCGAGCGCGGGATCTCCCGGCGCGAGCTGGCCGACGCGCTCGGTGTGCACTATCAGACCGTCGGCTACCTGGAACGCGGCGAGTACAGCCCGAGCCTGCACCTGGCCCTGCGGCTCGCCGCCCATTTCGAGGTCCCGGTCGAGGTGATCTTTTCCACCGAGCCGTTCCCCCGTCTAGGCACCGCCGCGACCGCCTGACGCTCACCGAGCGCCCATGCCTACAGGTCCAGGACGATGTCAGTGGTGGGCCGAGCGCAGCAGATGAGGACCTGGCCGTCGGACGGTGGATCGAGGGGGTCGGGGTCGTAGCTGATGGTGCCGGTCAGCAGGGGAGTGACGCAGGTGTGGCAGACGCCGGTGCGGCAACTCCAGCGGGTGGGGACGTCGCAGGCGTCGGCGAGGTCGAGGACGTTGCGCCAGGGGTCCCCGAAGGGGACAGTGATGCCGCTGCGGCTGAAGGTGACCTGAGGCCCGGTGCCGGGTGGGCCCGGTGGCTGGTGCGGCGGCTTGACCACCTGGCCGGTGATGCCGGGGTTGATCGACGGCAGGGCCCCGAACAACTCGCTGTGAATGTCGGCCTGGTCAAGGCCGATCGCGGTCAGGCCGTCGCGCATGTCCGCCATGAACGACGCCGGGCCGCAGACGTAGGCGCTGGCCCCGGACGGGATGGCCAGCCCAGCCAGGACTTCCTTGCTGAGGCGACCCGGGGAGGCGTGAGCCCGGCGCCGTTCGGCGGCGGTAGCCGCGCTGTAGTAGATGAGCTCGTGGGTGCGGGGGAGCGTGGCCAGCAGGGTGTGCGCCTCGGCCGCGAAAGGATGCTCGGAGGGGCCGCGGGCCCCGTGCAGCCACCAGATGTCCCGCTGGCTGTGGCCCGCCGCGAGCTGGTGCAGGATCGACAGGACCGGGGTGACACCGATGCCGGCCGAGACGAGCAGAACCGGCCCGGCGCCGTCGTCGAGGATGAAGTTCCCGCGCGGGGCAGCGACGTCGAAGACCGCTCCCGGCCCGACGTCCTGGTTGAGATAGCTGCTGGCGACGCCGTGCGGCTCCCGCTTGACGCTGATCCGGTAGGTACCGGTGTCAGCCTCGGATGACAGTGAATAGTTGCGGACCGGGACCGGCTGCCCGGCGCCGCCCACCTTCAGCGTGAGGTACTGGCCCGCCCGGAACCCTGGAAGCGCCGTGCCGTCCGCGGCGGCCAGGTAGAGGGAGACGACGTTGTCGCTCTCCCTGCCGATCTTGGTGACGCGCAGCTTCCGGAAACCGGGCCAGGCCGGCTTGGTCGCCGGGGGAGGGGACGGGGCCAGCCCGTCGCTGCCTGGCACCGCCAGCAGGTCGCGGAACGATACCTGCCAGCCCGGGCTGAGGGCCGGGATGGCCAGCGCGGCCTGCAGTTTCGCCCGGTCGTGATCGCCCAGGTAGAGCAGCGCGTCGATGTCGGCCACCGACAGCGCACCCGGCCCGGTCCTGGTCTTGACGATCGCGTCCCCGGCCTGGATGTGTCCCTCGGTGATGACCCGCATGTAGAAGCCGGGCCGGTGATGACCGACCAGCAGCGCGGGGAGCTCGGGGGCGCCGAAGCGCAGGCCGACCCGGTAGCAGGTGACCCGGGGCTGGGTGACCTCGAACTCGGCCTCGCCGATGCGGTACCGGTCACCGATGCAAACCTCGTCGTCGGGCAGCCCGTCGACGGTCAGGTTCTCGCCGAAGATGCCGTAGCTCAGGTCGTCGCGGCCGAAGTGCTGCCGCCAGTAGTCGTAGGACTGGATCTGGTAGACCATCACCGCCCGCTGCTCGCCGCCGTGGCCCGCCTTGTCGCCCTGGCCATCGCCGTCGATGTTGAGGCGGCGCACCAGCTGCGGCCCGGCCACGGGTTCCTTGTAGACGCCGGTGTGGACGGTCCTGCCCTGCCACGGCACGTCCTTGGGCAGCCCGACATTGACCGACAGCAGCACCGGCCCGATGACCTGCTGTCCCGGGGCAGGACTCACGGTGGCACCTCCCGAGCGAAGACGGTCGTAGCTCAGCATGCCCATCTTCGGTCATCAGGAGTACAGGACGACAACGCAGGTGGGCTGGGCTGTGGTTGTGACCGCACCGTGCTTGACGGCGATTTCCTGTCACGCTGGCATGGCTGGTATGGGCGCCGGGCCGGAGCGGAAAGCGTGCTGGGCCGTGCTCGCGGGCGCGCTGGCGCTGGTGACCGGCTGCGCCAGCAACATCGCCTGCAGCGCGGTCGGCTGTGCGTCCGGGCTGTCGGTGTCCGGGCCTCATTTCGTCCACCGGCAGCACGTGAAGTGGGTGAAGATCTGCATCGAAAGCTCGTGCCAGACCAGGGGGGCCACGGTCGCCAATGGCGGCGGTACCGGCTTTCTCGGCATGAGCTCGGCCGGCAACCTGGGACCGCACGCCCCCGAGACGGCGCAGGTGTCGATCACCCTGGAGACGGCCGGTCGCGCCCGGCTGCTGGCTGCCCAGGGCTCGGTCCGCTTCCGCAAGACCGCACCCAACGGGGTCAAGTGCGGCCCGGTCTGCTACCAGGCCCAGGTGACCGTCCACCCTGACGGCACGCTCACCGCGACTCCGATTCCGGGCTGACCCCGCCGGACCGGGACGTCCAGGCGGGCCGGACCAGGAATGCCGCGCAGAGCAGAGCCACGGCGGCGGTGACGGCGTACAGCTGCCGGTAGCTGCCGTAGTGGACGGCCAGGGACCCCACCGCCTGCAGGGGCGCCTGCGGCCCGAACATCGTCAGCAGGACCGCGGCCGAGACCCGGCCCTGCAGCGGCAGGGGGGTCAGCCGCTGGGCCAGGTTGAGCACGGCCAGGAACACCCAGGGCAGGGCGAAACCGAGCACGATCGTGCCGATCAGCGCTGGGACCAGCATCCCGGTGGCCCGGAGCGCGGTGCCGGCCGCGAAGTTGATCATGCCGAACACGGCCAGCCATTCCTCGCCGGTCCGCCGGAGCACTCGGCTGCTGACCAGGCTGGCCACGAGCGACCCGCCGCCCAGGCAGGCGCTGAACACGCCCAGGAAGGCTGGCCGCTGGCCCACCGCTTCGACCAGGCTGAACTGGGCCGCCACCACGATCGCGGACAGCGCCATCACCCCGGCCCCGGCGATAAGGACACGGCGCAGGACCGGGGTCTGGCCGATGTGCGTGAATCCGGCCAGCAGGTCGGCACGCCAGTGTGAAGGTTCACGGGATCCGGGTTCGCGCGGCCGCAGCCGCAACTGGGCGGTCATGAACGCGGCCGCGGCGAAGGTGGCCGCGTCGGCGGCCGCGACCACGCCGCCGCCCGCCAGTGCGAACAGTCCCGCTCCGGCCAGCGGGGCGACCAGGCGGCCGGTCTCCTGCAGGCCCAGCTGCCAGCCGTTGACCCGCTGGCGGATCTCCAGTGGCAGCATCTCGGCGAACAGCGCGCTCTCGGCCGGCCCGCTGACCATGAGCACGATCCCGTACCAGGTCATGACCACAAAGATGATCCAGACGTCGGCGGCCGACCGCACCGCCAGCAGCGCGAGCAGGACCAGGCCGGACACGACATTGAGCCGGATCAGCAGCCGCTGGCGATGAACTCGGTCGGCGATCACGCCCCCGGCCGGCCCGAACAGTGACGGCAGGTAGATACAGGCCGAGACCAGCCCAGCCAGCGAGCTGCTTCCGGTCAGTGACTTGACCCAGATACCCGCGACCAGGCTCATCGCGCTATCGCCGAGCAGCGAAAAGGCCAGGCCGATCAGGTACAGCCGCGCGTTACGGCGGTCAGTGGCGGTCCCCTGCACCGCCTCCGCTGTGCCGCTCGTCATACCGCCAATAGACCACAGCGATGTTACGTGAAGCAACATAATTGAGCGAACCAGGCTCAACTAATGAGAAACGGCGCACAAGCCGTTCGTGGGAGGCCGAGTGAGCTAGCGGAGTGGCCAGGGAGACTCCCGGGCGCAACGATGGCTGGCATGCAGCCCGATTCATTCGCGACCTGGACCCCGCGCCCGGAGCGTCAGGCGGCGGACGTCACGATCCGGCCCGGCCAGCCGGGTGACGTCGAAGCCTGCGTCCGCCTGGTGGCCGCCCTGGGCGCGGGCCCCGAAGCCCAGTGGCGGGACACGCTGACCCGCACCGTCCATGACGGCCGGGATCGCGCCCTGTTCGTGGCCGAGGCAGCCGGCGAAGTGGCCGGCTACGGGCGCGTGGTGCTGTTCCGGCCGGACCCAGCTACCCCCGGCACGGCCCCGCCCGGCTGGTACCTGCTGGGCCTGGTCGTCGACCCGGCCTGGCGGCGGCGGGGGATCGGCGAGGCCCTGACCACGGCCCGGATGGCCTGGGTGGCCGAGCGGGCCGACCGCATCTACTACTTCACCGCGCACGAGAACCGGGTCTCGCAGGAACTGCACCAGCGGCTCGGCTTCGTCCCGTTGCCCGGGACCTGGGCGCCGCCCGGCGGCAGCCCCGAGGACGGGCAGCGCCAGCGCTTCTACTGCGCGCCCCTGACTCAGAACGGTTAGGCCCTGATCGCGGACGGCGGAGGCAAGGACACCGGCCTCGATCGTGTTCAGCCCAGCATCTTGCCCAGCAGCAGGGTTAGGCGGCTCTGCTCGGCCGGGCTGAGCGCGCCGGTCAGCGGGGCGACCAGGCCGGCCACCTCGCCGGCGACCTGAGCGGCCAGGCGATGGCCGTCCTCGGTCAGGCTGACCTGAACCGAGCGGCCGTCATCGCTGCTGGCCACCCGCTGAACCAGGCCGCGCCGGGCCGCGCGGTCGATCAGGCCGCTGACCGACGACCGTTCCAGGCCCAGGAAACCGGCCAGGTCGGCCATGGCCGGAGTCCGGTCGCGCAGGACGGCCAGCATCCGCAGCTGGGTCAGGGACATGTCGTGCTCGGCCGCGGTCCGGCTCAGCAGCGCGATCACCGTGAACGAGGTCAGGACCAGGTTGTCCAGCAGCCCGGTTGGGACCGTCCCAGCGTCGGCGTGGTTGCTCATAGCCAGCAGCCTAGCTTGATTTAGTTCGTATTACCATCTAATTTAGTTCGTATTACCATCTAAATAATCGCGAGCAGCCCGAGGAGAAACCATGCACGCCGCCGTGGTCAGCACGTTCGACGCACCCCCCGCCTACCAGGAGTTCCCGGTCCCGGCCCCGCAGGACGCACACGAGGCGCTGGCCGATGTCCTGGCCGTCGGCCTGCACCCGCGGGTCCGGTCGCAGGCCAATGGGTCGCACTACACCAGCACCGGTGACCTGCCGCTGGTCCCCGGGGTGGACGGCGTGGCCCGGACCGCGGACGGGGCTACCCGGTACTTCGTGGTGGGGGACACCACGATGGGGGCCATGGCCGAGCAGACCGTCGTCGACCTGCGCCGCAGCGTCGTGCTGCCCGACGGCAGCGACCCGGTCACGATCGCGGCGGCCATGAACCCGGCCATGTCCTCCTGGGTCGCGCTGCGGCGCCGGATCAGCTTTGCGCCCGGTCAGAGCGTGCTGGTCCTGGGCGCGACCGGCAGCGCCGGGCGGCTGGCCGTGCAGGTGGCCAGGTACCTCGGGGCCGGCCACGTGATCGGGGCCGGCCGCCAGCCCGCCAAGCTGGCCGGGCTGACCAGTCTGGGCGCCGACGTGACCACCTCACTCGACGGCCAGGAGCTAGCTGAGGCGGCCGCCGGCGTGGACGTGGTCCTCGACTACCTGTGGGGCCCGCCCACCACCGAAGCCATGACCGCCGTGGTCACCGGGCGGGCCGACCGGGGCAAGCCGCTGAGCTGGGTCGAGATCGGGTCGGTGGCCGGGCCCACGGCCGAGATTCCGTCGGCCGCGCTGCGGGCCGCGCGGCTGCAACTGGTGGGCAGCGGCCAGGGCTCGGTGCCGGCCCGCGACATCGTGGCCGAGCTCGCCGACCTGGCCGGGGCCATCAACGACGGTGCCTTCACCGTCAGCACCCGGTCCGTCCCGCTGGCCGACGTCACCGCCGCCTGGCAGGACACCGGCAGCGACCAGCGGGTTGTCATCGTGCCCTGATGAATGCCGCCCGCCCCGAGCGGACCTAAGCGCCGCTGAAGTGCACGATGGCGGCGTCGTCGTGGCGCTTGGCCCGGGGCCAGCGGGCCCCGTCGGGATCGCCGGCCTCGGCGGCCCGGATCCGGCCGAGCACGGCGGTGATTCCTTCCCGGTCCAGCAGGCCGAGCAGGTCGCGCCAGCTGCCCAGGGAGAACTCGATGAACCGGGTGGCGCCGTCGGACAGCAGGGTCATCGTGCGCAGCCCGTCAGCGGGCACGGTCCCGGTGAAGGCCTGGGCCGCGGCGGCGGGGTCGGTGCTGGTGATCCAGTAGCCGCCGGGCCGGTTGCGTAGCTCGCGCTGCCGGCCCACGAACCGGACCCGGGCCGCGAAGTGCTCGGGGGTGCCAGTGGGCAGCACCTTCATGGCGTCCTGCTCGGCCACCGCGACCTCCTCGATGCGCTGGTCGGTGAGGACCAGCGGCTCCTGCCCGTCCCGGTCGATGAGCAGGGTCGAGTCGCCGAGAACCAGGTATTCGACCGCGTCCGGACGCAGCCGGGCCATGACCACCGTGGTCGACGGAGTACCTGGATCGCTCAGGTCACAGGGGCCCGCGTGGAGCGCCGCCACCTCAGTGATCCCGCTGGCCAGCAGGTCGGTCAGGGGCCTCTCGGGCTGACCGCCCATCCCGGCCAGCAGCCGGATCCCGAGCTCGCGCACGTACCAGTCGGTGCCGTGCGTACACCCGGTCGGCATCTCAGCGGGCCCGCCCGCCCCGTCCAGCAGGACCGCGCAATCGGGCAGGGCGGCCGGGAAATCCTCGTTCGGCCGGTCGTCACGTCCGGGGATGGTGGCCAGCTGAACCAGCATGCGTTGCCTTTCCTCTGGTCAGGCGGGGAGGGGGCGGTTCTCGACGACGCGCTTCATGACCAGGGTGGAAGTCATGCGCTGGACGCCGGGCAGCGAAGTCAGGGTGTCATCCTGCAGGCGCTGATAGGCACCCAGGTCGGCGGTGACGATACGCAGCAGGTAGTCAGGATCGCCGAACAGCCGCTGGGCCTGGACGACCTGCGGAATCGCGGCCACCCCGGCCTCGAAGGCCGCCAGGGTGTCGCGATCTTCCCGGCCCATGGTCACGAAGACCAGCGCCTCGAAGGACAGGCCGAGCGCGTCGGCGTCCACCACCGCCCGGTAGCCGCGGATCGCCCCGCCGCGTTCCAGCTCGCGCAGCCGCCGGTGGCAGGGTGACACGCTCAGCCCCACCCGGCCGGCCAGCTCGGTGACGCTCAGCCGCCCATCCTCTTGGAGCGCGGCAAGAATCTTCCGGTCAATCACATCCATGAGGTTGATTCTTCCAATAGAGCGGCGCATACGAGAAATAGTTGGCAGCACATTTCGCTTGGTCAGAGATATTTTTTTATCGAAGGTCATTTCTCTGGGAGCCCACTCCATGAATCTTTCCGCGGTACTGGCGTTCTGGGGGGTCTGCCTGGTGCTGATCATCGTGCCCGGAGCGGACTGGGCGTTCGTGGTCAGCACCGGGCTACGGGGCCGCTCCGTAGTGCCCGCGGTCGGCGGCCTGGTCCTCGGCTACACCGTGCTCACCGCGGTCGTCGCGGCCGGGGTCGGGACCCTGGTGGCCCGGGACCCGGTGCTGCTCACCGCGCTGACCGTGGCCGGCGGTGGCTACCTGATCTGGCGTGGCGCCGCGACCCTGGCCGCCCCGGCGCCGGACCTGCGCCCGGCTTCGGCGGCACCGGCACCGGCACCGGTACCGGCACCGGTAGGGCCCACACTGGCCCGCGGCCTGGGCGTGAGCGGGCTGAATCCCAAGGGCCTGCTGCTGTTCCTGGCCCTGCTGCCCCAGTTCACCGACCGGCAAGAAAGCTGGCCGCTGCCCGGCCAACTGGCCCTGCTCGGGGTGGTGTTCACGGTCACCTGCGGCGCCTTCTACCTGGGGCTGGGCTCGGTGGTACGGGCCATCCTGCTGCCCCGGCCCTGGACCGCCCGCGCCGTCACCCGGCTGTCCGGGGCCTCCATGATCGTCATCGGTGCCGTCCTGCTGGCCGAGCGCTTCCTGACCTGAGCACGGTCAGTTGCCCTGGGCGCTGGCCCGGCGGATCGGTGCGTATGTCGCCACCGGGTCCCGGGCCAGGAACTCGGTGATGAGCAGGTTGCACAGGGCGGGCTTTTCCACCAGCAGGCCGTGCGAGGTGCCCGGCACCACCGCCAGTTCGGCGTCGGGCAGGCTGCGGTACAGCTCGAGCGCGTGCTCCAGCCGGACCTCGTCATCGTCCGCCACCATGACCAGGGTGCGGCCGCTGAACCGGCGCAGGTCCGCCGCGGTAAACGTGGGTTCGCCGGCGTGCATGGCCGCCAGCTTGGCCACCATCACCTCGTAGTGGCCGATCCCGTCGGGTGACAGCTCGCCGTAGCTGTGCCGCATGAACTCCGGCGGGTCGCCGTCCAGCACCCCGTCGGCCCACCCGTCCCGGTGAAACACCCCAGCCGCCAGCACCAGCCGCCGCACCAGGTCGGGGCGGCGCAGGGCCACGGTCAGCGCCACCACCGCGCCGTCGCTGCACCCGGCCAGGAACACCGGGGCGCCCACCACGGTCTCGATGAACTCGACGGTGTCGGCGGCCATGGCCTCGTAGCTGATCGGGCCGCCCGGGTCCGGGGTCCGGCCGTGCCCGCGTTGCTCCGGAGTGAAGACGCGGAACGTCCGGCTCAGCCCCGCCACCGTGGGTTCCAGTGCCCTCGCGTCCACCCCGGCGCCGCCCGGGTGCAGCAGCACGCACGGGTCACCATCACCGTGCTGGCCGTACCACATGCGCACCCCAGTAAGTTCGGCTGCTGCCATCTCGCGCCCCTTCCGTCCACCGTCATCCCTAGGACGGGTGAGCGGACCGGGACTAAGCGGTGGTGCGGTCGGGGACGGCGAGCAGTTCGCTGGCGGTGAGGAACTGGTAGCCGGCGTCCTTGAGCGAGCCGACCAGGCGGTCGAGCTGCTGCATGAGGGTGGCATTGGGCTCGGGGCCGCCGTCGTGGGCCAGCACCACGCTGCCGGGGGAGACGTCACGGAGCACCCGGTTGACGTCGTTGCGGGAGTTACTGCCGGTGATGTGGTCCGACCACAGCAGCACGCCGTAGCGCAGATCCGAGCACACGGCCAGGCCCACGCTGTCGATGCGGCCGTAGGGCGGCCGGCACAGCGTCGGGGCCCGGCCGGTCAGCTTGGTCAGCAGCTCGTGGGTGCGTTCCAGGCTGCCCGCGTCGGGCGCCTCGTTCTGCCGGGTCAGGTCCTTGTGGGCCCAGGTGTGGTTGGCCAGCTCGTGCCCATGGTCCGCGGCCTGCTGGACGACCACGGGGTCGGCCTTGGCTCGCTCACCGACCACGAAGAAGGTGGCCTTGGCTCCATGGTTGGCCAGCAGCCGGTGCACCTGCGGCGTCCACTTGCGGGTCGGCCCGTCGTCGATGGTCAGGGCCACGTAGCGGTCTTCGGGCGACGTCCGGAACGTGACCGTGGCCGCGCGGGCGGCCGATCCGGCCGGGGTCGCGGTCCGGGCCGTGGGGCCCTCGGTGGCGATGGCCGGTTCCGCGGCGACCCCCGCGGCCGTGCCGGCCGCGCCCCCTGCGGCCAGCAGCCCTATCCCGGCGATGAATCGGCGGCGATCCATGAGCCAATTGTCAGGTACCACTCAGCCCGAAGCCAGCTAATTACGACGCGCCGAGAGCAAAGCCACATTGCCGGGGCGCGGGATGCCGCAGTGCCCCGGTCCGGCTAACGTCAATGTGTGACCGCATCGTTCACCACCACCGACTACTCCGCCGTCGTGTCCGCGCTGCGCACGGCGGGGTGCGTGTTCGCGGAGGACGAGGCTCAGCTTCTGGTCACCACGGCGGCCACCGACGCCGAGCTCACCGACATGGTGGGCCAGCGGATGTCCGGGCTGCCGCTGGAGCAGGTGCTGGGCTGGGCTGAGTTCTGCGGCCTGCGCATCGCGGTTGAGCCGGGAGTGTTCGTGCCCCGGCGGCGCACCGAATACCTGATCCGGCAGGCGATCACGCTGGGCTGGCAGTCGGCGCGGCCGGGCGAGCCCGTGGTGGTGCTGGACCTGTGCTGCGGCACCGGGGCGCTGGCTCTGGCCGTGGCCCGGGGGCTCAGCCACGGTCACGGCGAGTCCCGGGCGGGCGGGCATCCCGATCCCCGTG
The DNA here is from genome assembly GCA_036521155.1 of Streptosporangiaceae bacterium. Classification (GTDB taxonomy): domain Bacteria; phylum Actinomycetota; class Actinomycetes; order Streptosporangiales; family Streptosporangiaceae; genus Bog-532. The sequence continues at coordinate 15,334 of DATDIH010000278.1, forward strand.
AGCACGCCGAGGTCTACGCGGCCGACGTCGACCCGGCCGCGGTCCGGTGCGCCCGGCGCAACCTGGCCCAGGTCGGCGGCCAGGTGTTCGCAGGCGATCTGTTCGGCCCGCTGCCGGCCACGCTGCGCGGCCAGGTCGACCTGCTGACGGCCAACGTGCCCTACATTCCGTCCGGCGAGATCGAGCTGCTACCGCCCGAAGCCCGGCTGTACGAGCCGCGGGTCGCGCTGGACGGAGGCGGCGACGGGCTTGGTGTGCTGCGCCGGGTGGCCGAGACCGCCGCCCAGTGGCTGGCTCCCGGCGGCAGCCTGCTCAGCGAGGTCAGCGCGGAGCAGGCCCAGCCGGCCCGGGAGATTCTGCACGCGGCCGGGCTCGGCACCCGGGTCAAAAGCAGCGAGGACCTGAACGCGACGGTGGTGATCGCCACCCGGCACGGACCGAGATCCACATAAACAGTGTTACTGTGAAACTGTGAAGAACATCACGGTATCCGTGCCTGACGACGTGTACCGGAACGCCCGGGTCGCCGCAGCGCAGCGCGACACCTCGGTGAGTGCGCTGGTCGTGGCCTATCTTGAACGCCTTTCCGGCTGGAAGGAAGAGTTCGCGCGGCTGGAGGCCCTGCAGCACGAGGTGCAGGCCGAGCTAGGGCAGTTCCACGCGGGAGACCGGCTAAGCCGGGACGAGGTCCACGATCGTGCGGTTCATTGACACCAATGTCCTGCTCTACGCGATCTCACGTGCTCCCGCCGAGCAGGACAAGGCCAAGCGCGCCAGCGACATCCTGGCCGACCCGGACCTGGCCCTGTCGGTCCAGGTGCTGCAGGAGTTCTACGTGCAGGCCACCCTGGCCAGCAGGCCGGACCCCATCACTCACCAGCAGGCCGTCCGGCTCATCGAGTCATTCGGTCGCTATTGCGTCCAGGACATAACCAGCACGATCGTGATGGCCGCCCTGGACGCGCGGCACCGGTTCCAGCTTTCGTACTGGGACGCCGCGATCATCGAAGCGGCCCGCGCGGCGGGCTGCGCGGAAGTGCTGTCCGAAGACCTGAGCGACGGCCAGGATTACGCCGGAGTCCGGGTGATCAACCCGTTCCGCTGAGGCGATCGTGTGAGCGATGCCTCACCAGCAAACCTGGCTATAGAGGTTAGGTTGGGAGCATGGCAGCGATCGTGGTCTCCGGGGCGGCCCGGCCCGCGGGCAGCTGGCGCCGGGTGGCGGTGGCCATGTTCGCGGTGGGCTGGGGCGCCAACCAGTTCTCGCCGCTGCTGATCGAATACCGGCATGAGCTGAGCCTCAGCGCTGGGACGCTGGCCGGGATCTTCGCCATT
>DATDIH010000279.1:0-8024 GCA_036521155.1 Streptosporangiaceae bacterium
CGAGGTCCGCCAGGACGGCAGCAGCTCGTCGATCAGCGCCTCGGTCTCCGGCGCCATCCGCGGCATCACCTCGTCCAGCTCGGCCCGGGCCGACACCTCGCCCACCACCGCGCGCAGCACGTGCTCCTGCCCGGTGGCGGACGCGCCCAGCAGCAGGCCGCGCCAGAGCATCTCGTCGTTGAAGGCCAGCCGCAGCCCGGCCCGGGCCGCCTCCATCGCGCCCTCGGCGTCCCCGCCCATCAGCCGCAGCGCCGACAGCCGGTGCGCGGCGTCCGCGATCATCGCGGTCGCCTCGTACTCGAAGCTGTCGGTGGCCAGCCAGCCGTACCGGTTCGGGTCCCGGCCGTCCAGCAACTGGCCGCGGACCAGGGTCATCGCCCGGTCCAGCGCGGCGGCCTCCTCATCGGCCCGGCCGTTCTCGGCGGCGCTACCCGCCTGGGCCAGCAGGGCCCGGAACACCAGCCAGTCCACCCGGACCTGCGAGCCGAGCCGCAGCCGTCCGCCGGCGTCGGTGGTCAGGTTGGGCCGCCCCAGGTCGTCGGGGCCCAGCCAGGCCTTGACCCGGTCCAGCGCCGCTTCCTGGACCTCGGCCGTGGCGCCGCGCGGCCAGACCGCGCCGGTCAGCACGTTGGGGTGTACCCCGGCCGGGTGGGTGGCCAGGTAGACGACCAGCTCGGTGGCGAGCGCCTGCCGGTCGGGCTCCATCGGCCCGGGGGCGTCCACGGTGACCGGGCCGAGCAGCCCGATCTCGACCGGCATGCGCGCGTCCGGGACCAGTTGCTCGGCGGGTGCGCCGCCGGCGGCCGGGTCGCCCAGCTTCACGCCGGACTGCCGGGTGGCCGACCGGAACAGGTCCACCACCGCGGCGTACTGGTCGGCGGGCAGCAACTGGGCTTCCAGGTCGAAGCCGAGCACATCGGCCTGCAGCCGCCCGGCCTCGGTGATCTCCCACGTCCAGGTGGCGCCGCGGACGTCGCCGGCCACCACGAAGCCCAGCGCGGTCCGGTGCCGGGTCCGGGCCAGCCCGAGCAGCCGCTCGCGCTGGGTGGGCGTGGGCGGGGTGGCCATGATCAGGTAGTGCGGCGTCCAGGCCCCGGCGGTGTCGCCATCGGGATGGGAGCGGCCGGTGAGCACCGAGTCGGCCCCGGACTCGGCCAGGGCCTGCTCCAGCTGGCCGGCCCGCGCCTCCAGGTCGGGCAGGGCCTCGTCCAGGTCGTCGACGGCGGTGACCCGGTCCGGGGCGATCATGGCCAGCTCGGACCCGAACCCGACCAGGGTGATCCGCATCTGGTCCGACCAGCGGTTGGTGGCCAGCTCGACGGCCAGCGCGGCCAGCGCGGCCTGCACCGGGCGGTGCGGCCCGCGCACCGCGATCAGGCCATGCGCGACCTCCAGGTCGACCAGGATCCGCCCGGTCTCGTTGGTGCCGATCGACACCAGCCCGGGGTAGGGCGCCAGCGTGTCCCCCTCGCCCGGGCGGCTGCTCAGGCCGCCGCCCGGGGTATCCAGCTCCAGGCGGCTGATGGCGCCGACCGGCAGCCGCCAGACGGCACCGCCGTCGGCCGCGGACCACGGCTCGGGCGGGTTCGGGTCGGCCGGGGCCACCCACAGGTCCAGGTTGTCCGGGCCGATGTGGGCCGCGAACACGGTGGGCAGCGGCTGCCCGGCCTCGGCCAGAGACCGGGCCAGGTGCCGCAGCCCGACGTCCAGCAGGCCCACCGACGCCTCGTCGGCGCCGATCCGCAGCGCACTCTCGGCCAGGGCCGCGTCGCCGTCCGGGGCCGCGATCCGCTGCCCGAACGCCCGCCGCCACAGCTGCTCGCGCCGTCGCCGCCCGAGTGCGGCCAGCACCCCGGCGGCCAGCAGCGAGGCCGCCGCCAGCTCGCCCGGGAACGAGAGGGAATCGCCCGCCGGCTGGTCCGGTGCGGACACGGTGCCGTCATCAGATCGAACGCTGCCCAGGCCGGACCCGCCGCTGGCCGCCGGGTCCAGGCCACCGCCGCCCCCGGTTCCGCCGCCCTGGGCCCCGGTGGCCGGGGTGGCCGCGGCGGCGGCACCCTCCGTGCCGTGCCCGGCCGACGCGCCCGGCCCGGCCGGGGCACCGCCGTTGGTGCCCGGAATCGCGGCGGCCGGCTGGCTCACCGACTCGATACCGGGCCCGAAGGCGTCGCGGGGCATGCGCAGGATCCAGCCGGGCCGGATCAGGCTGGCGATGGTCAGTTTGGTGCCGTCGGGCTGGGTCCGGTCCTTGTTCAGCTCGTAGATCTCGGCGTAGCGGCGGCCGTCGCCCAGGTGGTTCTGGGCGATCTCCCACAGACTCTCGTGGTAGCGCCCGGTGGGCGGCTTGACCACGTAGAGCTTGTCGGCCCGCGGCACCTGGGCCAGCCCCTGCGTCCCGACCTGCTCGGGCGCGGGAGTCTGGCTACCGGGCTCAGCCGCCCGGGCCCCGGGGGCGACCGAGGAGATGGTGTGGCTCGGCCGGGGCGGGGCGGCGTGGGTCAGCGCGGGTGACAGCACCGCGCTCGCGGTGAACAGCAGCAGGGCCGCGGTGACCAGCCGGTGCGCGGCCGACTGGGTGGCCCCGGCCAGCGGGACCCGGGTCGGCACGCCGACGTTGCGGACCGCGGCCCGGATCTCGACGATCACACACCACACCAGCTGCAGCCAGGCCAGCCAGATGACGATGGACAGCACCCGCAGGATCGAGGGGACGTCGAGCTGGTGGGTGAACACCGACAGGCCCGGCGCGGCGTGCGGCCAGGGCAGCCCGATCACGCTGATCAGCGCGATCGGCACGCCGACGGTCAGCACGGCCAGCGCGACCACGGCCAGCAGGCCGATCAGCACGTCACCCGCGGTGCGGTGCGGGACGTGCACGGGCTTCCTGAGCCCCGGAATCGGCGGTGCCATCAGCACTCTCCTTGCTGGACTGCGTTGCCGCACTCAGAGGTGGCGGTTCCGGTGGCGGTCTCGGTGAAGGTGCCGAGGATGCCGCCCCCGATCAGCGGTTTGGTCGTCACCTGGACGGTGACCGAGGCCTGGGTCGGGCTGGAGCCCTGGCCCGGGCAGCCTGACATCGTGACCGTGGTCCCGGTCAGCCCGGCGCCGTACTGCTGCACCACCTGCTGGGCGTAGCCGCAGGCGGTGTCCCAGTCGATGGGGAACCCGGCCCCGCCGGCCGGGGGGCCCTGGCGCAGGGTGGCCGGGCTGATGTCGTTGGCGGCGGCCCGGGCGGCCTGGCCGGCGATGTCGGCGGCCCGCTCGCGGGCGTTCATGGCGTTGCCGCCGTCCACGATCAGCGCGGTCAGGAAGATGACCGCGACCGCGAACACCACGGTGAACACCGCCACCGACCCCCGATCACGGTTGCTGCCGGTGGGGCTGGTGGGGTTCTCCGGTCTAGAAGGGTCGGTGGGGCTGGTGTGGCGGAGGTGCAAGTGGCGGGGGCGCCGGCTGGGGTGCGGGTGGCCGGGGGGCCGGGAGGGGTGGGGGGTCATTGGCAGTTGGCTCCCCGGCACATGAAGGGGTCCAGGGGGGCGACAGCCTTGGCGGTGACCGGGGTGGCGGCCTGGAAGCCGAGCATCGTGAACGGGGCCATGTTCACGTTGCAGCTCACGGTGACCGTGACGTCGGTGCCCTGGGTGATGGTGGCCGTGGCCGGGAACCCGTTCACCCCGACCGCGACGGTGCCGCCGTCGCACCAGCCCGAACTGGACAGGTCGGCCTGGGCGGCTTCCTGGGCCAGGGAGTCGGCGTCCTCCGGGGTCCGGCCCACCGATGCGGCCCGCGCGGCGTCCCGGGCCGCGCCGTCCAGGGCGCCGTGCGACTCGACCCAGCGGCCGCCCGCCCCGATCAGCAGCAGCATCAGCACCAGGGCGGGCGCGATGACGACCAGCTCGACCGACATCGAGCCCCGGTCGCCGAGCCAGCGCCGGGACAGCCAGCGGGGACGCCGCATGCTCATCCGCATCGCCCACCCCCGGCGGCCGGGCGGAAGCACTCCACCGGGCCGCCCGCGGTCTCGGTCACCGTCCACTTGATGTTGAAGAAGTTGAACACCGAGTACCCCATCGGGCCCTGCACGGTGACGAAAACCTGGTTGGCCGGGTCGCCGTGGGCGTCGGCCCGCAGGCTGCTCAGGAGGCTGGTGTTGAGCGAGTCGTAGTAGCTGGACGACGCCTGCTGGGCCAGCGACTGCCAGTTGCTGTTGGTGGCCGCGTCCTGCCGGGCCACCTGCGCCCCGGCCTGGGCCGCGGTCAGCGCGGCCTGGCGGGCGTTGAACCAGAGTCCGAACTGCACGATGAGCATGATGATCATGAGGAAGCCGGGGGCCAGCACGGCCAGCTCGATCACGCTGGACCCGCGGTCGTCCCGCCGCCACCGCGCCCACTGCCGAGACCCCCGCGGCCCTCGCGCCCTCAGTGGCCCCTGGGCCCCGTGGGTCTTTTGGGCCCCGTGGGTCTGGTGGGTCTCGTGGGTCTTCTGGGGGGGGTGGGACTGATGGGCCCCGTGGGTCTTCTGGGTCCTGTGGGACTGAGGAAGATTGACGGGGCGAAGGTGTGGCTTGGGGCGAGGCGACCGGCCAGGCGGGGTCGCCGCCAGGCCAGGGCGGTTGGCCGGGGCGGGATGGTTGGCCGGGGCAGCCTGCTCGGCTGGGACGGCGAGAGAGCGGAGGTTCATAGCGGGACTTCCAAGGGGCGGGCCCTAACCGTGGATCTGGCCGCTCTCGGTGTTGACGAAGATCTTGATCACCGCGAGCAGCGCCACGGCGATGCCCAGGATGACCGCGGTGATGATGGCCAGCTCGACCGCTGACGCGCCGGCATCGCCGCGTTCGCGGGCGTTCGCCAAACGGGCCCGGTGGGTGCGTAGCATCCCGGCCAGGTATTCCCGCAGTGCGGTGGTGTAGTGGTACATGACCCTCCCTCTATCTGCTATGCCGCAGAGAACTCATTAATGTCCTTGGACACCCAGAAGCACTCCAACAACGGGAAAAACAAGAAACACCAGAAATCCAGCAACCAGAAACATCTGAGCGACCAGCATCGACTGTGATCGCTCACCGGCCTGGCCCTCCAGGTCGGCCAGTTCGCGGCGGCGCAGGCTGACCGCGCGGGCGGTCAGCGACTCCCGGACCTTGGCCCCGTCCTCGGCGACCAGGCTGAGCGCGGCGGCCAGGTCGCGCAGTTCGTCGACCCGGATCTCCTCGCCCAGGGCGCCCAGGGCCTGCCAGGGCGTCTGGCCGGTGATCCGGGCGTTGGCCAGGGCATCTCTGATCCGCCACATCGACCAGCCGCCGCCGATCTCGCTGGCCGCTATCAGGGCCTCGGGCACGCCGCGGCCGCCGGCCAGGTTCATCCCGACCAGGTCCAGGAAGGCGCCGACCGCGTGCCGGAAGTCCTTCCGGCGCTGGGCCGCCTTCTGCTTGACCTCGATAAAGGGGAACACCGCAAAGATCACGGCCAGAATGAGACCGAACCAGATCGGGATCACAAAGGAAACGTGCAGCCCGATCACCGTGATCAGCAGCAGCAGAATGGGGCCGATCAGGAAACCGAATACGCCCAGCAATACCGAAGTGGCCAGGAAATTTTCGAAGGATTTGTCCGCGAGTGCCAGATCATTGCGCAGGGCCGGGAATTGCCAGCCCTGCTCGTTACAGAATGCGGCCAGGCCCGCGCCGAGTTTGCGGCTGAATTCGCTTTCGGAGTCCGCGGTCAGCCGGCGGAGCGGGCTGGCCGCGGCGGGCCGGTCGAACAGGGCCAGCTGGCGGGCCAGGCTCACCCGCCGCGGCAGCAGCGCCACCACCAGCAGGAACAGGCCCGCGCCGGCGATCGCCCCGGCGATGATCCCGGCGGTCACGAGCCGCCTCCCCGCCAGGCGGCCACGGTCTCGGGCGCGCCGGCCAGGTGGCCGGTGCCCAGCGGCTCGGACAGCAGCCGTTCCGGCGCGTCGAAGTGGGCCAGCTTGCGCAGCCAGAAGAAGCCGGCCGCGTACAGGCCGGCCACCACGATCAGCACCACCTGGCCGAGCGGCTGATCGTAGACCTTGACGTAGCTGTGGTTGAACACCGCCATCAGCAGGGCCACGCCGATCGCCACCAGCACCACGATCTGGACGCTGCGGCGGGTGGAGCGGCGGTCGGCGCTGATCTTGCGGCGCATGTCGAGCTCCTCCCGCACCGACGTGGACAGCCCGCCGAGCAGATCGCGCAGGCCGGGCCCGCGCAGCCGGGAGTTGATGATGAGCGCGGCGATGATCAGGTCGGCGCCGGGGTCGTCCAGGTCGTCGGCGAACCGGCGCAGCGCGTCCGGCATCGGCATCCGGGTGTGCAGCCGGTCCACCAGCCGGGTCAGCGGCTCGCGCAGCGACGGCGCCACCGCGCGCAGCGAGGACGGGATGGCCTGCTCCAGGCCGACCGCGCCCGCGATCGTGTCCCGCAGCGACTCGGTCCAGGAGGCCAGGCCCTCCAGCCGGGCCACGGCCCGCCGCTCGGACGCGGCCCCGCCCAGCGACCGCCAGCCCAGCGCGAGCAGGGCCACGCCAACCCCGGCCACCACCCAGTGGGTCAGCAGCAGGGTCAGCGCGCCCAGCCCCAGCGCGACCGCGCCGCGGGTGCCGACCAGGTCCCGCAGTGACCGCTCCAGCTTGCTGGCCCGCGTGCTCGGCGGCCGGGCGGGCAGGCCGCGGATCGCCACGATCAGCAGGAAGAGGCCACCACCGGCCACCGCGCCGGCCACGATCCCCAGCAGAGCCAGTTGGTTCATGACCAGCTCCGGACCGACGGGTCGTACCCGAACGGAAGCAGGTCAGGCAGGCAGGACACCGGGGCGTGCGGCACGGCCGTGCCCTCCGGGCCGGGCGCGAACACCTCGCTGGACAGCACCCGGCCGTCTATCCCGGTGACCTCGCGGACGCTGTTGACGAACCGGCGCAGCCGCCCGCCGCGGGTGTACTCGTTGCGCTTCTCGATGAACACCACGAAGTCGATGGCGCCGGAGATCAGCATGTGCGTGGCCTCGACCGGCAGCCGCTCGGTGGCCTGGATCGCGTAGGTCGAGATGCGGTTGAACACCTCGAGCGAGGAGTTCGCGTGGATCGTGGACAGCGAGCCGTCGTTGCCCTGGCTCATCGCGTTGAGCATGGTGACGATCTCGTCCCCCAGCACCTCACCGACGATGACGCGGCTCGGGTTCATGCGCAGGCTGCGGCGGACCAGCTCGGCCATGCTGATGGCGCCCTGGCCCTCCATGTTGGGCAGCCGCTCCTCGAACGCGACCACGTTCGGGTGCAGCTCGGGGAAGTGGTCCAGGCCCAGTTCCAGGGCCCGCTCCACGGTGATGAGCCGTTCCTCGCCGGGGATCTGGTTGGCCAGCGCCCGCAGCAGGGTGGTCTTGCCCGCGTTGGTCGCCCCGGCGATCATGATGTTCTTCCTGGCCGCGACCGCCGCGGCCAGGAACGAGCCCACGTCCGGGCTGATCGTGCCGTTGCCGACCAGGTCGGCCAGGAACACCTTGCCCATCCGGGCCCGCCGGATGGAGATGGCCGGCCGCAGCGTCACGTCCATCACCGCGGACATTCGCGAGCCGTCCGGCAGCCGCAGGTCCAGCTGGGGGTTGGCGGTGTCGAACGGCCGGCTGGACAGGCCGGAGTAGGCGGCCAGCACCTGGATCAGCTCGACCAGTTCCTCGTCGCTCTCGGCCACCGGCTGGGCCATGACCTCGCGGCCGTCGGCGTAGCCGATGAACACCCGGTCACAGCCGTTGATGTCGATGTTCTCGATCTGCTGGTCCTCCAGCAGCGGCTGGAGCCGGCCCACCCCGAACAGGGCGGCGTGGATGGCCTCGGCCAGTTCCTCTTCGTCCTGGGCGTTGAGCGGCGACCGGCCCGAGGTGATCTCACCCCGGGCGTACTCCTCGAGCACCTGGGAGATCAGGGCCCGGGCGAACTGCCGCTCGTCCTCGCTGGACATGGGCGGAATGCCGGTGGCCGCGTCCAGGCGGCGCTGCTCGGCCAGCCGGTCC
>DATDIH010000280.1:0-2231 GCA_036521155.1 Streptosporangiaceae bacterium
TCGGTTTCGCCGCTAGTCGAGGCCGGCGAAAAGATCGGCTTCGCGGCCGTCCGGGCCGGACGGGCCTCTGGGGCCGGCCACCAGGGTGTAGTACTCGCGGGCCAGGATGCGCTGGCCGACCCAGTTGGACAGCGCGAAGAACGGTTCGCGCACCGTGATCTGGGTGGCGTGCGCGCGCATCGCGGCCGTCTTGGCGCCCAGGTACGCGGAGCCGTCGATCTCGGTGGTCACCTCGTCATCCGCAGCGCCGAAAGGCGTGGTGTCCGCATCAGCCTCGGCAATGAAGCCGTCCGGCGCGGCCACCCCGTTCCGGGCGGAGAGGTCGGTCGCCGCGGCCAGCACCGAGCGCGGCACGGCCGTGGCGTAGAACTTGGCCACCCGCCACGGAGCCGGGTCTGGACTCCCGCCCGGGCCCCCGCCAGGCAGGGCACCGCCGCCAGGCACGGCACCCCCGCCGGGCAACGCACCGCCGCCAGGCACCGGGCACCCGCCAGGCACGGCACCGCCGCCAGGCAGGGAGAGAGCGGGGTCCCCGGCCAGCTGGAAGGCGCGCCAGGCCACCCGGTGGGCCTGGACGTGATCGGGATGCCCGTAGAAGCCGCGGTCGTCGTAGCTGACCATGACCCGAGGGCGCACCTCACGGATGACGGCCACCAGGTCCAGCGCCGCCTCGTCCAGGTCCGCCCGCCAGAAGGACCCGGGGTCATCGTTGCTGGGCAGGCCGATCATGCCGGAGTCGCGCCAGCGGCCCGGCCCCCCGAGGAACCGGTGATCCCGCACGCCCAGCGCGGCGCAAGCGGCGTCGAGCTCCCCGATCCGGTACTTGCCGAGCAGCTCGCCACGGCCCGCACCCAGGTAGGCCAGGTCGGGCGGGATGATCTCGCCCAGCTCGCCCAGGGTGCAGGTGACCAGCGTCACCGGGACACCCGCGGCCGCGTACCCGGCCATGGTGGCGCCGGTCTCGATCGATTCATCGTCGGGGTGGGCGTGCACCAGCAGCAGCCCGCCCCCGGTCTCGGGGGTGCTCACACCGAGCGAGACTAGTTGGCGGCCTTTGGTGGCCCGTCCCGATGGCAAGATCAGGGCCATGACCGAAAGCTTCCCGCGGCAGCAGGCCAGGACCAGGCGATTCTCCCTCGGCCTCCCGCGTTCGTTCACGGTGGCGCCGGACGGCAGCCGGGTCGCCTTCCTGCGCAGTAAGGGTGCCGACGACCCGGTGACCTGCCTGTGGCAGCTCCACGTGGAGACCGGGCAGGAAGAGCTGGTGGCCGATCCCGCCACGCTGGAGCCAGCCGGCGAGGATGTCTCCCCGCAGGAGAAAGCCCGCCGCGAGCGCGCCCGGGAACAGGCCGGGGGGATTGTCGGGTTCGCTGCCGACCGCGCGCTCTCGGTGGCCGCGTTCGCCCTAGCGGGCCGGGTGTATGTGGCTGGCCTGGGGCCCTCCGGCGACGAGGACGACGCCGGCGTCCGGGAGGCCGCAGTCGGGCAGACCGGGCCCCATCCGGTCGGCGCCCTGGCGCCAGCTTTCGATCCCCGGCCCGACCCGACTGGCACACGAGTCGCGTACGTGCACCAGGGCGCGCTCCACGTGACCCGGATCGACGGTGAGGCGCGCGGGGCTGGTGATACCAGTACGGCGGATGCGGCCAACAGGGACGGGGCGGATGCGGCCCGCGGGGATGCGGCCAGCAGGGACGGGGCGGATGCGGCCCGCGGGGATGCGGCCAACGGGGACGGGGCGGATGCGGCCCGCGGGGATGCGGCCAGCGGGGCGGATGCGGAGTCCATCGGCGATGGAGATGCCAGTTGGGCCGACGGTGCAGGCGTCGAGGACCTCGTGGTGGCCGGCCCGGCGGGCGCTCCGGGGCTCTCCTACGGCGCGGCCGAATTCATCGCGGCCGAGGAGATGGGCCGGATGCGCGGCTACTGGTGGGCCCCGGACGGAGGCAGCCTCCTGGTCGCCCGGGTCGACGAGACCCGGGTCCAGCGCTGGCACATCGCCGACCCGGCTAATCCGGCCAGATCCCCCGCCGCCGTGGCCTATCCCGCGGCCGGCACCTCCAACGCCGACGTCTCGCTCCTGCTGGCCAGCCTGGACGGGCGGCGGGCCGAGGTGGACATCGACTGGGCCGCGTTCCCGTACCTGGTCACCGTGGCCTGGGAGGCGGGCGGCGACCCGCTGATCGTGGTGCAGAGCCGCGACCAGCGGGTCATGCGGCTGCTCACCGCGG
>DATDIH010000281.1:0-16660 GCA_036521155.1 Streptosporangiaceae bacterium
AGCCTCAGCCGAAGAAGGGCTCGGCCTCGGCGTAGCGCTCGGGCGGGACCGTCTTGAGCACGGCGGTCGCCTCGGTGAGCGGGACCCGGATGATGTCGGTGGCTCGCAGGGCGACCATGTTGCCGAAGGCCCCGTCGTGCACGGCGTCGATCGCGTGCACGCCGAACCGGGTGGCCAGCACCCGGTCGAACGCGGTCGGCGTGCCACCGCGCTGGATGTGCCCGAGCACCGCGGTGCGGGCCTCCTTGCCGGTGCGCTGCTCGATCTGGTCGGCCAGCAGCTGGCCGATGCCGCGGTTGGCCAGGCGTGCGTGCCCGAACGAGTCGACGCCCTGCTCCTCGGCGGCGAACTCCTCGTCGGCGGGCTGCGCACCCTCGGCCACCACCACGATCGGCGAGTACCGGGTCTGGAAGCGGTGCTCCACGTACTTGCAGACCTGCTCGATGCTGAACGGCTTCTCCGGGATGAGGATGACGTTGGCCCCGCCGGCCAGGCCGGCGTGCAGCGCGATCCAGCCCGCGTGCCGCCCCATCACCTCGACGATCAGCGCGCGGTGGTGGCTCTCGGCCGTGGTGTGCAGCCGGTCGATGGCCTCCATGGCGATGTTGACCGCGGTGTCAAAGCCGAACGTGTAGTCGGTCGCACCCAGGTCGTTGTCGATGGTCTTGGGCACCCCGACCACGTTGACGCCCTCGGCGTACAGCTTGGTCGCCGCGCCCAGGGTGTCCTCGCCGCCGATCGCGATCAGCGCGTCCACCCCGAGGCCGGCCAGGTTGTCCTTGATCCGCTCGGCGCCGGAAGGACCGCTGCCGCTGCCGGCGAACGGGTTGGTCCGGGACGTGCCCAGAATCGTCCCGCCGCGGGGCAGGATGCCGCGTACGGCCTGCACGTCCAGGGGGACCGTGTCCCCCTCCAGCGGACCGCGCCAGCCGTCGCGGAAGCCAACGAACTCATACCCGTACTCCTGCACGCCCTTGCGCACGACGGCACGGATCACAGCATTCAAGCCGGGGCAATCGCCGCCCCCGGTGAGGACTCCCACTCTCATGGCGCCAACCTTAGTGGTTACGGGGTGGCCCGGCTTACAGTTCGCCGCCGGGCGGTGGCTCTTCCTGCGCACGCGCCGCCGGCTCGGCGGGCAGGCCGCGGGCCAGCTTCTCCTTGGCCGCCTGGGCGTACATGTCCACGCTCTGCTGACCGGACAGCTTCTCGATGACCCGCATGATCTCGTCGGTGACCTCGCGCAGGGCGCGGGCGTCCGAGCTCATGCCGTAGTAGCGGGAGAAGTCGAGCGGCTCGCCGTAGCGGACCCCGGGCCGGATGCGGAAGTTCGGCCTGGTCTGGCCGGACGGCATGAACTCGAACGTGTCGATCATCGCGCACGGGATCACCGGGACCTGGGCGTCCAGGGCCAGCCGGGCCACGCCGGTCTTGCCCTTGTACAGCCGTCCGTCCGGGCTGCGGGTGCCCTCCGGGTAGATGCCCAGCAGGTTCCCCTCGGCCAGCACGCGCAGGCCGGTCCGCATGGCCCGCTCGCTGGCCGCGCCGCCGCTGCGGTCGATGGGGACCTGGCCCAGCGCGCTGAAGAAGGCCCGGCTGATGAAGCCCTTCAGCCCCTTGCCGGTGAAGTATTCGGACTTGGCCAGGAAGATCACTTGCCGGCGCAGCGGGAGCGGGCCGAAGAAGTGATCGGAGAACGACAGGTGGTTGCTGGCGATGATCGCCGCCCCCTGCCTTGGAACGTTGCGCGCGCCTTCCGCCCGCGGGCGGAAGATGATCTTCAGCGCCACCCCGAGGGTGAGCTGAGCCAGTTTGTAGTACACGCCCAAATATTCGCATGTTCGGCGCTGTTTTTAACCCCGCGCGGGGTGCGATCTAGCCGCCCGCATGCGACGATGCCTAGCACCGGGCGGTTTGACCAGGGGAGGAACATGGGCCGGTTGGCAGGTGCGGAGCCATTCTCCCACCAGGGTGGAGCCACCGGCGTGCTGCTGTGTCACGGCTTCACCGGCAGCCCCCAGTCCCTGCGGCCGTGGGCCGGTTTCCTGGCCGAGGCGGGCCTGAGCGTGTCGCTGCCGCTGCTGCCGGGCCACGGCACCAGCTGGCAGGAGATGAACCACACCACGTCCGACGACTGGCTGGCGGCGGCGGAGGCGGCCCTGGCCGAGCTGCGGGGCCGGTGCGACGAGGTGTTCGTGATGGGCCTGTCCATGGGCGGCTGCCTGGCGCTGCGGCTGGCCGAGACCCACGGTGCTGGCCAGCACGGGGCCGGCGTCCGCGGCCTGGTCCTGGTCAACCCCTCGCTGGCCCCGGACACCAAGCTGTTCCTGGTCGCGCCGCTGCTCAAGCGCGTCATCCGCTCGATGCCCGCGATCGGCAACGACATCAAAAAGCCGGGCGCCGTGGAGCTGTCCTACGACCGGGTCCCGGCCGTGGCGGCCGCGTCGCTGCCGCGGCTGTGGAAGGCCACCGCCCGGGACCTGCCCCAGGTCAGCCAGCCGGTGCTGGTCTACCGCAGCACCGTCGACCACGTGGTGGGGCCGCCGAGCATGCGGGTCCTGGAGGCGGGCCTGCGGCCGGAATTGCTCACGGTCCGGGCCTGTCATGACAGTTACCACGTTGCGACAATGGACAATGACGCGCAGGCTATTTTCACCGGAAGCTTGCAGTTCGTCCGGGATCACAGTGCTGGTCCAAAGTGGGGTGTCCAGGAGGGGAGGGGCGAGGCGAGGACGTGAGCAGCGGCGAGAACGAAGAAGATGCGGCCTGGCTCGACCTGATCGCGCGCTACGAGGCGCCGGCGGCGGGTCAGACGTGGCCCGAGCGCGAGAATCTGGCCGAGCCCGGAGCCGCCACATCCGAGGCGTCCATCCCGGACGCCTCACAGGTCAGAACGCCCAAGGCCCCGGGGAGCCCGGAAGGGCCGCAGGCCAAGGCGCGACCGGTGCCGGTCGACCCGCCGTTCAACGCGGACCTGACCGCGCCGGATCTGCCTGGGCCCGATCTGCCTGGCCCCGACCTGCCTGGCCCCGACCTGCCTGGCCCCGATCTGCCTGGCCCCGACCTGCCTGGGCCCGACCTGGCCGCACCCGACCTGGCCGCACCCGAGCTGGCCGGGCCGGACCGCCCGGCGCCCGGGGCGCGGCCGGCACCGGAGACGCAGGAGGAGCACTACTTCCCGCCGCCACCTCCGCCGCTGCCCAAGCTGGACCCGGTGACCAAGGGGGCCTGGGCTGCGCTGTTCGGCGGTCCCGCCTATCTGCTCATCGCGACCGCGGTGGGCTGGACGGTGCCCGCGGTGGCCGCGTTCTTCGCCATCGGCGCGTTCGTGGGCGGGTTCGCCATCCTGGTCATGCGCATGGGGGATGAGCCGCGGGACGGCAACGGGCCGGACGACGGCGCGGTCGTCTAGGGCCTGATCGTCTAGGGCACTGTCGTCGAGGCCACCGCCACGTAGCGGCGGGCCAGGTCGGCGGCGCCGACCACGCCCGCGTCGGCGCCCAGTTCGGCGAGCCGGATGTGGGCCAGCGGCCGGTAGCCGCGGCCGACCAGGGACCGTTCGTAGGCCGACCGGGCCGGCTCGATCAGCAGGTCGCCCGCTTCGGACACGCCGCCGCCGATGATGAAGCAGCCCGGGTCCAGGATCGCGGCCAGGTCGGCCATGCCCTGACCGAGCCAGTTGCCCACGATCTGGAAGCAGCGCAGCGCGGCCGGGTCGCCCTCCCGGGCCGCCTCGGTGACCTGGGGCCCGGAGATGCCCTCGGGCCGGCCACCGCCCAGCTGCAGCAGGCGCATCGCGCCCTCGGGGCTGCGCCGGGCGAAATCGCGGGCCTCGGCCACCAGCGCGCTACCGCTGGCGTACTGCTCCCAGCAGCCGCGGTTGCCGCAGCCGCACAGCCGGCCGTCCGGAACCACCCGGTAGTGGCCGGGCTCGCCGGCGATGCCGTAGCGGCCGTGGTAGAGGTCCCCGTTGATCAGGATGGCCGCGCCGATGCCGGTCCCCACCGCGATCATGATGACGTCCTGGTAACCGCGGGCGGCCCCGAACCGGGCCTCGG
Source organism: Streptosporangiaceae bacterium (assembly GCA_036521155.1). GTDB lineage: Bacteria > Actinomycetota > Actinomycetes > Streptosporangiales > Streptosporangiaceae > Bog-532. The sequence continues at coordinate 4,059 of DATDIH010000281.1, forward strand.
CCCAGAGGCCGCTGTCGGCGTCGTTCTCGACGAACACCGGTAGCCCGACCCGTTCCTGCACGGAGTCCCGCAGCGGCTCGTTACGCCAGGCCAGGTTGGGGGCGAACAACACGGTGGACCGGCCCTCATCGATGAACCCGGCCGCGCCGAGCCCGACCGCGTCCACGTCGTGCCCGGCCGCCAGCTCGGTGACCACGTCCGCGATCACCTGGGCGGTCCGGGCCGGGCTGGCCGCCGGGGTGGAGCGTTTCAGCTTTTCGATGATGCGCCCGTCGGCGTCGACGACGCCGGCCGCGGCTTTGGTTCCCCCGACGTCAACGCCGATCGTCAGGGTCACGACCGGCATCCTCCCATTTGGAGGGGGGTGCCTTCATGGCCGACTCAAACGCCGAGTAGGCCTCCTGGACCACCGACGCCAGGGCGTCGCTCGCGCCGGTGAGGGTCGATCCCAGGCCGGAGCCGGCGCCCTGGCGCTCCCGCATCCGGCGTGCGGCCCGGCAGACCGGGCACCAGGCGCACTCGGGCGCCTCGGCCTCGGGCCGGTTGGTGGCGGTGTCCCACACATCGGCCGCGGGCCGGTCCTGGCCCAGGGCCCGGCGGACCGAGCCGGTCATTTCCTTGGTCACGCTGCGCGCGCCGGTCCGCATCAGCCAGCGCTGGAGGTCGCCCAGCGGGTCGGGTCCGGTGTCCCGTTCGGTCACCTTGGCGCCTCCCTGTTCGTTCGTGCCTACTCTGGAGCGTACCTCTACCAGCGCAGGACATAAGGCACGCCGGTGGCCCGGAAATGCCCCACGTTGATGCACTCCGTGACGCCGATCCGGGCCCGGTGGGCCAGCGGCTGGTGCACGTGGCCAAAGAAGGCGTAGCGGGGGCGGGTCCGGCGGATCACGTCCAGCAGGGCGGCGCTGCCCCGCTCCATCCGGCGGGCCACGGTGTCGTACAGCAACTGGGGCACGGCGGGCGGTATGTGCGTGCAGAGCACATCAACCTCGCCGACGGCCGCCAGCTTGGCCGCGTACTCGTCGTCGCTGATCTCATGGGGCGTGTGGTAGCGCGACGTCAGCCCGCCGCCCGCGAAGCCGAACGTCCAGCCGTCCAGCTCGGCCCGGGCCCCGTCCAGGACCTGATGGCCGGGTTTGAGATGCCCGGCCCACATGCGCGGGATGTCGACGTTGCCATAGGTGAGATAGGTAGGCTCGGGCAGGGCCGCGAACAGGCCGGCGTACTGGCGCATGGCGGCACCGTTGATCGCGTCCCGGATCGAGCCCTCGGGCAGGCCCTCGGCCAGCCGGGCCGACAGGGCCCGGGCCTCGTCGAAGCGCTTTTCCAGGCGCAGGGTCATGAACTCGCGGGCCTGCTCGGCGCCGAACAGATCGGCGAAGATGCCCCGCCGGTGGTCCGCGTAATCCAGGAACAGCAGCAGATCCCCCAGGCAGATGAGCGCGTCCGCGTCGCGGGCCGCGTCCGGCAGCCCGTCGGACCGGCCGTGTACGTCGCTCACCAGATGGATCCGCATGCCTCCACGCTAAGCCCGGGACTTGCGTAAGGGCAGGCCGCCCGGACGTAGCCTGGATGTGTCCGGCAAAGACTACCGGCCAGTAGCTTTACACGGTACGGTCGTGGCATCGCCCAGGCCCGTGAAGGAGACAGCGTCGTGCGCCAGCACACCATCCCGGCTCTTGTGGAGATCACCAGCACGGCCAATCTGGCCGGCATCGTGACCGAGCGAGCCACCGAAAATCCGGGCCAGGTCGCGCTGCGCCGCAAGAGCGGCGAGACCTGGCAGGACGTCACCATCGGAGAGTTCCGCGACGAGGTGACCGGACTGGCCAAGGGGCTGATCGCGGCGGGCGTCGGGACCGGCGACCGGGTGGCGCTGATGTCCCGGACCCGGTACGAGTGGACGGCCCTGGACTTCGCCATCTGGACGGCGGGCGCGGTGGTCGTGCCGGTGTACGAGACCTCGTCGGCCGGGCAGGTCGAATGGATCATGAGCAACTCCGGGGCCAAGGCCATCTTCGTGGAGAGCGAGGCGCACGAGGCCATCGTGTCCGGGCTGCGGGACCGGCTCACCGCCGTGGAGCACGTGTGGCGGATCGAGGGCGCGGAGGAAGGCGAGGGCAAGGCCCCGGGCCTGGACGCGCTGCGAGCCGAGGGCGCGTCGGTCGGCGACGACACGGTGGCCGAGCGAGCCACCGCGGCCGGCGCGGACGACCTGGCCACCATCATCTACACCTCCGGGACCACCGGGCGGCCCAAGGGATGCCAGCTGAGCCACCGCAACCTCCTGTCCGAGGTGCGCAACGCCAGCGCGGCGGCGCCGGAGATCTTCGGCACCCCGAACAGCTCGACCCTGCTGTTCCTGCCGCTGGCGCACGTGCTGGCCCGGATCATCGAGATCGGGTGCCTCGACGACGGCGTCGTCCTCGGGCACAGCCCGGACGTGAACAACCTGCTGCCGGACCTGGGCTCGTTCCGCCCGACGTTCCTGCTGGCCGTGCCCCGGGTGTTCGAGAAGGTCTACAACGGCGCCGAGCAGAGCGCCGACGCGGACGGCAAGGGCGCGATCTTCCGGCGGGCCGCGCAGACCGCCATCGACTTCAGCCAGGCCCAGACCGAACAGGCTCGCGGCGGGCGCGGGCCCAGCTTCGGCCTGCGGGCCCGGCACGCGGTCTTCGACCGGCTGGTCTACGTGAAGCTGCGGCACGCCGTGGGCGGCCAGGTGCGGTACGCGGTGTCCGGCGGGTCCGCGCTGGGCGAGCGGCTGGGCCACTTCTTCCGCGGGGTGGGCATCACCATCCTGGAGGGCTACGGGCTGACCGAGACCACCGCGGCGGCCACCGTGAACCGGCCCAACAGCAACAAGATCGGCACCGTGGGCCAGGTGGTGCCGGGCGACGCCATCCGGATCGCCGACGACGGCGAGGTCCTGATCAAGGGCCCGACGGTGTTCCCCAGCTACTGGCAGAACCCCGAGGCCACCGCGGAAACGCTGACCGAGGACGGCTGGCTGCGGACCGGCGACGTCGGCGAACTGGACGACGAAGGTTTCCTGCGCATCACCGGCCGGAAGAAGGAACTGATCGTCACCGCGGGTGGCAAGAACGTGGCCCCGGCCCCGCTGGAGGACCGCATCCGGGCCCACCCGCTGGTCAGCCAGGCCATGGTCGTGGGCGACGGCAAGCCGTACGTGGCCGCGCTGATCACCATCGATGAGGAAGCGCTCCCGGCCTGGAAGCAGAAGCACGGCAAGCCGGCCGACGCGACCATCGCCGACCTGCGGGACAACAACGACCTGATCGCGGACGTCCAGGCCGCCGTGGACGACGCGAACTCCACCGTGTCCCGGGCCGAGTCGGTCCGCCGGTTCCGCATCGTCGACGGTGACTTCACCCAGGAGAACGGGCAGCTCACCCCGTCGCTCAAGGTGCGCCGCAACGTAGTGGTCAAGGACCGGGCCGCGGACCTCGAGGCCCTCTACGCCAGCTAGGGGCCCGCTGCGCGAGCCAGCGGCCGCTACGCGGTCAGGAGCGCGTTCAGGCGGCCCGCGACCCGGGACCAGTCCCACTCCTGCTCGGTCCAGGCCTGGCCACGCTGGCCCATGGCCCGGGCCCGGGCCGGGTCGGCCAGCAGGGCGATGATCCGCTCGGCCAGGACGGGCACGCCGCGGCCGGGCACCACGTAGCCGGTCTCGCCGTCCAGGATGGCGTCGGGCGCGCCGCCGGAGTCGCCGCCGATGACCGGCAGGCCGGCCGCTGACGCCTCCAGGTAGACGATGCCCAGGCCTTCCACGTCCAGGCCGGCCCGCCGGGTGCGGCAGGGCATGGCGAACACGTCCGCGGCCGCGTAGTAGCCGGGCAGGTCGGGCACGCTGCCGGTGAACGTGACCGAGGCGGCCACCTTCAGCTGGCCGGCCAGCCGCTGCAGTTCGCCGCGGTACGGCCCGTCGCCCACCAGCAGCAGCCGGGCGTCCGGGATCGCGGCCCGCACCGCCGGCCAGGCCCGGATCAGCGTGTCCTGGCCCTTGCGCGGGACCAGCCGGGACACGCAGAGCACGGTGGGGCCGCCCGCGGGCAGGCCGGCCGGCTTGGCGTCCCGGAAGGTGGCCACGTCCACGCCGGGGGCCAGCCGGACCATGCGCGCCGCGGCCGGCGGGGACATCGCCCGGGCCAGCCGGACCCGGAAGTACTCCCCCAGGTAGGTCACCACGTCGACGGTGTCCCCGATACGGTGCAGCAGCTGGCGGGCGCCGGGCAGCGTGGCCCAGCCCGCTTCGTGCCCGTGGGTCAGGGCGATCAGCCGGGTGGCCCCGGCCCGGCGCAGCGTGGGCGCCAGCAGCCCCAGCGGCGCGGCCGCCCCGAAGATGACCGTGTCGCAGTCGTACTCGCGCAGCGCGGCCACGGCCCGGCGGGCCACGGCCGGGACCGGGAGCATGAGCGAGGTGGGGTGCCGGACGACCGGGAACGGCTGGCGGCTGTCAAAGGCCTTGGCCCCGTCCCAGGCCGGGGCGTAGACGGCCACCTGGGGCAGCAGGCCGGCCAGCCCGTGCACGAACGACTGGATGCCACCCTGCCGGGGCGGGAAGTCGTTGGTAACGATCAACGTGCCGCGCATAGGGCCCGAGTCTAGGGCTCCATGCACGGCACGTTGGGGCGGGTCAGTCAGCCAGAGTCAGCTACGGGCGGACGGCGCCGTCCTCGTTCTGGGCGTACCAGTCCTCGCTCATCGGGATCTCCTCGACGTCTGCTCCGCTATGGGGCGCGTCGACGATGTTCCCGCCTCCGACGTAGATGGCCACGTGGCCCTCGGCGTCGTACAGGATCAGGTCACCCGGCTCCAGGGAGGACAGGGAGACGTGCGGCAGGGAGGCCCAGTCATCGTAGGTGGTGCGCGGGATCGAGACGCCCGCGGCCGACCAGGCGGCCTGAGCCAGCCCGGAGCAGTCGTAGCCGGAGCCGCACGGGCCGGTGCCGCCGTAGACATAGGGACAGCCGAGCTTGGACAGGGCGAAGTTGGCCGCCTGGCCGCCGTTGGTCGAGCTGGAAACGGTGGTCGTGGGGGTGGTGGTGCCGCCGGAGCCGCCGACCGAGTTGGCCTGGACCGTCTCCTGCTGCGAGGCGGTGAGGTTGGCGTACACGCCCTTCTCGTCGGACAGCGACTTGCTGGCCTTGTTCTTCTGGGTCAGCTTCTGCTTCTCCACCGCGGCCAGCGCATCCTTGGTCCGCTGGGCCTGCTGCTGCGAGTCCTTGAGCTGGCGGGCCGCGGCCAGGAACGCGCTCAGCTGCTGGTTCCGGCCCTGCGAGATCTCCTGCAGCAGGGAGGCGCCGTTGAGCACGGTGTCCGGGTTGTTGGACGTCAGCAGGCCGGCTATCGAGGTCATGTTGCTGTTCTCGTAGCTCTCGGCCGCGATCGCGGCCACCGCGCCCTGCAGCTTCTTGAACTGCACCTGGTTGGCGGCGACCTTCTTGTTGGCGGCGGCCAGCTTGGCCCGGGCCTGCTGGGACTGCTGGGCGGCCTGGTCGTACTGCTGGTTGGCCTGGTCGAACGCGGAGTTGTACTGGTTGACCTTGGCTTCGACCTGGGTAATGGACGGCTGTGGCGCTGCACCGGCCGTACCCGCGTAGGTGGCCAGGCCCGCAACGGTCGCCAGACCAGCCGTGGCGGCCACGCAGATCTTCAGCCGGGACTTGAGGCCCGGTAGCGGCGTACGCACGTGCCAGACACGCTCCTTCGGGAAAAAACTAGGTCCGCTCCCCGGCGGGGTCTTGCCGACAGTGAATGCCCGGGGGCAAATCGGGCGATGTAACCGGGATGAGACCATAGTGAAAGCATTTAGCCGTTTCAAGCGCTTCGGCGAGAGTCGCCCCAATTTCACCGATTACTGCGTGAGCACGACTTCATAACGCTACAATCGCGTCGGCCAGCTCACCCACTGGGGCCGGCCGGTAGCGCAGCGGCGGCACCAGACCAGCTGTGGCCAGCACGTTCAGTGCCCGCAGCTCCTGCGCCGCGAGCGCATGACGCTCTTGATTATCGTCCTTATTGCCCTTTCGAGTGCCCTTACGGGAATTTTCCCGCCGGTCATTCTCGGTAACCACAGTGACCAGACAGTAGTCACAGGCCACCAACTGGAACTCACATTGTGAGCAGTCGATAACCATCACGTCTCCGTTCCGTAAGAAATTGACGCGGCACACGTTAGGGATGGCCACTGACATTCCGTGCTCACGGCGTGCCGCAGGGCGAACTGTCGGTGGTGGGCCCTAGCGTGGGATTTGTGACCGATCTGGCTCCCTTCCGGGACAGCGCCTGGACGCCCGGCATCCCGGCGCCACCGCTGTGGCGGCGGACGGCCGCCAGCCTGACCCGGCTGGAGTACGTGATCGTCGACGTGGAGACCACCGGGTGGTCCCCGGAGCAGGCCCGGATCACCGAGATCGGCGCGGTCCGCATGCGGGCCGGGCAGGTGCTGGGCGAGTTCTCCACGCTGGTCGACCCGGCCATGCCGGTGCCACCGGACATCGAGGCCCTGACCGGGATCAGCAACCAGATGGTGGCGGCCGCGCCCCGCCCGGACGAGGTCATGCCGGCCTGGCTGCAGTTCGCCCAGGGCAGCGTGCTCACCGCGCACAATGCCCCGTTCGACCTCGGGTTCCTCACCGCCGCCTGCGGGGCCTGCGGGCTGCCGTGGCCGGACTTCGCGGTGCTGGACACGGTGGCGGTGGCCCGGCAGGTGCTGGTCCCGGGCGAGGTGCCGGACTGCAAGCTCGGCACGCTGGCCGCCTATTTCGAGACCCCGGCCGCGCCCTCGCACCGGGCGCTGGCCGACGCGCGGGCCACCGCGGCCGTGCTGGACGTGCTCATCACCCGGCTGGCGCTGCTCGGTGTCCGCACCCTGGACGACCTCAGCAACTGGCTTTCGGTACCCTGAGCCCGGTCCAGCACAGCGTTCATCAACTGGCAGGAGGCAGCCGTGGTCACTGCGATCGTGTTGGTGAAGGCCGACATCCAGCTGATCCCCGAGGTGGCGGAGCAAGTCGCAGAGATCACCGAGGTCAGCGAGGTGTACTCGGTCACCGGTGAGTTCGACCTGGTGGCCATGGTGCGGGTCCGCGCCCACGACGAGCTGGCCGACGTGATCCCCGGCAAGCTGAACAAGGTGCCGGGCGTGACCCACACCGAGACCCACATCGCGTTCCGGGCCTACTCCCGGCACGACCTCGAGGCCGCGTTCTCCCTGGGCGTCTAACCCGCCGGGCCCGGCGGCGCTGGCTGACTCAGGCGCTGGCTGGCCGCGATCCAGCGGTCGAGCAGGGCCGCGGCCGCGCCCGAGTCCACCGCCTCGGTGGCCCGCTCCAGCCCGGCCGAGAGCATCGGGTAGAGGTCCTCGGGCCGGGTCACCCCGGCGTCGGCGGCCAGCGCCGCGGCCGCGTTGAGCAGCACGATGTCCCGGACCGGGCCGGGCTCACCGGCCAGCACGGCCCGCATCACCGCCGCGTTGTGGGTGGCGTCGCCGCCCCGCAGCTGATCCAGGGTGGACCGGGCCAGGCCCAGCTCGGCCGGGTCGAACTCGGCGGCGGAAACCGCCGAGCCGTGGGCCAGCCAGATGGCCGAGGTGGTCGTGGTGGTCAGCTCGTCCAAGCCGTCCCCGCCGTGGAACACCAGCGCGCTGGAGCCCCGGGCGGCCAGCACGCCCGCCAGCACCCCACCCATCCGGCCGTCGGCCACGCCCACCGCGTGGGCCTGCGGCCGGGCCGGGTTGGCCACCGGGCCCAGGAAGTTGAACACCGTGGGCACGCCCAGCTCACCGCGGGTCGCGGACGCGTGCCGCAGCGCCGGGTGGTAGAGCGGGGCGAAGAGAAAGGCCACGCCGATCTCGTCGGCCAGGGCCACGCTGGCCGCGGGCGGCAGGTCGATGACCACGCCCAGCGCCTCCAGCACGTCGGCGGCGCCGCACTTGGAACTGGCGGCCCGGTTGCCGTGCTTGACCATGCGGGTGCCGGCCGCCGCCGCCACCACCGTGGCCATGGTGGAGATGTTCACGGTGTGGGCGCCGTCGGCCCCGGTCCCGACCAGGTCGGTGAGCCGCCCTGGCACCGAGATCGGGGTGGCGTGATCCAGCATCGCCTGGGCCAGCCCGGTCACCTCGGTGGCGGTCTCGCCCTTGATCCGCAGCGCCACCGCGAACCCGGCGATCTGGCTGCCGGTGGCCGCGCCGTCCATGATCTCGTTCATTGCCCACGCGGCCTCGTCCGCAGTGAGCGACTCCCCTTTGACCAGCGCGCCGATCACCGCTGGCCAGGTCATCCTGGCCTCCACGACCCGCCCGATCAGGCCACGGCCCGGGCCCGCATCAGGCGGGCCAGTTCCCGGGCCAGCTGGCGCGGATCGATCGGATGGCTGGTCACCGCGTCCGCCCGGGACCAGGTGGCGAGCCAGCCGTCGTCGGGCCGCCCGGTGATGAGCAGGACCGGCGGACAGTTGAATATTTCGTCTTTGGCCTGGCGGCACACGCCCATCCCACCCGCGGGCTGGGCCTCACCATCCAGGACCATGACGTCTGCGCCGGCCTCGTCCAGCAACCGGAACAGAGCCGGCTCGGTGGCGCACTCGATTATCTCAGCGTCCGGCGCGTCAGGCTCCGGGCGGCGGCCAATGGCCAGCCGGATCTGCGCGCGGGTATCCGCATCATGACTGTAGACAACGACCTTCACAAAAATAAATGCTACTGAGTTGGGGGGGCGGCTGCCGAACGCCTACGGGTTGTCGTAATAATGACGTCGTGGCGACAGCACCCGTTCGCGAGGTAGTACCTCGTACCCCGGCCAACCGGCCCAACCTGGTCAGCGTGGGCACGATCATCTGGCTGTCCTCCGAGCTGATGTTCTTCGCGGCGCTGTTCGCGATGTATTTCACGGTCCGCTCGGTCTACAAGGGCGAAGGCGTGCACTGGCCAGGGGCCCACCTGGACGTCCGGCTGGGCTCGATCAACACCACCGTGCTGCTGCTGTCCAGCGTCACCTGCCAGATGGGCGTGTTCGCAGTCGAGCGCGGCCAGGTAGCCCGGCTGGGCAGCATCTTCAACGTGGCCAAGTGGGGCCTGCGCGAGTGGTACGTGCTCACGTTCCTGATGGGCCTGTACTTCGATCTCGGCCAGGCCTACGAGTACCACGACCTGGTCAGCAAGGAGCATCTGACCATTTCGTCCAGTGCCTACGGCTCGGTGTTCTACATCCCGACCGGATTCCACGGCCTGCACGTGGCCGGTGGCCTGGTGGCCTTCTTGTTCCTGCTCGGCCGGACCTACGCGGCCAAACGCTTCACCCGTGAGCAACAGATCAGCGCGATCGTCGTGTCGTACTACTGGCACTTCGTCGACGTCGTGTGGATCGGGCTGTTCACCACCATCTACCTGATCCACTAACCCGGATGCGGCCGGGGTGACCCAGTTCACAGCCGTAGCCGCATCCGGCCGCACCTGAAGCGACGAAGTATCCAATGGACAACTATCCGGAAATCCGAGGGCAGCAGTGAGGTGGATCACCGCGCGGCGACGTCGCCCGATCTTCGGCTACGCAGCCGTACTGATGGCGCTGGTCGCGGTCGGCAGCCTGTACGCGGCGCTGACGGGCATGGGCAGCGGCAGCAGCGCGTCGGCCGGCTCGGGCTCGTCGTCATCGCAGATCACCGAGGGCAAGGACCTGTTCGCGGTCTCCTGCGCCAGCTGCCACGGTGAGGACGCCCAGGGCAGCAAGGTCGCACCCAGCCTGGTCGGCGCGGGCGCGGCCGCCGTGGACTTCCAGGTGAGCACCGGCCGCATGCCGCTGAAGGAGACGAACGCCGAGGCGCCGCGCAAGCCGCCGGTCTTCACCCAGTCGCAGATCTACGCGATCGCCGCCTACGTCGCCTCGCTCGGCGGGGGCCCGACGATCCCGAGCGACCAGCAGGTCAGCACGGCCGGGGCCAACACCGGGCTGGGCCAGAGCCTGTTCAACGCCAACTGCGCCCAGTGCCACAACTACAGCGGGGCCGGCGGCGCGCTGACCGACGGCAAGTACGCCCCGCCGCTCACCCAGGCCACCAGCAAGCAGATCTACGAGGCCATGCTGACCGGCCCGGAGGCCATGCCGGTGTTCAACGACAGCACGCTCACCCCGCAGAACAAGCGCGACATCATCGCGTACGTCGAGCAGACGCGGTCCGAGGCCAACCCGGGCGGGTTCAGCCTGGGGCGGGTCGGTCCCACCACGGAAGGCCTGGTGGCGTGGCTCGGCGGCATCTTTGCCCTGGTGCTGGCCGCCCTGTGGATCACCGCCAAGCGCCGCGAAGGGCGCACGGGAGAAATCACCGATAACCGATGAGCGACAACGACGCAGACCTGGAAAACGCGCCGGAGGAGCGGCGGCCGCACCGCGTGATCGGCACCCCGCCGCCCGCGGCCGGGATACTCACCGACCCCGGACGCGGCGACGGCGACGGCGAAGACGAGGGCACGGTCGCCGAGCCCTGGATCCCGGTCGACCCACCCGACCTGGTCTCGGCCAAGAACTGGGAGCGCGTGGCCGCGCTGCTGTTCATACTCTCGGCCCTGGCCAGCGTGGGCTTCATCGCCGCCTACGTCGGGCTGGAGGTCGGCACCAAGAACGGCGACGTGGTCGACGCCACGCTCCGGTCCAACCTGGCCCTGGGCACGGCCATGTCCGTGGCCTTCCTGGCCATCGGCATCGGCATGGTCATCTGGGTCCGGTACATCATGCCGCCGGTCGAGGTGACCGAGGAGCGGCACCCGCTGGCCTCGGACCCGGCGGACCGGGCCGCGTTCGCCGAGACGTTCATCGAGGGCGCCGAGACCAGCCAGATCACCAAGCGCCCGCTGCTGCGGCGCACGCTGCTGGCCGCGATCCTGCCGGTGGCGGCCGCGCCCCTGGTGGTGCTGCGGGACCTCGGGCCGCAGCCCGGCACCAGTTTGCGGTACACGGTGTGGAAGAAGGGCACGCGGCTGACCATCTACGGGACGAACCAGCCGCTCACCCCGGCCGACTTCAACTCACCGGGCGCGATGATCACGGTCATCCCCGAGGGGTACGCCGACAACGACGAGGTGCTGGCCAAGGCCACCTGCATCATCATCAAGATGGAGCCGGGCCAGCTCAAGATCCCCACTCGGTACAACGACGGGGTCAACGGGCCGAAGACGCTGCTGAACTCCATGAACTGGACGGTCGACAACATCGTCGCCTACTCTAAAATTTGTACTCACGTCGGCTGTCCCGCGGCACTGTACGAGCAGACGACCCACAAGATTCTCTGCCCGTGCCACCAGTCGACGTTCGACGCCGAGACGGGCGCGACGGTCCTCTTCGGCCCGGCCCCGCGGCCGCTGCCGCAGCTTCCGATCACCACCGACGCCGAAGGCTACCTGGTAGCCGAGAGTGACTTCCAGGAACCGATCGGGCCGAGCTTCTGGGAGCGGGGATGACCACCACCAAGGGCCGACTGGAGATACCCAAGCCACTGGCCAGGCAGGCCGGGGAACTGGACGACCGGTTCCACGCGGCCAAGGGCGTCCGCACCTTCATGCGGAAGGTGTTCCCGGACCACTGGACGTTCCTGCTCGGTGAGATCGCGCTCTACTCGTTCATCATCTTGATCCTGACCGGGATCTTCCTGACCCTGTTCTTCCAGCCGAGCATGACCCAGGTCGTCTACCACGGGTCGTACACCAAGCTGGACGGCGTCCGCATGAGCCAGGCCTACGAGTCGACGCTGAACCTCAGCTTCGACGTGCGCGGCGGCCTGCTGATGCGGCAGATCCACCACTGGGCCGCGGACGTCTTCCTGGCCGCGATCATCTGCCACCTGCTGCGGATCTTCTTCACCGGGGCCTACCGCAAGCCGCGCGAGACCAACTGGCTGATCGGCCTGGGCATGTTCACGCTCGGCATCTTCGAGGGCTTCCTCGGCTACTCGATGCCGGACGACCTGCTGTCCGGCACTGGCGTCCGGATCGCCGAGGGTGTGGTGCTGGGCATCCCGGTGGTGGGTACTTACCTGTCGTTCTTCCTGTTCGGCGGCCAGTTCCCCGGCAACGAGTTCGTGGTCCGGTTCTACATCATCCACGTGCTGCTGATCCCGGGCCTGCTGCTGGCGCTGGTCAGCGCCCACCTGTTCCTGATGGTGCACCAGAAGCACACCCAGATGCCGGGCGAAGGCCGCACCGACGGGAACGTGGTCGGCCAGCCCGCCTACCCGTACTTCGCCATCAAGACCGGCGCGTTCTTCTTCTTCGTGTTCGCCGTGCTGGCCCTGCTGGGCACCTTCGCGCAGATCAACCCGGTCTGGCAGCCCGGCCCGTACACCCCGACGGCCATCTCGGCCGGTTCGCAGCCCGACTTCTACATGGGCTTCCTGGAAGGCTCGCTGCGAATCTTCCCCAGCTGGACCTGGGATATCGGCGGCCACACCGTCGCCTGGGACGTGCTCGTACCGGCCCTGGTCATCCTGGGGTTCCTGTTCACTGTCCTGGGCGTGTGGCCGTTCCTCGAGAGATGGGCGACCGGGGACAAGAGCTACCACCACGTCAACCAGAAGCCGCGCAATGC
>DATDIH010000282.1:0-4487 GCA_036521155.1 Streptosporangiaceae bacterium
GCCCGGCACGGTGGACACCGAGCTGGTCACCCACAACCGGGACGAGGTGCGGGCCGCGGCCGAGCGGCAGACCGCCGAGATCGAGCCGCTGCACCCGGAGGACATCGCCGACGCGGTGGCCTGGATCGTGACCCGCGACCGGCGCGTGGCCGTCAACGAGGTTCTGGTCCGGGCGGCCGAACAGACCTGGTAGCCAACGGTTCGGGTCCTGTCCACGCCCCCGCCTGGACAGGACCCGATTCCCGGCCCGATCCGGCCAGCCCCGTCAGCCGACCGGCTGGCGGATGACCCGCCACAGGCCGACCGCGGCCGGGAGCACGATCCACGCCGCGGCCGTGGTCGCGATCTGAGCCCAGGTGGTGGCGGTCAGCGAGCCGTCAGCCAGGTGATTCCAGGTCGTGGACGGGTCGAGCCACCGCCCCACGCCGGCCAGCGCGCTGACCGTGCCGGTCAGGATGGCCCACCCGGTGGGGAGCGCGAAGTAGGTCACGATCGCCACCGCGCTGCTGCGGAACACCAGCCCGAACGCCACGCCGAGCAGCACGTTCAGCACCTCGAACAGCAGGACCTCGCCGATCGTGCGACCCGCCCCGCCCCAGGCGCCACCGGGTGCCCCGGCTCCCTGGCCGACCAGCGCGGTGACCACGGCCGCGATGGCCACGCAGGCCACCGTGGCCCCGGCCGCCAGCAGCACCGCGGCCGCAGCCTTGGCCGCGATCACCCGGGTCCGCCGGGGCACCAGCGTGAACGTGGTCAGCGCCGAATGCTGGGACCATTCCGAGGTGACCAGCAGCACCCCCAGCACCGGCAGCAGGAGCACGGTGACCTGGGCGGTCACGGCCAGAATGGGGGACAGAGCGTGGTCGCTGTCCTTCCCGGTCAGCGCGGCCAGCACCGCACCGGCCACCGCGATCACGGCGATCAGCGCCAGCAGCCAGCGCCCGGACCGGGTGTCGGTCGCCTTGCGCAGCTCGACCCGGGTCAGCCGGGCCAGCGGCGACGGGGCCACCGGCATCGGGGTCGCGGTCGGTGCATAGAGCGTCGTCATGCCGCCTCCTTCTGGCCGGCCTGGTTGGACAGAGCAGCGGCCTGCGGGGCCGGGGTGCCCGTCCCGGCCGCGGCCGGTCCGGTGAGCGAGAGGAAGAGCTGCTCCAGGTCGTTGCCGCGGGGCCGCAGCTCGGTGAGGACGGCCCCGCTCTGAGCGGCGATCCGGCCCACGGCCTCGGGTTCGGCGTCGGTCTCGAGCGCGCCGTCGGCCGTGGTCCGGGCCTGCCGGCCGGAGGCGGACAGCGCGGCCGACAGCGCGGGCAGGTCGATGGCCCGCACCACCGTGGTCCGCGAGGTCCGCAGCTGGTCCGGGGCCCCGTCGGCCACCACCCGCCCGTCGCTGATGATGACCAGGTGGTCGGCGACGGCTTCGACCTCGTGCAGCAGGTGCGAGGACAGCAGGACCGTGCCGCCGCGGTCGGCGAACTCCCGCAGCAGGACCCGGATCCAGTGCACGCCCTGCGGGTCGAGGCCGTTGGCGGGCTCGTCCAGGATCAGCACTCCGGGGTCGCCGAGCAGGGCCATGCCCAGGGCCAGGCGCTGCCGCATGCCCAGCGAGTACTGGCCGACCCGCTTGCGGGCCGCGGCCGCGTCCAGGCCCACGACGTCCAGGATCTGGGCCGCCCGGGCCCGGTCCACGCCCAGCACCGCGGCGGCCAGGCCCAGGGTCTCCCGGCCGGTCCGGCCCCGGTGCATGGCCTCGGGATCGAGCATGACCCCGACCCGGCGGCCCGGCTGCGGGAGGCTCGCGTAGAGCTGCCCGTCGATGGTGGCGGCGCCGCGGTCCGGCCGGTCCAGGCCGCACAGCACCCGCAGGGTGGTGGACTTGCCCGCACCGTTGGGGCCGAGGAACCCGGTCACCGTGCCGGGCTGGCAGCTGAAGCTCACATCGCGGATGCCCGCAGCCCCGAAGCGCCTCGTCAGTTCCGTTATCTCGATCATGGCTCCACCCTGGCGGCGGAGCGGCCGGGGGCGCTGCGGCCAACCGGCCACAGCCACGGTCCGATCGGCTAGTGCGAACGGTCCGATCGGCTATGTCCTGGCTGGCCACGGGGTTTTCGCCGCCCGGCGCGATACCGTCGGGGCATGGCGGGCCACCGCGATCGGCTGCTGCGGGCGCTCTGGGCCGGACCGGGTCCGGAGGCGCCGCGGGAGTCGCTGCGCACCCAGATCATCCTCGTGGTGCTGGCGGGCGGCTTCAGCCTGGCCCTGGGCCTGGCCAGTTCGGATGGCGTCCTGCACGGCCTGGATGGTTACCCGTGGCCGCTACGGGTGGCCGACGTGGTGTTCGGCGGGATCGGCTACGTCGCGCTCTGGTGGCGACGCCGCCGGCCAGTGGCCTTCGCGGCCTATGTGCTGGTCGTCTCGTTGTTCTCGACCGTGGTGGGCGGGCTGCCCCTGGTCGCCGCGCTGACCGTGGCCATCCACCGCAACTGGCCCACCGCGCTGGTCACCTCGGCCCTGCTGACCGCGGTCGCGTGGCCGTCGCTGCTGCTGTATCCGGGAGATTCGTCGGCCGAAGCCACGATGCTGACGGTGGCGGTGGCGATGTTCGCGGTGACCGGCTGGGGCATGTTCCTGCGGGCCCGGCGCCTGCTGCTGGCCTCACTGCGCGGCCGGGCCGAGCGGGCCGAGCAGACCCGGGAGGAGCACGCCCGGCACGCGCAGATCGCCGAACGGCAGCGGATCGCCCGGGAGATGCACGACGTGCTGGCCCACCGGCTGTCCCTGCTCAGCCTGCAGGCCGGGGCGCTGGAGGTCACCCCCGCCGGGGCCGGGGACGAGGCGGTGACCGAGGCCGCGGCGGCCATCCGGGCCACCACCCACCAGGCCCTGCAGGAGCTGCGCTCGATCGTCCGGGTGCTGCGCGACGACGACGAAGCCAGCACGTCGGCGCCGCAGCCGGTCGCGGCCGACCTGCCCACCCTGGTCGCCGAGTCCTCGGCCGCGGCCGTGATCGACGCCGACTGGGGTGGCGTGGCCCTGGCCGCGGTCCCGCCCCAGGCGGGCCGGACCTTGTACCGGATCGTTCAGGAGGGCCTGACCAATGCCCGCAAGCACGCCCCGGCCAGCAGCGTCGACGTCCGGCTGGCCGGCACGCAAGACGACGGGCTTTCGGTGACCGTGACCTCGTGGCTGCCGGTCGACCGGCCCGGCGGCCTGCCTGACCCGGCCCGCAACGGCCACGGCGGCGGGGCCGGGCTGATCGGCCTGCGGGAGCGGGCGGCCCTGGCCGGCGGGCACGTCGACGTCACCGTGACCGCCGACGACCGGTTCCGGCTGTCGGCCTGGCTGCCCTGGGCGGACCGGTGAGCACCGCGGACGGCGGGGCGGCCATCCGCGTGCTGATCGTCGACGACGACGCGCTGGTCCGGTCCGGCCTGCGGCTGATGCTGCGCAGCGCACCGGACATCACCGTGGCCGGCGAGGCCGCCGACGGCGCCGAAGCCATCACCGCGGCCGCCGCGCTGACCCCGGACGTCGTGCTGATGGACATCCGGATGCCCGGCACGGACGGGGTCACGGCCACCGCCGCCATCACCACCCGGGGCGCCGCGCCCCGGATCATCGCGCTGACCACGTTCGACGCCGACGACCTGGTGCGTAAGGCGATCACCGCCGGGGCCGCCGGTTACCTGGTCAAGGACACCCCGCCGGCCGAGATCATCGGCGCCATCCGGGCCGTGGCCGCCGGGCAGGGCGTGCTCTCCCCGGCCGTGACCCGTCCCCTGCTCGACCTGCTGCAAGGCGCCCCGCCCGACGCGCCCGCGCCTGCGGCCCCGTCCGGTCCCGGCCTGGACGTGCTGTCCGACCGGGAACGCGCGGTCGCGGTGGCCGTGGCCGACGGCGCCACCAACGCGCAGATCGCCAGCCAGCTCTACGTCAGCCCGGCCACGGTCAAGGCCACCGTGTCCCGCATCCTGACCAAGCTGAACCTGGAGAACCGCGTCCAGATCGCCGTCATCGTGCGCAACTCCCGCTAGCCTCACCGGCCGCCTCGCCCCGCTGACCCGCGCCTTCCCGGCCGCGAAGAGTTCGGTCAATGAACCAGCGGGGTTATGCTGGCGGGCATGCCACTGGGAAAGGACTACACCGGGCAGCAGTGCTCGCTGGCCCGGTCGCTGGAGATCGTGGGAGAACGCTGGACGTTGCTGATCCTGCGGGACAGCTTCTTCGGGGTGCGCCGGTTCGGTGACTTCGCCGCCCATCTGGGGGTGCCGCGGGCGGTGCTGTCCGATCGGCTCGGCTCGCTGACCGAGGCCGGCGTGCTGGCCGGCCAGGCCGGGGCCCACGGGCATACCGAATACGTACTGACCAGCAAGGGCCTGGCCCTGTGGCCGGCCATCCGCACCCTGCTGGCCTGGGGCGACGAGCACTACTCGGGCGCCGGCCCGCGCCGCGTCTTCCGCCACGCCGACGACGACGGCGCGGTCACCGCC
>DATDIH010000283.1:0-3969 GCA_036521155.1 Streptosporangiaceae bacterium
GGCGGTGTGCCCGTGCCCGGGCAGGTCCACCGTGACCACCCGCCGGCCCGCGGCCAGCTGGTCCAGGATCGGGTCGAACATCTCCGATGCGCCCATCCCGCCGTGCAGCAGGATCAGCGGGTCACCGGACCCGTGCTCCTCATACCAGAGGGCCAGGCCGTCCACGTCTGCGTAGCTCATACCACTAAGACGATACGGCGGGGCCGAGCTCATCGGTCAGCGCGGCCAGAAGCTCGCCCGCGTCGGCGGGCGCCTGCACGGTGAGGTGGACGTCGCCGCCGTCGAAGACCAGCGCGAACCGGAAGAACGGGCAGCAGCGCTGCTCGGCCGCGGCCAGTTCGGCGGCCCGCCCGGCCCGGGCGGCGGGCAGCGTGAGCCGGACGCCGTCGGTGACAGGCTCGCGCGCGGTGGCCTGGGCGAACAGGCCCCGCCACTCGGCCAGCCGGGCTTGCTGGCCGTCGCCATCAAGACTGCAAGCGGTGGGCACCGTTGTGACTGAAGAGGTTGGTGATGCGATTGATACTGCGGAGGTTGGCGGGGTGTTTGGGACTAGGGAAGTTGGCGGGGTGGGTGGGGCTAGGGAAGTTTGCGGGGTGTTTGGGGCTAGAGAGGGTGGTGGGGTGCTTGGAGCTGGAGAAGGTGGTGGGGTGCTTGGGGCTGGGGGGGTTGAGGAGTGGGGCTGGGGAGGTTGGTGGGGTGGGGATGAGGTGGTGAGGCAGCCGCAGTCTGAGGTGCACGGGCCCGGCCGCGGGAGAGGGGCGGTGGCGGTGAGGGCTTGTTCCAGGTGGGTGATCGAATCGGCCAGGCCGGCGGCGCGCTCGCGGGCCGTGGCGATGCGAGCGGCCAGGAGCGGGCGGAGGCGGGCCCGGACGTCGGCGCAAACTCCGCCGTCGCGGACGGTGAGCAGGGCGCGGATCTGGGCCAGGGGGAGGCCCAGGTGCTGGCCGGCGCGGATCAGGGTCAGGCGGTCGAGGGCGTCGTCGGTGTAGCGGCGGTAGCCGTTGGGCGAGCGCGCGGGCGTCAGCAGGCCGGCCTGCTCGTAGTAGCGGAGGGTGGTCGCGGGGACTCCGGACTGCTCGGCCAGCTCGGAGATCTGGTAGGTGGCCACATCGCGACGGTAAACCTTCGAGCGGGGTCGAAGGTCAAGCGGCGTGGGCGGCCAGCCAGGCGTGGATCTCGCCGGCGCGGTTCTGCAGCAGGGTCAGGTGGCCGTCGTGGTCGAGCAGGCGGACCTGCGCCCCGGGGATGTGGGCAGCCAGCCACTGGCCGTGCCCGAACGGCACGAACAGGTCCTCGCGGCCGTGCATGACCAGCAGCGGGACCGAGATCGCGGCCGGGTCGAAGCCCCACGGGTTCACGAAGACCATGCCGTCCTCGAACAGGCCCTCGGCGCTGGCGGCCAGGCCGTCCCGGCCGGACCAGTCCAGGTACTCGGCCAGTTCGCCGGTGAACACGGCGGCGTCGGTCGGGGTGAGCAGGGACGGCATGGTCGCGGCCAGGGTCTCCGCGCTGGCGGCCATCACCCCGGCCCGCTGTTCCTCACACTGGGCCAGCGCCGCCTTCTCGTCGGTCAGGGCGAGCGTGAGGTCGTCCACGTTGTCCTGGCCCATGCCCTCGAACCAGTCCAGGCCGTCGGCGTCGTAGGGCGCCAGCGAGGCCAGCGACGCCGCCGCCGCGACCAGGTCGGGCAGCAGGGCCGCGGTGGCCAGCACGTGCGGGCCACCGCCCGAGACGCCCCAGGTGACCAGGCGCTCGATGCCGAGCGCGGCGCAGATGGTCCGGACGTCGGCGGCGCAGTCGGCCGCGACCCGGTTGGGCTGCGGGCTGGAGCCACCGTAACCGGGGCGGTCGTAGCCGATGATGCGCAGGCCGCGAGCTGTCGCGTCGGCCACCACCGGGGGGTACAGGTGCCGGGAGTTCGGGGTGCCGTTGTGCACCAGCAGCGGGAGGCCGTCCGGGTCGCCGGCCTCCTCCACGGCCAGGATCCGGCCGTCCGGGGTGGGCACGGTGCGCTGTGTCGTGGTGGTCACGTCCCCACCCAATCAAAGATCTGAGGAACTTCTGGCTGGGGAAGGGAGTTTTTCGGATCAGAAAAACGTAGGGACTTCTTCGGTCACGGTGTAGTCGTCGTCGACCAGGTAGAGGGTGCGCCACTTGTCAAAGGTGGTGCAGGGGTGCGACGGGCCCAGGGCGACCAGGTCACCGACGGCGGCACCGTGGTCCGGGGGGACGGCCATGTGGGCGTGCTGGTCGCTGGCCCCGGCCATGCTCCAGCCCGCCTCCAGCAGCGAGCGGCGCTCGGTGCTGCCCCGGCGGACGTGGGTCAGGGCGATGGGGTTGCCCGCGTCCTGGCCGAAGTCGCGGCGGCCCGCGGACAGGATGAGCAGGCCAGGCTCGGGCACCGACAGGACCTGGGCCCAGACCTCCAGGGCCGGTTCCAGGTCGGGCGCTGACGAACCGGTGCGCTCGTGCAGGGCGGCCAGGGCCCGGCGGTACATACCCCAGTCCTCGCTCAGGTAGCAGCCGCTGCGCAGCATCACCTGGGTGGGGCGGCTCAGCCGGGTCCGGGTCAGCGCGTCGATCACCAGGTCGAACAGGGCCGACCCGCCCGCGGTCAGCAGGATTTCGGGCCGGTCGAACAGGTCGCGTTCGTCCAGGGCGGTGGCGATGGCGGACAGGAAGGCCAGGAACTCCCGCACGATCGGCTCGCGGTCGCCGCCGTCGCGGGCCCGGGCCAGGCCTTCGAACCCCTCGACGCCGGCCAGAGCCAGGTGCGGGGCGGTGGCCCGGATCGCCTCGGCCACCTCGATCGCGGTGGCCACGTCGCGGACCCCGCAGCGGGCCCCGGCCAGGCCGCCCTCGACCAGCACGTTGACCGGCCGGCCGGGACCGTCCGGGCCGAGGGCGGCGATCCGGTCGGCCAGCAGCCGGACGCCGGCCACCGAGTCGGCCAGGCAGAAGAAGTCGAACTCCGGGTCGCGCCGCAGCTCGGCGGCCACGAAGCGGATGTCGGCCGCGCCGACCAGCTCGTTGGCGTAGAAGATCCGCGGCACCCCGTGCGCCCGGGCCGCCCGGACCTGGGCGCCGTTGGCGAAGGTCAGCCCCCAGCTGCCCGCGGCCAGCTGCCGCCGGAACAGGGCCGGGGCCATGGTCGTCTTGGCGTGCGGGCACAACAGCACCCCGGCCGCCTCGCTGAACCGCTGGAACTCAGCCAGGTTGCGCTCGAGCACGCGGGCGCGCAGCACACAAACCGGCAGCGGGAGGTCCTCCCGGAGTATGTTCGCCGCTTCCACGAACGCGAACGCTACTCCCCGCGGTGTACACCGGCTGGTGGCGGGCCGCCGCCAACTGCCTTCTGGCGCAGGACGACGGGTGCGGCCCCCGGCCGGAAACATCGGAGCCGACGTGACCCGCCGCCTTGGGGAGGCTTCCGATGCGCACCACCACCAACGATCACAGACCGGCTCCCGGAGCCCGGCCACCCGGCCTGCTCGGCCGCACCGGGCGGGCCTGTTACCGGCATCGCTGGCTCACCCTGGCCGCCTGGATGGCCGCGGTGGCCTGCCTGGTCGTGCTGTGGGTGCAGTTCGGCGCGGCGGCCGACAACGACTTCACCGGCAACGACCCGGGCCAGACCATCCTGGACCAGCACTTCCCGCAGCGGTCCGGTGACACCCTCACCCTGGCCATCCGGTCCAGCGCCCCGGTGACCTCGCCGGCGGTCAAGGACCAGGTGACGGCGGCGCTGGTCCCGTTCCGGCAGGCCGCGCACGTGACCGCGGTGACCGACCCGTACACCACGCCGGGCCAGGTGTCGAAGGACGGGCACATCGCGTTCGCCTCGGTGCAGTTCAACCAGGCGTCGGCCAACATCCCGGGCGGCGAGGTCACCACCCTGATGAACGACGCACGGTCCGCGTCGGGTCACGGCGTGACGTTCGATCTGGGCGGGGACGTGGTGGATCAGGC
>DATDIH010000284.1:0-2747 GCA_036521155.1 Streptosporangiaceae bacterium
GGTGGCGAAGTCAGCGAAGTTCCACACCTGCTCGCCGATCACCTCGGGGATCCGCCGGAACACCCGTGCGGACATAGCGATCAGCGCCGTCTGGTAGTCCTCAGACCACATGACCGGCGGCAGCGCGTGCAGCCCAGCCAGGGCGTCAGCCCCGAATTCGGTCACCACGATGGGCTTCCCGTGCCGGGCCCAGGCCCTCAGCTCGGCCTCCAGGTGCTCCTCGGCTGACTCCAGGTCACCGCTGTCGGCGTACCAGCCGTAGTAACGGTTCACGCAGACCAGGTCGAACAGGTCGGTCACCACGTCGGCCTCCGGCGGTGCGGTCGCCACGTTGGCGAAGCAGACCGGGCGGCTCGCATCGAGCTCCCGTGCGGCGGCGGCCAGCGGCGCGAAGTACTCCCGGGCCGCCGGCTCGGCGGTATCCGGCTCGTTCGCGATTGACCACGCGATCACGCTGGGATGGTTACGGTCCCGGGCGATGAGTTCCCGGATGGCGGCCAGGTGGGCGGCGGCCGTCTCCTCGCCGATCGGGCCGGGGGCGAAGGTGCGCGCCCCGGGATCGCCCATGTTCCCCAGGCTCATATGCAGGCCGACGGCCGGCGTCTCGTCGATCACGAGCAGGCCCTGCCGGTCGGCGTAATCCAGGACCTCCTCTGCGTACGGGTAGTGGGAGGTCCGGAACGAGTTGGCGCCGATCCACGCCAGCAGCGCGAAGTCGCGGACCAGCCGTGCGTCGTCGTGGCCCTTGCCGTGCAGCACGCCGTCCTCGTGCATGCCAAAGCCGCGCAGCCGGACCGGCTGTCCGTTGAGCAGCAACCGCGCCCCGTCGACCTGGACCGACCTGATGCCTACCGGCAGGGAGTACTCGTCACCGCCGTGCCGGGCGTCCAGGCGGTACAGATACGGGCTGGCCGGGCTCCACGGCCGGGCGGCGGGCACGGCCAGGACACCGTCCGGGCCGGCGCTTTCGGCCACCACGGCCCCGGCCGCGTCCCGCAGCAGTACCGACGACGGTCCCGCGCCGGTGACCTCGAGGTGGTAGGTCAGCTGGCCGGCCGAGGTCCCGGGGTCGAACGCGGTGCCGACCCTCAGATCGGCGATGTAGCTCCGCGGGGTGCAGTAGAGCCACACGGAGCGGTGCAGCCCCGCGTAGTTGAAGAAGTCGTGGAAGTACCGCAGTTTCCTGCGGCCGACGTGCTCTGCGACATCACGCCGGGCGGGATCGTGGCCATGTTCAGCTCGCTGCCGACCCGCACCGTCACCCGGAGCGGTTCACCGCACCTGACCAGGTCGGTCACGTCGGCCTCGAACGGCGTGTAGCCGCCGGCGTGCTCCGCGACCTGCGTCTCGCCCGCCCAGACCGTGCCGTGATGGGTGGCCGCGTCGCAGCGCAGCACGATGCGCCGGCCCTCCCAGGTCGCGGGGACCCGCACCTCGCGCTGGTACCACACGTCGCCTACATGCTCGCGCTCCGCCGCCTCGGTGACCAGGTCGTTGTAGCTGGCCGGGACGGCCATCTCCCGCCCGCCCGGCAGGGGACCCTGCCACCAGCGGGCGGCCTCGCCCTCGCCGCCGGTGTCGAAGCGGAACCGCCACAGCCCGTCGAGGCGTCGGCAGTCCCGGCTGCGGCTGTCCCGTGGTGCCAGCATCGCTAGCCCAGCTCCCTTCCGGTAGGCGGCGGCATCAAGGCTAGAGCCTGGCGTCCCGGGCGGCCGGCCCGGCCGGGTTCTCGCGGTCAGGCGAGGATGAGGAACATCTTTTCCATCTGCTCCTCGGTCATCGGGGCCTCACCGTCCCCGGGGGCCAGGCACTGGCGCATGCCGCTGGCCACGATCTTGAAGCCGGCCCGGTCCAGCGCCCGGGTCACCGCCGCGAGCTGGGTGACTACCTCGGCGCAGTCCCGCCCGGACTCGACCATGGAAATGACCCCGGCCAGCTGGCCCTGGGCCCGGCGGAGCCGGTTGAGCACCTGGCCCACGGCCTCGTCGTCGATCTGCATTCAGCTGCCTCCCTGGTGGTTCACTTCAGGATACCCCAGCGGGTATATGTCGGCGCGGCCGGCGTGTGGGCCAGTTAGGGGGATTAGGCCCGCATTCAGGCTGATCAGCTGACAGGCTTGGCGGGCGAAATTCCGCCCGAGCTGGCACCGATCTGTCGTGAACCGGGAGTAGCTGACCGTGATCAGTCCGTCTGGCCCGTCGCACGAGCAGTGGCCGCCCGGCACGCCGGCCGCCAGGCCCGCGGACGACGAGCCCGAGGTCGAGGCCAAGGCCGCCGAGCGGGTCGTCTTCTTCTCCGACGCCGTGGTCGCGATCGCAATCACACTGCTCGCGCTGGCCCTCCCGCTGCCCGTTACCACAAGCAGCACGACCAACCACCAGCTCCTGGACACGCTGTGGGGCGACCGAGACGGGTACCTGGCTTTCCTGATCAGCTTCGTGGTCATCGGGAACCACTGGGCGGTCCACCGGCGAATGTTCCGGTACGTGAACCGGCTGAACGGCACGCTCATCCGG
This sequence comes from Streptosporangiaceae bacterium, assembly GCA_036521155.1. GTDB lineage: Bacteria > Actinomycetota > Actinomycetes > Streptosporangiales > Streptosporangiaceae > Bog-532. The sequence continues at coordinate 2,517 of DATDIH010000284.1, forward strand.
CTGGACATGATCTGGCTCCTGATGATGATCATCACACCGTTCGCGACCCGGATACTGACCGGCAACGGCGGGTTCGGCGTCCGCTTCACCATCTACACCCTGGTCCAGGTCATCGCCTCGACCTGCCTGCTGCTGATGAGCCGCGAGATCAGGGATAAGGACCTGATGCGGACCGACGCTCCGGAGTCGGCCCGCCATCCGGAGAACTCCCACACCCTGACCCTTATCGTC
>DATDIH010000285.1:0-3319 GCA_036521155.1 Streptosporangiaceae bacterium
CCACTCCGACCTCGGGTCGGCCCGCCACTGGGACTCGCGGAGCCGATACCAGTCCGGCGCCCAGACGTGCACCGGGCGCAGCGACACGGTGGGGATCCCGGTCCGCGCCGTGTGGCCCGCGCACAGGTCCTCGGCCAGGCACTTCGACAGGCCGTAGGGGCGCATCGCCCGGCGTGGATGGGCGTCGTCGACCGGGAAGTAGTCGGGGACCCGCTCACCCTCGGCGATCCCGAGCGCCTGGGCGCTGGAGAAATGGATGACCCGCCCGGCCCCGGCGGCCTCGGCGGCCAGCAGGGTGTGCCAGGTACCCAGCACGTTGACGGCCATGAGCTGTTCCGGGGGGCCCGCGGTGTCGTGGGCCAGGGCCCCCAGGTGGACGATCGCGGCGCAGCCCGCCGCCGCCCGCTCCACCTGGCCGAGGTCGAGAAGATCATCACCGTCGGCGCGGTCGAAGCCGACGATCTCATGGCCGAGGCCGGCCAGATGCTGGGCCACCGGGGCACCCACGTTGCCCCGGTGGCCGGTGATCAGAATGCGCACGCAGACCATGCTCTCGCGGAATCAGAGCTGGCCGGCCGCGGGGCCACGTCAGCGCCCGGGCCGCAGGACCAGTCCGGTCAGAGAGGACGGTCAGCTCTCCCGGATCGTCAGCTGGTCGAGCAGGCCGGTGATGGCGAGGATCCGGAGGATGACCGTGCCCGAGCTGACCACCACCTCGGGGTGCTGGCCGAGGTGGTCGTAGAGGACCTTGACCCCCGCGCTGTCCAGGTATTCGACGCCGGTCAGATCGAGGACCAAGCGGCCGGGAGCCTTGCTGTCGTCCAGGGCCCGGCGGAACTCCCCGGCAGTGGACATGTCGATCTCGCCCTTGACGGTCAGGGTGACGGTGTCGTCGCGCTCGGTGCGGGTGATCTCAAGGCTCATGGGGTGGCGGTCCTGGCTGCCGAGGCGCCGAACCGCTCGTCACCTACTTCCACCGTCACCGCGGGGTGGGCGGTGAGGTTGAGGAACCAGTCCGGGTGCGCGGGCGCCCCCATGTTGGACGCAATGACCACCGGGCCGCCCGCGCGGAACTGCTCGATGACCCTGCGGTTGATCTCCTTGACGTCCACGATCACCCACTGTGCCAGACCGGGGACGCCGTTGCGGCGTAGGCGTTATCCGAGGGTGAGGATGATGCGCGCGTGGACCTGGCCGCTTTCCAGCCGGCGGTGGGCCTCGGCCGCCTGGGCCATGGGCATGGTCTGCCGGGCCCGCAGGCGCAGCCGGCCTTCGGACAGCAGGGTCATGGCCTGGTGACGTCCTCGGCCACCGCCAGTTGGGTGGCGATGATGCCGACCGATCCGGCCCCGCCGAACAGCAGCAGCCGCTCCCCGCGCTTGACGTCCAGTTGCCGGAGCACACCGGCCGCGGCCTCGGCCGAGCTGGGCAGGGCCGCGGCATCGACCCAGGAGACCGCGGCCGGCTTGCTGGTCCAGATCGACGCCAGTGCGTACTCGGCGTAACCGCCCAGCCCGAACAGCAGGGCCGCGACCTCATCACCGGCCACGGTGCCGGTCACGTCCGGTCCCACCGCGTCTACCGTGCCCGCGACCTCGAAACCAAGCACGGCCCGGGGCGGCAGCGGGATGGCCTTGAGGTAACCGGCCCGCAGGGCGAGATCGGTCGGGCTGACCCCGGCCGCCCGGACCTTGATCCTGATCTGGCCCGGGCCCGGTTCGGGGCGGGCAACCGGCGCCCACTCCAGCACCTCGGGTGGTCCGTACCCGGTCATCACAACCGCGTTAGGCATGGGTGCCCTCCTGGTCGCGCTGGTGGCTGCCGGTGACACCGGTAACGCCAGCATCGGTCTTACGTGACATGTCACTTATATCAAATTACGTGACAAATCACCTAAACCTGGATAGGTTGGCGGACATGGCGCCTGCGGATCGGCCGGACGAGGGGCCGGCGGCGGAGCCGGCCGGTGGCTGGCTGAACCCGGCCGAGCAGCACGCGTGGCTGGCCTACGTCCGGGTGAGCTTGCGCCTCAGCTACGAGATGAACCGCCAGCTCCAAGCGGACAGTGGCATGTCGCTGGCTGACTTCGATGTGCTCACCGCGTTGAGTGCGGCGCCCGGCGGCACGCTGAAGATCACTGCGTTGGCGGCCCAGATCGGCTGGGAGCGCAGCCGGCTGTCACACCACGTCAGCCGGATGGCCGACCGCGGGCTGATCCAGTGCGCCCGGGCCACCACCGACCGCCGGGCCACCGAGGTGAGCTTCACCGACGAGGGCCGAAGCGCCCTCCGGCGTGCCGCTCCCGGTCACGTCGAACTCGTCCGCCAGCTGTTCTTCACCGGCCTGCCTGCCCCGTTGCTGACGCAGGTCAGCGCGGCCTTCGAGATCATCGAAGCCAACATCGCCCGGTACGGCTCGCTGCCCCTGGCCACCGATCCCGGCTGAGGGTTACCTCCCTTCGGGCGGCCGGTGCGGCTTCGCCCACTGGCGGAGCTGCCCCCGGAGCCCGCGTGGATGGTCGCCGCGGCGGATCCGGTGCCGGAGATCCTCGGCTTCGGCCCCGCTCAGGTGCCCGGCTTGCACAGCCGCCTCCAGTTCGGGGCCGGCGTGACGAGCCCGGATCTCACCCATGACGGCTTCGAAGGCATCCGCGTCCTGTGCCCCGCGCAGGCGCTCGGCTTCCTGGGCGGTGACCCGCCCCGCCGTCACCATGCGATCGAGTTGCCGGAGGACGCGCTGCTGCTCGTCGCCGGGCCAGGTCCTGCCCGCTTCGTCGGCCATGACCGCACCCTAACCCATATACCCCTCCGGGGTATAGAGAGTTGTGGCCAGGCCAGGGCATGATGCATTGGGTGACAGTGCAGCCGGACACGGCCTTTCGGCAGGGCCTGGACTTCTTCAGTGACGCCGTGAGTCAGCTGAGCGCGGCGGACTGGGCCCAGCCGTCGCCCTGCCCGGACTGGTGGGCGCTGGACGTCCTCGGTCACGTGGGCCAGGCCACCCGGTTCGGGACGCTGATGCTCCTGGGAGCCCGGCCCGATTGGTCCCCGGTCGAGCCGCCGGGCGCGGCGGTCGAGGGGGTCCCCGCGGCGTGGTGGGCGGACCTGGCCGATCGGGCCCGTTCCGCCGTCGCCGGGGCCGACCTGGCCCAGGAGATGGACTCGCCGACCGGCCGGCGCACGGTGGGCGACGGCTTGAGCTTCCCCGCCATCGACCTGTACGTGCACGGCTGGGACATCGCCCGGGCCGGCGGGTACGACCTGGTGATCCCGGCCGCGGCCATCGAGTTCGCCCATGCGGTCATCGACCCGGCCCCGGC
>DATDIH010000286.1:0-11832 GCA_036521155.1 Streptosporangiaceae bacterium
GGACGACTTCACCAGCGTGCTCGACACCAACCTGACCGGGGCCTACCGGGTGACCAAGCGAGCGGTGCGCGGCATGATCCGGGCCCGCCGCGGGCGCTTGATCTACATCTCCTCGGTGGTGGGCCTGCTCGGCTCGGCCGGCCAGGCCAACTACGCCGCTTCCAAGGCGGGGCTGGTCGGCTTCGCCCGGTCCACCGCCCGCGAGCTGGGCTCGCGCGGCATCACGGCCAACGTGGTCGCGCCCGGGTTCGTGGAGAGCGACATGACCGCCGCGCTGTCCGAGGACCGCAAGGTCGCGATCCTGGGCCAGGTTCCGCTGGGCCGGTACGCGGCCGGGCACGAGGTGGCCGGGGTGGTGTCGTTCCTGGCCGGTGACGACGCCGGGTACATCACCGGGGCGGTCATCCCGGTCGACGGCGGCCTGGGCATGGGCCACTGAACTTAGGAGATACTGACCGGCATGGGAATCCTGGCGGGCAAGCGCATCCTGGTCACCGGCGTCCTCACCGACAGCTCGATCGCGTTCCACGTGGCCAAGGTGGCCCAGGACGAGGGCGCGACCGTGGTACTGACCGGTTTCGGGCGGATGAGCCTGGTCGAGCGGATCGCCAAGCGGCTGCCTGAGCCACCCCCGGTCATCGAGCTGGACGTGGCCAACGAGGAGCACCTGGCCACGCTGGCCGACCGGGTCGGCCAGCACGTGGGCGGGCTGGACGGTGTGCTGCACGCCATCGCGTTCGCCCCGCAGGACGCCCTGGGCGGCAACTTCCTGAACACCAGCTGGGCTGACGTGTCGACCGCGGTGCACGTGTCCGCGTACTCGCTGAAGGCGCTGGCCATGGCGGTCAGGCCGCTGATGAAGGATGGCGGGTCCATCGTCGGCCTGGACTTCGACGCCAGCCACGCCTGGCCCGGTTACGACTGGATGGGGGTGGCCAAGGCCGGGCTGGAATCGACCGCCCGCTATCTGGCCCGGGACCTGGGCGCGGAGAAGATCCGGGTCAACCTGGTGTCGGCCGGCCCGCTGCGCACGATGGCGGCCAAGAGCATCCCCGGGTTCGACAAGTTCGAGGGCCTGTGGGGTGACCGGGCCCCGCTGGGCTGGGACATCACCGACCCGGGCCCGGCCGCGCGGGCCTGCGCGGCCCTGCTGTCGGACTGGTTCCCGGCCACCAGCGGCGAGATCGTGCACGTCGACGGCGGCGCGCACGCCATCGGCGGTTAAGCCCGCAGCCTGATCAGGCAGGCGGCCGGAGTCTCGGGCAAGGCGACCGTCACGGTTGCGGTAGCTGGCTCCCAGCTGACCTCGCCGCTGGGGAGATGCTGGCCCTCGGCCGGATAGAGCACCTCGGCTGATGAGGGCTGGCCGCGCAGGTGGGGGAGGGGCACCTCGATCTGGCCGGTCCCGCCGGGCGGCCGGCGCCAGGTCACCAGGTAGGTGGCGGCCGCGGCCCGCACGGCCAGGGCCAGCCACGGATCGTCCCAGCCGGGCGCCCCGAGCGGCCACAGCGGGACCGCCTGAGCCAGGTCGGCCCGGATCTCGCGGTAGACCGCGATCGCCGCGGCCACCAGTTGCTGCTGCGGCGGGCTCATCCGGTCCAGGTGCCCGGAAAGGTGGATCCGCCCCAGCAGCGCGTTGCACAGGGTGAAGGCGATCTCGGCGTCGCTGAATTCGGGCTGCGGGTAGGCCCAGACCGCACCCTGCTCCGGCGGGACGGCGGCCGGTGCGGCCGCCGCGATGGCCGCGTACCGCAGCAGGTCTCGCTGGTCGCTGGTGGACTGGAGCTGGAGCCGGGCCAGCAGAGCGTGGTCGGAGCGCATCCCGCCCGACGCGCAGTTCTCCAGCACCAGCCCGGGATGGCGGTCCAGCACCGCGTCCAGCCAGGCCAGGTGGGCCCGGTTATGGCCGAGCAGCCCGGCGCCGGGGCTGACCGTGCCGGGGGTGACCGTGCCGGGGCTGACCCCGCCTACGTCGGTGCCGGGGCCGGGGTTGATGTTGTAGTCCAGCTTGAGGTAGCCGACGCCGAGGTCGCCCACCAGCCGGTCCACCACCCGGTCCAGGTGCTGGATCGCGGCCGGGTGCCGCAGGTCGAGGTGGTACCGGCCGTGCTCAGCCAGCCGCTGCCCGTCCCGCGCAAAGAACGCCTCAGGCGGAAGCCGGTCCGCGACCGGACTGCGCACCCCGACGACTTCGGGCTCCAGCCACAGCCCGGGCACCATGCCGTGACCCCTGATGTCATCCAGTACCTCGCTCAGCCCGCCCGGGAACCGGCTGATCGCGGGCTGCCACTCGCCGACCGTGTCCCACCACGGCTGACCGGCTTCGGCGTACCAGCCCGCGTCGATGCAGAAGTATTCGGCGCCCACGGCCCCTGCCGCCCGGATCAAGGGCCGTAGCCGGCCGGTGCTCGGGTCCCCCATCAGCGTGTTCATGTAATCGTTGAAGATCACGGGCAGGCGTTGATGGTCGGGATGCGGGCGGCGCGCGGCCCGGCGCCCGGACGTCAGCGCGGCCAGGGCACCGTCGAAGCCCGCGTCGCTGACGGCCACGGCGGCCGGGACAGTGGTGAACGCCTGGTCCGGGGTCAGGGTGACCCGCCACTGGTGTTCGGTGTCGGTCGGGCCGAGCACGGCCAGGTAGGTCGTCCCGTCCCGCTCGCCCACCTGCCAGTGCCAGCCGCCCTGGTTCTCGACCTGCCACAGCCAGGTCCGGCCGGTGGCCCGGCTGGGGGAGCGTTCCGTCAGTGCTCCCATGGGCAGGTACCGGCCGGACGACCAGGTGCCCACGCTGGTCCGGCCGAAGCACCCCCGCGGCTGGGCCGTTCCCAGGGCCGGCCCGAGGTCCGGCAGCAGGTCGCGCAGGGCCCGGGCGGCCCAGCGCCCCTCGGCCAGCCAGTCATTGCCGGCCCACCACACGTCCAGGCCGGCCGGGTCGCCCGCGGCCCCGCACAGGAACGACGTCACCGACGTCACCGTCAGCGGAGCCGGGCCCGCGTTGACCAGCCGCACCCACGAGCGGACCGTGCCGGTGCCGTCCGGCATCCGGTAGTACACCTCGGCCCGCAGCCCCCTGCCCGGGTCAGCACTGTCCGGGCCAGCGCTGCCCGGGTCGGCACTGTCCGGGTCGGCCAGGTCGACCCGCAGCTGCCGCCAGGGCCGGCCGTGGTCCGCCCCGTCGGTGTGTACGTGGCCCGCGTACCGCAGCCGCGCCGCCGTGGCCGACTCGCAGTACCGGGACCCCGACCAGGCCCGGCCCTCACCAGCCAGCACCACGTCGGCCAGCGGCAACGCCTGCTCGCCGGGGCCGCCCGTCCGCCCGGTATCCGCCGCGTCCGGGGGTGCCAGCCGGATCAGGCGCGGGACCTGGTCCGGGCCGATCTCGACGGTCAGCTCCAGACGGTCGCCGGCCAGCGTGACCTGGCTGGTCATCGCGGAGTACGCGGCGGGCGATGCCGGGGGTGCGGGGGAGGTGGCGGCGGGGGTGGCGGGGTCCCGGGCGGCGGGGGTGGCGGGATGGTCTCGACCGTGGGCGCGGGTTCCGGCCAGACCAGCAGCACCGGGCAGGGGGCGTGGTCGAGCGCGAACCGGGAGTCCTTGCCCAGGCTCTTCGGCCCCAGCCGGGACCGGTCCCCGTCCCGGGCCATGATCAGCAGGTCGGCGCCCTCGGCCGCGGCCACCACCTCACGCTCGATCCGGCCCGTACGGGCGATCCGCTCACACGGGCGGCCCAGGCGCCCGGCCGCGGCGTCGAGCAGTTCGGCGGCTGAGGACGCGGAGATGCCGGTGATGCGGGCCCGCGGATCACGGCCGGCCGGCCCGCGTCCGAGCAGGCCCAGGTAGGCGGCGTGCGCCACGTCGGGCGGGTCGGAGGGCGTGACGTGCAGCAACGTGACCGACGACGGTTCGGGGGCCAGGTCCGCTACCGCGTCGACCGCGGCCCGCCAGGTCTCATCGGTGACCCAGACCAGGATCTTCTTGCCGCCCCTGCCTCCGGTGCCGCCCCCGCCCCCGGTCTCCGGCACGGGTCAGCCTCCGGCCAGGTCGGCCAGGGCCTCGCTGAGCAGCGCGGCCAGGCGGGTCTCGCGGGGGCGTTCCCCGATCGTGCGCACCGCCCGGGCCAGCGCCGGGCCGGCTCCGTGCACCACCGACAGATGATGCTGGGCCCGGGTGAGCGCGGTGTAGACCAGCGGCCGGGACAGCATGGTGGCGGCCTCGGACGGGAACACCGCGACCACGGCTCCCCACTCACTGCCCTGGGCCCGGTGCACGGTGATGGCCCAGCCATGCCGCAGGTCAGCCAGCAGCCGGGACGGCACCGTGACCGGGACCCCGCTGAACGACACCGTGAGCCCGTCGCTGTCGCCGGTCACCACGGTGCCGACCTCACCGTTGGCGAAGCCCTCGTCGGCGTGGTTGGCCACCGCCACCACCCGGTCACCGGGATCGAATCCCCGGTGCGCGCCGGGTCCCGGGTTCAGCTTGGCCTTCAGCGCCCGGTTCAGCTCGATCGTCCCGGCCGGCCCCTTGTGGACCGGCGTGACGACCTGGACGTCCTCGGCCGGGATGCTGAGCGCGCGGGGAATGGAGTCGGTGACCAGCTGGGTCGCCCGGTGCGCGGCCTCGGCGCTGCCGTGGGCGGTGACCACCACCACTTCGTGCTCGGGAGAGTCGACCGCGGGCAGGTCGCCGCCGCGCACCGCCGTGGCCAGCTTGGCGATGGTCCCGCCGTCCTTCTGCCGGTACAAGGTGGTCAGCTCGGTCACCGGTATCGCGCCGGAGTCGATGATGTCGGCCAGTACCCGGCCCGGCCCGATCGACGGCAACTGCGCGGGGTCGCCCACCAGCAGCAGCCGGGTCCCGTCGGCGCACGCCTCGATCAGCGCCGCGGCCAGCTCCACATCCAGCATCGAGCTCTCGTCGACCACCACCAGCTCGGCGTCCAGCGGCCAGTCCTCGCCCCGGGCGAACACCCAGGTGCCCTCCCGCCCGGTGCTGGCCTCGCCGCCCGGAAAGCCCGCGCCAGCCGGGGCCCCGGTCCCGTCGCTGAACAAATTGTCCGGGCCGCCCTGGCCGTCGGCGCCAGGCCGGGCCATGCCCTGGCCCTGGGCCCCGAGCAGCCGGTGCAAGGTGGTGGCGGACGCACCGGCCAGTTCCTCCAGCCGCTTGGCGGCCCGGCCGGTGGGCGCGGCCAGCGCCACCCGCAGGCCGCGCTGGCCTGCCAGCGCGACGACCGCGGCTACCGTGCGGCTCTTGCCGGTGCCCGGCCCGCCGGTCAGCACCGACACCCCGTGCTCGGCCACCGCGGCCACGGCCGCGTGCTGTTTCTCGTCCAGTTCGGCGTCGGTCACCGCGTCCATCGGGTCCCCGGACCCGGGCAGTGGCTCAGCGGTGGCGGTCAGCCGCTGCAGCCCTTCGGCCACCGCGTCCTCGGCGATCGCGTACTGGGTCAGCGCGAGGAGGGTGCCCTTTCCAAGGACTTCGCCCGGGTCTTCCCCGTCAGCCTCTTCAGCCTCTTCAGGCGCTTCAGGCGCTTCGGACTCCGCGGCTTCAGGCGCTTCGGACTCAGCGGCCTGGCGCGCCGCAAACGGCAGCACCGACCCGTCGTCGATGGCCGCCACCACCGCGCCGCTGGGGTCGCCGATACCGAACCGGCCCAGCGCGGTCAGCACCGCTTCCGCGGGCGCCGCGGTATGCCCGTCCCGCGCGGCCTTGTTCAGCAGGTGCACCACCAGCGCCCGGCCGCGCCGGGGATCCTGGCGGCTGGCCTCACCGGCCAGCAGCTGCCGGGCGAACCAGTCCGCCTGCTCCGGCCGGATCTGCGGCAAGGTGAGCAGCTTCCACGGGTCGTCGCGCAGCTGCTCGGCGGCCAGCGGGCCGAGCAGGGCCACCGCCTGCCCGGCGAACCGGGCCGGGACCCGGCAGCTGGTCAGCAGCCCGGCGGTCTCGTAGGCAGGCTGCGCGCGGGTGAACGACGCGGCCAGCCGGGCCGCCCGCTTGGGCCCGATCCCCTCGACCAGCTCGAGCCGCCCGGCCGTCACGTCGTTGGGGCTGGTGATCCCGGCGGCCCGCAGCCTCTCCGCCATGGTGCGGCCGACTCCCGGCCACAGCCCGGCGGCGCAGAACTCGCCGAACAGCTCGGTCGCCGATTCGTCGCTCACGGTGGACATCCCGGCCAGCGTAGCCCAACGGTCCGACGCTCAACCGGAGCCAGCGCCGGAGCCGGTTCACTTGCCGTCGCCGGATACGGCACGGATACTCCTGTTATGGCGGCCTCCGAGGCGGACACGCCCACCAACCCGGAAGCGTCCTTGCGTGCGTCCGACGCCGAACGGGACGAAGCCGCCCGCGAGCTGGGCGATCGGTACGCCGAGGGCCGTCTGTCCCAGCAGACGTTCCTGCGCCGGATGGACGAGGCTTTCGGGGCCAAGGACCGGGGTCAGCTCGACGGCCTGTTCACCGACCTGCCCCGGCAGGGAGCGTCGCGGAGCCTGCGGGCCATGCGGGACACCCTGCGCGCCTCACTGCAGGAAGGGGCTCGGCGGCTGCGGCCACCGGCCCGGCCGGCCGTCCCCGGGCCCGCCCCGGCCGAACCGGCCCGCGCGTTCTTCCTGCCGCCGACCGGGCCCGGTGCGCCGGCCAGCTTCAGCATCGGCCGCGACGGCGGCTGTGACCTGCTTATCGAGCACACCACCGTGTCCCGCTGGCACGCCCGCCTGGACCGGGTGGACGGCGGCTGGGTGCTGGCCGACGCCGGATCGACCAACGGGACCCGGGTCAACGGCTGGCGGGTCCGCCAGCCGATGCCGGTGCACGCCGGTGACCACGTGATGTTCGGCTCGGCCACGTTCATCGTCTGCGTGCGCGACAGCTAAAGTCGACCAGGTGACGACCGTTCTGCTGGTCCGCCACGGGCTGACCGCGGCCACCGGCCGCACCCTGTCCGGGTGGACCCCTGGTATCGACCTGGACGAGCGGGGCACGGCCCAGGCCGGGGCCCTCGCCGCCCGGCTGGCCGCGCTGCCGCTGGCCGCCATCGTCAGCAGCCCGCTGGAGCGCTGCCAGCAGACCGCGGCCGCCCTCGCCGGCGAAGGCCAGGATCGGCCCGCCGTCCAGACCGACGAGCGCGTCGGTGAGTGCCGCTACGGCGACTGGACCGGCCAGGAACTGAAGGTGCTGGCCAAGGACCCGCTGTGGAAGGTGGTCCAGGCTCATCCGAGCGCGGTCCGGTTCCCCGGCGCCGGCGGCGAGGCCATGCCCGACATGCAGCACCGGGCGGTGGCCGCGGTGCGGGACTGGAACTCCCGGCTGGGTGACAAAGCCACCTACGTGATCTGCTCCCACGGCGACGTGATCAAGGCCATCGTGGCTGACGCCCTCGGGCTGCACCTGGACCTGAGCCAGCGCATCCAGGCCGACCCCTGCTCGGTGACCGTCATCCGGTACACGCAACTGCGGCCGTTCCTGCTGCGGATGAACGACACCGGCGGCGGGGTCGAGGACCTGATCCCACGCGAACCGGAGCCGGGTGAAGAAGGCCAGGCCAGCGAGGACGAGAGCGACGCGGTGGTCGGTGGCGGCGCGGGCACGGCGGGAACTGTTCGCGAACGCATCCAACAGGCGCGAGGATAGAAGCATGCCGGTCTATATGTACGACCCGCCGGAGCGGTTCATCGCCGGGTCTGTGGGTCAGCCCGGGGACAGGACGTTCTACCTCCAGGCCGCCTCACAGGGCCGTATCACCAGCGTCTCTCTGGAGAAATTTCAGGTCAGCCTGCTGGCCGAACGGCTCGACGAACTGCTCGACGAGGTGCTGCGGCGTAGCGGGGGATCGCCTGAAGTACCTGCGGCCGCCCCGGCCGGTCTGCAGGACGACGGGCCGCTGGACATGCCGGTGCTGGAGGACTTCCGCGTCGGGGCCATCGCTCTGGCCTGGGACAGCGACGACAACCGGGTCGTGATCGAGGCTCAGGAGGCCACCGAGGAACCGGTCGAGCCGCTGGCCGAAGACGTTCCGGTGGACGGGCCGGGCGTCCTGCGGGTCCGGATCACCCCCGGGGCGGCCCGGGCGTTCGCCCAGCGGGCGCTGGCCATAGTGGCGGCCGGCCGGCCGCCCTGCCCACTGTGCGGGCTGCCGCTCAACGCGGACGGGCACGTCTGCCCCCGGCAGAATGGGCACCGCGTCAGCCATGCTTGACGGCTTCGCGTCCCCGCCCCGGCGCCGCCCATCCGGCGGGAGCCGGCGTGCGGGCGGCCGCCGCCGGGACCAGGCCGGAGAACCCGGTGGCCCCGGTGGTACGGGCCGCGGAGACGGAGCCCTCACCCCCGAGGCCGACCAGGCCGCGCGGGACCTGCTGACCCAGGGCAGCCTGGAGGTGCTGGGCCGTTTGGTCGAGGCCTCCAACGAGACCTGGTACTGCGCGGTGAGCAGCGGCGACTACGAAGCTGCCTGCGTCTACAAGCCGATCGGCGGGGAGCGGCCGCTGTGGGACTTCCCGATCGGCACGCTGGCCGGCCGGGAGGTCTCGGCCTACGTGATTTCCCGGGCCTCCGGCTGGAACGTGGTCCCCCCGACCGTGATGCGCGACGGGCCGTTCGGGCCGGGCATGTGCCAGCTGTGGATCGAGGTCGACCCGCAGACCGACCTGATCGAGCTGGCCCGCCGCAGCGACCACCCGGGCCTGCGTGACCTGGCCACCTTCGACGCGGTGGTCAACAACGCCGACCGCAAGATCGGGCACCTGCTGCCCGTGCGCGGTGGCCATCTGTACGGCTGCGACCACGGCGTCTGCTTTGCCGAGGACTACAAGCTGCGCACCGTGCTGTGGCAGTGGCGCGGCAAGAGCCTGCCCCGGCGGGCGGTCGAGGCGCTCCGCCGGCTGCATGGACTTTTGGACAGCGGTGAGCTGAGCGAGGAGCTGTCCCAATGGCTCAGCCCGGGGGAGATCGAAGCCACCACGATCCGGGTCGACAAGCTGCTCAAGCACCGGGCTCATCCGTACCCGCCCGAGGACTGGCCTGCCATTCCGTGGCCCCCATATTGAGCGGTTACACACAGGGTCGCTGAAAATTCGCTGCTAGGGCCCCTGTATGGTTACCGTCGCGTCACGATTTGACACGCCGTAATAGTCGCTGTTCACATCCCATACGGCGCGCTTCTACCATAATCCGACGGCCTGCCGAGGCTGGCGTGCCGTCACGCCCGGAGGCTGATCGGCTTCCGGTCATCGCGCCCCGCGGACAATCTCATCGGGGCGGCACGTAATTAGTGAGAGGAGAAAGTCGATGCGGAAACGCTTTCAAGCGTTTGCTTCCGGCGTCGGCGTCGTAGCCCTCGCAGCGGTAGTCGCTGCTTGTGGCGGCAGCTCGTCGTCATCCGGCGGCGGTTCCGGCGGTAAGACGGGCGGTTCGACTTCCCTGAGCTCAGGCGTTCAGGGTCTTAACCCGGGCTCTGGCAGCCCGAAGTCGGGCGGCACCCTGTACATGCTTGGACAGGGCGACGTCGACTACATGGACTACAACATCAGCTACTACTCGATCGGCCAGCTGGCGCAGCGGATGTATCAGCGCTACCTGTACGACTACCCGGCCACCCCGGGCAAGACCACGACCACCGCGCCCGACCTGGCCACCGCCGCGCCGGTCATCAGCAACGGCGGCAAGACCTACACGATCACCATTCGCAACGGCGCCATGTGGGACACCTCCCCGGCCCGTCAGGTGACCGCGGCCGACGCCCTGCGCGGTATCGAGCGTTCCTGCAACCCGGTCCAGCCGTTCGGTGGCCTGCCCGACTTCGAGTCGCTGATCGTGGGTTACCAGTCGTTCTGTGACGGCTTCGCCAAGGCCGGCCAGACCACCGCCGCGATCAAGGGCTACATCAACAGCCACTCGATCTCCGGCATCAAGGTCAACGGCCAGCAGATCTCGTACACGCTGGTCCACCCGGCCACGTACTTCTCCGGCATGCTGTCGATGGACGCCTTCGCCCCCGCGCCGGTCGAGTCGCTGAACTACGTGCCCGCCAGCGCCCAGGCGCAGCAGCACGTGATCGCCGACGGCCCGTACGCCATCGCGAGCTACACCCCGGCGCGGCAGATCACCTTCGTCCGCAACCCGGCCTGGAAGGCCAGCAGCGATCCGCTGCGCAAGGCCTACGTCAACAAGATCGTGGTCAGCGAGACCGGCAACCAGGCCAGTGTCCAGCAGCAGCTGCAGACCAACTCGGCCAACGCCTCGATGGAGTTCGACGCCTTCCCGCCCAACCAGTCGGTGGCCGGCCTGGTCAAGCAGATGCAGTCGGGGCTGAACCACAACTTCAACCTCGGCACCACGGAGTCGTCGAACCCGTACATCGTGTTCAACACGGTTTCGCCGAACAACAGCAAGGCGCTGGCCAACGTCAAGGTCCGGCAGGCCCTGAGCTACGGGATCAGCCGGGCGCACCTGACCCAGGTCATCAACCCGGTGATCAACCCGCCGCTCACCCACATCCTCCCGGATGGCCTGGCCGGCTCGGCCAGCGTGCCGAGCGGGTACAACCCGTACCCGTACAACCCGACCAAGGCCAAGCAGCTGCTGTCCCAGGCGGGTGTCAAGAACATGAGCCTGACCATGCTGTACCGGCCGGACTCGACCGTGTCGACGGCGATCGCTCAGGCGTCCCAGTCCGACCTGCAGAAGATCGGCGTCAAGGTCAAGCTGCTCAGCTCGCCCTCCGCGGACTTCTACACGAAGTACCTGGAGGTCCCGAGCGTGGCCAAGCGGGGCGTCTGGGACCTGTCGGTGGCCGGCTGGGCGCCGGACTGGTACAACCAGGGCGCGCTGTCGTTCTTCGGCCCGCTGTTCTCCGGCGCGCCCGCCTACCCGCCGGTGGGGAGCAACTTCGGGTTCTACAACAACCCGAGCGTCAACACGCTGATCAACAAGGCCAGGACCACGGCCAGCACCAGCGCGGCGGACCAGCTGTGGGTCCAGGCGGACCAGGAGGTGATGAAGGACGCGCCGATCTACCCGATCACCGACGAACTTCAGCCCAACTATCACGCCAGCTACGTCCACAACGCGGTGTACATCACGGCTATCCAGCAGTTCGACCCAGTCAACGTTTGGCTGAGCACGCCTGGTAGCTAACCGGTAAGTCCCGGATCAGGGTGGGCACGCGGGTAACCCCTGGGTGCCCACCCTGACCGGATCCGGCCCGGTCACCGCGGTACGGGGTATCGGTGGAAAACTTGCTGGGGTTACATTCATCAGCAAGAAAAACAACACCTCGGCGCTGTGGAACTGCAGTGTCCTTGTGAGAGATAGGTAGGTAGCGCGTGGCGCTCCTCGAGGTCAACGACCTCCGTGTCGCATTTCGCACGCCGGACGGCATCGTGCAGGCCGTCCGCGGCCTCTCGTTCGACGTGGACGCCGGGAAGACCCTCGGCATTGTCGGCGAGTCGGGCTCAGGCAAGAGCGTGTCGACTCAGACCATCATGGGCCTCGTCCGCGGCGCCCGGGTCAGCGGCACCGCGCTGTTCGAGGGCCGGGACCTGCTCACCATGAGCGGTCAAGACCTCCAGCAGGTGCGCGGGGCCAAGGTCGGCATGATCTTCCAGGACCCGCTGTCCAGCCTGCACCCCTACTACAAAGTGGGCTGGCAGATCGGTGAGATGATCCGCCAGCACGACAAGCACGTCTCCAAGGCCCAGGCTCGCAAGCGGGCCGTCGACCTGCTCCGGCTGGTCGGCATCCCCCAGCCGGACCGTCGCGTCGACGACTATCCGCACCAGTTCTCCGGCGGTATGCGGCAGCGGGCGATGATCGCCATGGCCATGGCGCTGAACCCGG
>DATDIH010000287.1:0-3336 GCA_036521155.1 Streptosporangiaceae bacterium
CAGTGGCAGGTCGAACTCCCGGCGCTCACCGGCCAGGTACTCACCCAGCTGGCTGATCACCGCCTCGAACCCACGGTCCTCGGCCGCCTCGACCCGCGGCCCGAACGTGGCCGGGTCCGGGCGGGTCCAGTGGTGGCGGAAGTACACCCCGGTGATCCCGTCCTCGTCGCGGACCACGGTCAGCGGCCCGATCGCCGAGTCCATGACCGTGTTCCGGGTGGACGGGGAAACGGTCGACATCTCTGGCACCTCGCTCTGGTCGTCTCTGCTCTCACCAGGTAAACGCCCGGCCGGGCCCGTTCGTGAGGTCGGCCCCCGGGTTTAGCCCCGGTCGGCGACCCGGACGGCTCGGTGCTGACCGTGTTCAGCGGGCCTGAGTGACCGCAGTGAGCCCGGGGGCCAATACCCCTTCCAGCTCCAGCAGGTGCTGCTTGCGGTCCAGGCCGCCCGCGTAGCCGGTGAGCTGGCCGGTGGCCCCGACCACGCGGTGGCAGGGGATGAAGATCGACAGCGGGTTGCGGCCGACGAACCCGCCGACGGCCCGCGCGTTGATGGTGCCGCCGATCTCCCGGGCCAGCGTGCCGTAGGTGGTGGTCTGGCCGTAGGGGATCTCGGCCAGCAGCTTCCACACCCGGTGCGCGGCCGGGCTGCCGTGCGGGGTCAGCGGCAGGTCGAACTCCCGGCGCGCACCCGCGAAGTACTCGCTCAGCTGGGCGGCAGCTTGGTCAATACCGCCGCGCCCACGGTCCTCGGCCGCGTCGACCCGCGGTCCAAAGCCGGCCGGGTCGGGCCGGGTCCAGTGCCCCGGGTAGTACAGCCCGGTGATCCCCTCGTCGTCACGGACGATGGTCAACGGCCCGATCGGGGAGTCGATCACCGCGTGCCGGGTGGATGGGGAAACGGCAAGCATGCTGGGCACCTCCGCTGGTCGCTGATGATTCTTCACCCGGTAGACGCTCAGGCGGCCGGGTTCGTGAGGTGCCCGCCGCAGCCGAACCCGACCCGTCCCGATCCCAGCAAGTCATCCATGGCTCTAATGTCAGCCGTCGGCGTCACGCTCGGCGAACCAGGCCAGGAAGTCCTGGTTGCCGAACATGGTGGCGGTCTCGGTGGCGCTGGGGTGGCCCGCGGCCGGGTCGGCGCCCGCGTCCAGCAGGGCCCGGACGATCTCCGGCTCCTTCTTGAACACCGCGCCGGCCAGCGGGGTCTGGTCGCGGTCGTTGGCGCGGCCGGGGTCGGCGCCCCGTTCCAGCAGGGCGCGCACGGTGTCCGGGTGACCGTGGTAGGCGGCCAGCATGAGCAGGCTGTCGCCGCTGTCGTTGGTCAAGTTGACCGGCACGCCCGCGTCCACGTACGCGGCGACGGCCGCGGTGTCCCCGGCCCGGACCAGGTTGAACACCTTGGTCGCGAACTCCACCAGTGCGGGATCGGGATCGCTCACGGTCCCAGCGTACGCAAGCCCGGTCAGCTCAGGCCCAGCCCCCGCCGCCCGGTCTCGTTCAGGTCGTCGGCGCCGAAGCGTCCGGCCCAGTCCCGCTCGTAGTGCTCGGCCGGGAAGTCGTCCGGGCTGGACCCGGTGGCGAACGCGGTCCGGACCGAGGCCGCGTAGCGCTCGTTGCGCGGGCACCACGGGGCGGCCGGGATGTACATCACGTTGCCCCAGCCCTGCTGGTTCTCGACCGGGGCGACGCTGTGGATCAGGTCGCAGTGCCACCACACCGTGTCGCCCGCCCGGACGTCGGGGATGCCGGTGAGCGCCCGGCGCAGCAGCGGGTGCCACTGCTCGGTGACCGGGAACGTCCGGTTGACGGTGACGCCGCACATGTCGTCCTCGGGCACGTCCGGCAGCAGTGGCCGCAGCATCAGGTAGGCCATGGCCCCGGGGATCGGGACCGTGTGCAGCACCCCCTGGTCGTGGTCCATGTCCGACAGGGCGGTCCACCCCTGGAACGTCCGGAACACCGAGCACATGGTCGTCCCCGGGTACTGCGGTCCGGTGGTCCGGTGGGCCGCGTCCCACGGGTCGTACTGCTCGGCCGTGCCGTCGAACAGATGCCGGAACGCCTGCTGGTACTCCCGGGTCATCCACAGGTCGAGCGTGCCCGGGTCCAGGTGGCTGCCCAGGCCCGCGGAGCTGGTGCCCGGCGGCCGCCGCCGGATGCGGTCCGGGTACAGCGAGTCCCGGCCGGGGTCGAACCACTGCACGCCGTCCGACTCGTGCCGCCACAGCCCGTTGAGGAAGGCCTGGACCCGGGCCATCTCGTCGCTCTGCCGGGCCTCCATCTGCGGCCGCGACCAGTAGACGGGGTAGATCTCGGGCTTGGATCCGACGCTGGCGAAGAAGTCATCGCCGGGGCCCCGGTACTGGTCAAAGAAGCCGTTGCGATCGACGTAGCCGACCAGTTCGCGGTCCCAGCCCCGGGCGCGGTCGTGGCCGAACTGCCCGCGCACCACCACACAGCCCCGCCGGTGCAGCAGGTCGCGGGTTTCGGGGCCCACCGCGCCCGCCGCGATGTCGGCGTAGTCGATGACCGGCCAGACCGGCTCGCCCCGGTCCCGGGCCGCCTCGATCTCGGCCACCTCGGCGGCCAGCCGGCCTTCCAGAGCGGCCACGACCTCCTCCACCGTGCGGCCCGAGGCCGCGATCCGGTCCCGCAGGGCGACCTTGATCTCCTTGATCGCGGTGGGCAGATCCGCTGGGGTCTGGTCCCAGTGCGGCAGTTCGGTCATGCTGGCTCCTGCAGACAGGGCTTGCTCACCACCTCTGCCGTGTGGCCGTTCGGTCATGCTGGCTCCTCCGGGCAGGACTCGCTCACCAGCCCCGCCTTCCCGGCCGGACCCGATCACCAATCCACCTTCTAGAAAGGACTCTTTATTTATATCGAAGGTAGGTTCCGCTGAGTTTCTAGTCAAGACCCCTGTCTAGAATTGGAGGCGTGACCCCGGCCAAACCATCGCTGGAGCTGCTGCGCGCGCTGACCGACGAGCACGTGCTGCGGGCGCTGATGCGCGAAGGGCGGCTGACCCGGGCCGAGCTGGCCGCCGCGACCGGCATCTCCAAGCCCACCGCCGGCGAGAGCGTGCGCCGCCTGGTCGCGGCCGGGCTGGTGGCCGACACCGGCCAGCGCACCCCCGGCGGCCGGGGCCGCGGCCGGGTCGGCTCCTACTATTCACTCGCCGAAGGCGTGGGCCTGGCCCTGGCGGTGAGCATCGCCCCCGAAGGCATCATCGCCGAGTGCATCAGCCCCTACGGCGAAGTCATCTCCCGCGCCGAGCAGCCCGTCGATCGCCCCGCCCGCCCAGAACAGCTGGCCGCCGCCCTCCGCGCCGCCGCCA
>DATDIH010000288.1:0-12874 GCA_036521155.1 Streptosporangiaceae bacterium
CCTGTCGGCCGCCGAAGACAACGACGGGGCGACCCCGCTGTTCGACGTGGACACCGGCCCGACCCACACCATCCCGATCTCCGGGTACGTCACCACCGCCGCCTGGGCGAAGAAGTACCCGCGCACCGCCGCCGCGTTCACCGCCGCCCTCGAACACGGGCAGGAGGTGGCGGGCACCGACCGGGCGGCCGTGGCCAAGGCGCTGATCCCCGCGCTGCACATCAGCAAGACCACCGCCGCCGTGATGGCCCTGGGCACCTTCCCGCTGACGGTCAACCCCGTCGCACTCACCCGGGTCGCGAACCTGATGCAAACCAACGGGCTGCTGCCCAAGTCCGCCAGCACCGCAGCCGTGGTCAAGGAGCTGATCGGCTCATGACCTCGCACACGCCGGCGGGCGGGCAGCAGGTCAGCGAGGGATTCGCCGACGCGGCGGACGGTTACGACAGCACCGGCACCGAGTTCTTCACCACCATGGGCCAGCACCTGGTGGACCACGCAAAGATCCCGGCCGGGGCGTGGGTGCTGGACGTGGGCTGCGGCAAAGGCGCGGTCACCATCCCGGCCGCCCAGGCGGCCGGGCCGGACGGGCACGTAACCGGCATCGACCTGGCCCCCGGCATGCTGGCCCATGCCGAGGACCGGGCCCGCCGCGCCGGCGTCACGAACGTGTCGTTCCAGGCCGGGGACGCCGAGGATCCCGGCACCTATCCCGGCTGGACCGCCGGCAGCTTCGACGTGATCCTGGCCGGGAACGTGATCCAGTTCCTGCCCCGGCCCGCCGACGCGGCCGGGCGCTGGCATGCCCTGCTCACCCCGGGCGGCACGATCGCCGTCTCCTGGAGCCTGGCCGAAGACCCCCACTGGCTACCGGTCATCGCCGCGTTCGACACTGCCCTCCCCGGCGGGGTGACCGGGTTCGCGGCCCTGCTGCGCCGCCCCCCGTTCACTTCGGCCGAGGACCTGGAGGCCACGCTGGCCGGGGCCGGGTTCCACACCCCGGCCACTGTCCTGCATGACGTCACCATGACCTACCGCAGCCCCGGCCAGTGGTGGGACGCGGCCCGCTCGCAAGGACCGTGGGCAGCCGCCTGGCGGCACATCCCCGGCGACCGGCTCCCGGCCGCCCGCCAGCAGGCGTTCGCGCTGCTGGAACCGCTGCGAGCCGAGGACGGCACGCTGACCCGCACCCTCACCTTCGCCTCCACCACCGCCCGCAAGTCCCCGCATAGCGTTCTGACTGCTGGTGATCACTGATGAAGGCACCCGAGAGCACCCCACCCGGTGCCAACGGCACCGCACCGGATGCGCCGGACACCTCCAGGCCCAACGTGGCCAGGGCGTACGACTACCTCCTGGGCGGGAAAGACCACCCCAGCCGGTCACGACAGCAGCCCGGACGAAGGGTGGGCTGGGGATGAGTCGTTCCTGATGGCAGCGATCCGGGAGGCGTTCCCCGCCTGGACTCTCGACTACAGCACCGAGCTGCGGCTCTGGACCGCCCACGACGGCACCGGGACGCTCTGCATGGACTCGGCCGGTGCTGCTGTGCGCCGCGCTGGTCCTGGTCGAACGCCGGCGACACCGCGCAGCCCGATGAGCGCGCCGGGCGCGCGCCGCCTTCCCCGAGCCCCTGGGTCGGCGCGCGCCCGGTGCCTGGAGATCACGATGAGACCGGCTTACCTGCTGCCAGCCGCGCCGCCGCGCCAGCGGCCCGCCGAGGTGCTCGACGCATTGGCCAGTCAGCTCGCCCAGCGCGGCATCGGCGACCTGATCGGGCGGTCCTGCGAACGGATCGGCGTGCTGTCGCTGCCCGCGGTCACCGTCTGGACCAACGGGCGCGTGCTGTGGTGGCGCACCACCGAGGGCGACATGACCTGGCCCGCCGCCGACGCGCCCGGAGCGGCCCGGCGTCTGGCCCCAGAGGAAGGCTCATGATGGACGGCCAACCGGCATCCGGTCACGGGTACGCGGTTACCAGCGGGTTCTGATCCAGCCGGTGACCAGGAGGGCGATGAGCACGGCGCAGAACACGGCGGCGGCCACCCGGCCGCCCGTGGTCTGGGCGCCGGTCACGCCGCGGCCCAGCGCCACTGCGAACGCCACGATCAGGAAGCCGAACAGGAACGCGATCTGACCACGGCTCGGGCCGACGACGGTGCATCCCCGGCCGGCCGAACGGACCCGCCCACCCCGCTCACGCGCGGAGCCCACTCCAGACATAAGGCGGTGGGGTGACCGGACCAGGTCCGGCCACCCCACCCGGGGCACGTCAGGTCACTTCACGATCGTCACCGAACGCTCAGGTCACTTGACGTTGAGGGCGTTGCTGTCCTCGAAGAAGCTCGTGTTCCCGCCACTGACCTCGGTGCCGGTGAACTTGAGCGTGATGGTCTGGCCGATGTAGGCGGCCAGGTTGCTGCTGTACTGGACGTAGCTGCTGCCGCTGTTGGCCCCGGTGGCCACCGGGATGGTCTGCAGCACCGAACCCGAGGAGTTCAGGACCTGCAGGACCAGGGTGTTGCGGGGCTTGCTGGACGAGCTGGCGGTCGAGTTGACCTCCACCCAGTACGTGAACGTGGCGCTGGCGCAGGTGGCCGGGATGGTCACCTTCTGGGCCAGGGTGTCGGTGTAGGACGTGCCGTAACCGTCCAGCCAGGCCAGGTACCGGCCGGCCTGAGCCGGAGCGCCCGAACTGGTGCTGTTCAGCACCCCGGAGGTGGACGTCCACGGCGAGATCGAGCCGGTCTCGAAGCCCGGGTTGCCGAGCAGCTGCTGCGCCGTGCAGCCGCCGCCTCCGCCGCCGGACGAGCTGACCGTCCAGCTGAACGAAGCCGAGCCGGAGGCTCCGGTGCCGTCCGTGGCGGTCACGGTCACGCTGCTGGTGCCCGCCGTGGTCGGGGTGCCGGAGATGAGCCCGGTCGAGGAGTTGATCGAGAGCCCGGCGGGCAGGCCGCTCGCGCTGTAGGTGAGCGTCTGGCCCGAAGCCGAGTCGGACGCGCTGATCTGCAGGCTGGCCGCGGTGCCGACGGTCCCGGTCTGGCTGCCCGGGTTGGTGACGGTGACGGTGTTACCGCCGCCGCCACCGGTCGTGCTCTGGAACGCGGTCAGGCCGTTGGGGGTACCCCAGCCGGTCGGGCCGTTGTAGGTGTTGGCGGCGCCGGTGGCGGTGCACAGCACGGACGGGCTGCAGGAGCCGTTGTTGCTGGCCGTGACCTCGTACAGGTTGCCGGTGTGGGTGTAGATGGAGTCAGCCGCGTTGTTGCCGCCGTTGCCGTTGTTGCCCGCGAGCGCGAACACGGCCGCGATCATCGGGGACGACTGGCTGGTGCCGCCGACCTCGTTCCAGCCGCCGTTGCCGTTGGAGGTGTCGTAGACGGCGGCGCCGGTGGCCGGGTCAGCGTCGGCGGCGACGTCGTTGTCGACCCGATGGGAGCAGGCCGACGCGAGGTTCGAGACCGCGCTCTGCCAGGACGGTTGCGGCTCGTTGGACGAGCAGCCGGACCCGGTGCCCTCGTTGCTGTTGGTGTACCAGACCTTCTCGGTCCAGCCGCGAGCGTTGGAGGCGGTGCTCAGCGAGGTGCCGCCGACCCCGACCACGTTGGGTGAGGTGGCCGGGTAGATGACGCCCGCGTTGTAGGAGTTGTCGCCGGCCGAGGCGGTGTAGACGACGCCCGCGTGGCCGAAGTACTCGGAGTCGTAGGTGAGGTCGGTCGAGGTCTCGCTGCCGCCCCAGCTGTTGGAGATGTACTTGGCACCCAGCGTGGTAGCGGCGGTGTTCTCGGCCACGTACAGGCCGTTGCCGGAGTCGTTGGTCGCCTCGACCAGGTCGATCTTGCACAGCGGGCAGATGGCCGAGACCATGTCGACGTCGAGCGACTCTTCCAGAGTCCAGTCGTCGCTGGTCGGCGGGGTGGCCGGCAGCGGTGAGGTGGCGCCGTTCTGGTTGTACACGGTGAACTGGCCCGAGGTCAGCGCGGGCAGTCCGGCCGCGGACCGGTAGGCGGCCAGGTCGCTGGCCGCGGTCGGGTCGTTGTAGGCGTCGACCACGGCGACCGTCTCGCCCGCGCCGTCGGCGGCGGACGCAGCGGTCAGGCCGTAGGCGGCCTGGAACTGGGCCGGCCCGTAGCCGTTGCCGCTGGGGATGGCGTTGGGCTGCACGGTCTTGGCGGTGGGGTGGGCGGCGGTGTTCTTGATGACGAAGCAGTGCTTCGCGCCCGAACTGAAGTTGTCGCCGCAGGAGTACTGGAAGTGTGAGGCCGGCCCCGTGGTGGCGGCGGGCGAGGTGGCGGCCAGGGCGGTTACCGGGGTGGTGGTGAGCAGCCCTGTGGCCAGGGCAGCGATCGGTGTGACGATCGCCAGGGCGCGGAGCCTGATCGATCTGCCGCGTCGGTGGTCAGTCTGCAACGTACGTTCCTCTCGGTCGAGCCAGAAATGTTCACCTCTGGTGCTTGCTCGGCCGTTTCCGGGCGCACGCGACCCAACCGATTGGTCTCATCGCGAAATGTTCGGTTTCGGGGCCGAAACCGTGGCCGACTGAAGCACCCGGAGCGGACCGAACCGCTCTTCCGCCTCCCAGGGGCGGACGGGCCCTCCTTTCGGCTGAACCAGGCGGCCGGTGGCCGACTGCGTCAGCAGCAGGCCATTTCACCTGGAATCTGGGGGGTTACTGCAGAAAGACTGAGTAGGTACTCTCTAGTAGCCTTCACCATAAAGATGTTGGCATGTGTTGGCAAGACCCGAAATCTAACCAAAAATGCACAGCTGGAACCGTAAGATCTGCGGCCGAAACCGGCCCGTCCCCGGGCTGGCCACGCTCGCCGGGTGATCCGCGAGAAGATGACCTCATGAGCGACCCAGGCATCGGTGTCACGCGTGTCGCCGTTTACATCGACTTCGACAACATCGTGATCTCCCGCTACGACCAGGTGCACGGCCGTGGCCAGTTCCAGCGCGACAAGGCGCGCGGCTTCGACCAGGCCGGCAAGGCGGCCGATCCCGAGGTCGTGGCCAAGCTGCGCCGGGCCACCGTGGACGTCGGGGCGGTGATCGACTACGCCTCGTCGTTCGGCACGCTGGTGCTGACCCGTGCCTACGCCGACTGGTCGACCCCGGTCAACGCCGAGTACCGCGGCCAGCTGGTCAGCCGGGCGGTGGACCTGGTTCAGCTGTTCCCGGCCGCGGCCTACGCCAAGAACGGCGCCGACATCCGGCTGGCCGTGGACGCGGTGGAAGACATGTTCCGGCTGCCCGACCTGACCCACGTGGTCATCGTGGCCGGGGATTCGGACTACATCGCGCTGGCCCAGCGCTGCAAGCGGCTGGGCCGCTACGTGGTCGGGGTGGGCGTGGCCGGGTCGACCAGCCGCGCCCTGGCCGCGGCCTGCGACGAACTGGTCATCTACGACGCCCTGCCCGGCGTCAGCGCCGACGATGACGACGAGCCCGTCGCCGCGGAAACCGGAACCGGCCCGAGCGGAACTTCCGGGGCTGGTGAGCAGGCCAGCGGTACCCGGTCCCGGGGCTCGCGGCGGTCCCGGCGGCCGGCCGTCAGCGACGAGGCGGACGAGGCCGACGCCGAAGATCCGCAGCAGGTGGCCACCAGCCTGCTGGAGCGCGCCCTGCGGCTCGGCCAGGACAAGGACGACGCCGACTGGCTGCACAGCTCGGCGGTGAAGAGCCAGATGCGGCGCATGGACCCGTCGTTCAGCGAGCGGGCGCTGGGCTACCGTTCGTTCTCGGACTTCGTGAAGTCGCGGGACGCGGTGGCCGAACTCGACGAGTCCGGTCCGGCCCGGCTGGTCCGGCTCAGCCCGTCCGTGGGCCGCCGCTGAGCGCGTCGGCTTCGGTTTCGTAGATGGCCAGGGCCTTGGTCAGGCCGGTCAGCTGGAAGACCCGCAGGATGCGCCGGGTGCTGATCACCAGGACCAGCGAGCCGTCGTCCTCGCGGACCCGCCGCAGGCCGCCGATCAGCGCCCCCAGCCCGCTGGAGTCGATGAACTCGACCTGGCTGAGGTCGGCGATGAGGTGCACGGTGCCCTTGGCGGCCAGGTCCTGGATCTGCTCCCGGATCTGGGGCGCGGTGTAGACGTCGACCTCCCCGGCGACCCGGAGCACCGCGCGGCCGTCGCCACGACTCTCCACGTCCAGCCGGAATTCGATCATCTGGGCTCCCGCCTGATGTTGTTCCTTGCATTGACACGTAAAGTTCTATAATTACATTAAAGGTTGGTGGCAGGACTTTCAATCCAGATACGAAGTTGTCACCGTCGGGGCTGACCTGGGGGACCGGATGCGGGTGGAAGAGGCCGTCGGCCGGCAGGTCGCGCGGTTGCGGGCGCAGCGGCAGCTGTCCCTGGCCGACCTGGGGGAGGCGCTCGGCCGCTACCTGGGCAAGCCCTGGAGCAGGCAAGCGGTCCACCAGGCCGAGCGCGGCCAGCGCGCGTTCACCGCGGCCGAGCTCACCGCGCTGGCCCTGGTCCTGGACACGTCGGTGCCGGCCCTGTTCCGGGCCGGCGACGCGCCGATCGAGCTGCCGGGCCAGGTCGTGCCGGCCGAGGAGTACCGCGGCCTGCTGCTGAACCGGGACCGGGACGTGCCCCTGGACGGACTGGAAGAACTGATCGTCGCCCTGAACGACATGCGCGGGGTCCTGGACCGCCCGGCCCTGGCCCGCCTGACCCGGATCGCCCGCGCCGCCGAGCAGGACGACGGCGCAGCTTAGGCCAGCGGCTCCCGCTGCTCAGCCAGGCCGAAGCCGGGCAGGCCCTGGCCCTGGCCCTGCTCGGCGCCGCCGCGTAACCGCTGGGCCGGGCTGCCGTCCCAGGGCTGGCCTCTTGATCGGTAACGACGGCATGATCTTTAGCGGCAGCGTGCTCACCTGGAGGAGAGAATCGTGCAGATCGAAGGATCGGTGGCCCTGGTCACCGGGGCCAACCGGGGGCTCGGCCAGGCGTTCGCCCGGGAACTGGTCCGCCGCGGCGCGGCCACGGTCTACGGGGGCGCCCGCCACCCCGAGGCCGTCACCGAGCCGGGGGTCACCCCGGTCGGCCTGGACATCACCGACCCGGCCCAGGTGGCCGCGGCCGCCCGGCACTGCCCCGACGTCACCCTGCTGGTCAACAACGCCGGGGTGATGAAGGCCAGCACGTTCCTGGAGGCGCCCACCGAGGATGCCGCCCACCTGGAGATGGACACCAACTACTTCGGCACGCTCAGCATGTGCCGGGCGTTCGCGCCGATCCTGGGGGCCAACGGCGGCGGCGCCCTGGTCAACATGCTCTCGGTCAGCAGCTTCTACACCAACCCGTTCGAAGCCTCCTACTCGGCGTCCAAGTCGGCCGCCCTGGCCCTGACCAACGGCGTCCGCACCGAACTCCACCACCAGGGCACCCTGGTCGTCGCGGTGCACGCCTCCTTCATCGACACCGACATGGCCGCCCTGGCCACCGGACCCAAGGTCAGCCCCGAGTCGGTGGCCCAGCAGACCTTCGACGCCGTCGAAGCCGGCCAGGTCGAGGTCCTCGCCGACGACCGGACCCGCGAGGTCAAGGCGTCGCTGCCCCGCGACCACGAGCTTCTCTACCCGCCCCTCGAACAGTTCTGGGACGCCGCCGTCGCCGCCCGCGGCTGACCCGCGTCAGTCCTTCACTCCCAGCTCGGCTCTGATGGCTTCGCGCAGGACTTTGCGTTCGTCCAGGGTCTGCGGGTATAGCTCGGCCCACTTACCCTCATCAGCCGCTGCGGCCGCATTTCGCGCGGAGTAGAGCGCCTGGTTGTGGGCATGCGCCCGCTCTCGCACTGCCTGGCCGCAGGTGATGGTCAGGTAGTTGTACGTGTCTTGCAGGACGGAAATGGCTGGCTTCATGTACTCGACCCGATCGAACTCCTCCCCCCTGATTGCCCGGACGTAGAGCTGTTCGACCGTTAGCCAGTACGAATTCGCGGCCACCAGGTAATCGTGGCTTACCTTGCGGCGCTGCTCCTGGGCAGCCTGAACCTGCTGCTCGGTACGGGCTCGCTCGTCCCATCGGTGATTGAGACTCGCGGTGATGAGCCCTAGTGCACCGGTCAGGGTCACGCCGCCGAGAGCTCCGGCGAGGGCAAACCATGCGCTGCTGTCGGCCATGTCTCCTCCCATTTATCGAGCCTCGCGACGTGACCCAGGGCATCCGGCCCGGCATCGTTCCGGCTGGAAAGATTCTGCCGCGCCACGTTGCGGGGATGCAGAACTCCGGCCACCAGCCGGGCCGGGCGGGATGAGCCACTGGGATGGCAAGAAATCTGTCGCAATGGTACTGTCGCAAGATGTATTGCGAGAACGAAGCGGCCGGGCCACGGGAGCTGACCGATCCGCGCACCATGCGGGCCATCACCCACCCGGTCCGGCAAGCGCTGCTGGAACTGCTGGTGGCCGAAGGCCCGCTCACCGCGACCCAGGCCGGTGAGCGGATCGGGGAGCCGCCCAACACGTGTTCGTTCCACTTCCGGCAGCTGGCCAAGTACGGGTTCGTCGAAGAGGCGGCCAGGGGGCCGGGCCGGAACCGGCCCTGGCGGCTGACCAACGCCGGGATGCGGTTCAGCGACCTGCACGAGGATGCCGAGACCACGCTGGCCGCCCGGGCCCTGGACCGGATGCTGCGCGAGCGGTACTTCACCCGGTTGCAGGCCTTTTACGACACCCGGTCCAGCTACCCTCGACGGTGGCAGGAGGTGACCGGGGGCAGCGAGTTCGTGCTGCACGTCTCGCCCGAGGAACTGCACGCCCTGGACGAGCAGATCACCGCGCTGCTGCTGCAGTACCGGGACCGGATCACCGACCCGTCCCGGCGGCCCGCCGGCTCGCTGCCAGTGGAGTTGCTGCTGTTCGCCTACCCGATCCGGCCCCCGGAGCCGGAACCCCCCGGGGAGCCGGGGGAGTAGGCGATGCGCCGGCTGCTGGCCGTGCGGGACGCCCGGGTCTACCTGACCGGGCAGGTCTTCTCGCTGTTCGGCGACACCGCGCTGTGGCTGGCCATGGGCATCTGGGTCAAGACCCTGACCGGCAGCAACGCCGCCGCGGGCCTGGTGTTCTTCTTCGCCAACGTGCCGGTGCTGCTGACCCCGCTGACCGGGTTGCTGGTGGACCGGGTCCGCCGCCGCCCGCTGCTGATCGCGGTCAACGCCCTGACCGGGGCGGCCGTGCTGCTCTTGCTGCTGGTGCACGGCCGGGGCCAGGTGTGGCTGGTCTACCTGGTGATGACCTGGTACGGGCTGTCCTACTCGGTGCTGGCCGCGGCCCAGTCGGCCCTGCTCACCATCGTGCTGCCTGCCGACCTGCTGGCCGACGCCAACGGCGCGCTGCGCACGGTGCAGGAGTCGCTGCGCCTGGCCGGGCCGCTGACCGGGGCGGGGCTGTTCGTGCTGGGTGGCGGGCACGTGGTGGCGATCCTGGACGCCGCCACCTTCGCCGTCCCGGTCGTCTCGCTGCTGATGCTGCGGGTCCGGGAACCCGCGCCGCAGCCGCGCCGGTCACACTGGCGGACCGAACTGACCGCGGGCCTGCGGCACGTGGTCCGGACCCCGGCCCTGCGGCACCTGGTCATCGCGGCGGCCTGCGCGCTGACCGTGTTCGGCTTCACCGAGACCGTCATCTACGCGGTCGCCGGCGACGGGCTGCACCGGCCGCCCGCCTTCGTCGGCGTGCTGATCGCCATTCAGGGCGTCGGCGCGGTCGTCGGCGGGCCGACCGCGGCGCCGCTGATCCGGCGGATCGGCGAAGGCCGGCTGGTCGGGCTGGGCATGCTGGTGGCGGCGGCCGCGGCCCTGCTGGAGATGCCGCCGTTCCTGCCGTCGGTGGTGGCCGGCGTCATCCTGTTCGGGGTCAGCGTCCCCTGGCTGGTGGTCGGCTTCACCACCTTGCTGCAGCGGCTGACCCCGCCGGACCTGCAGGGCCGGGTCTACGCCGCGGCCGACACGCTGGTCACCACCCCGCAGACCATCTCCATCGCGGCCGGCGCCGCCCTGATCGGCGTCACCGGCTACCGGCCGTTGCTGGCCGCGCTGGCCGCCGTCGTCACCCTGGCCGCGGCCTACCTGCTCACCCGCCCCGAGCAGCGCCGGGCGGCTCCACGTCGTCGTAGACCCGGACCGCGGCCAGCCGGCCGTCCGGGCCGCGTTCCCACACCCCCAGCCCGGCCTGGGGCGGCAGGTCACGGTCGCCCCAGCGGACGCAGTTGTACTCCACCGCGCACCGGGTCCCGTCGTCGGTGACCAGGCAGTCCTGCAGGCTGATCCCGCCCCCGGCGCTGAAGGCCCGGGTGAAGTACGAGCGCAGCTCGGCCGGGCCGCGGTGGGTGGTGTGGGGCCCGATCGGTTCGCGGTAGTACCCGTCGGGGTCGAAGTCGGCCACGATCGCGTCCGCATCGCCGGCCTCGAGCGCCTGCCAGTAGCGTCCCACCACGTCCCCGGGGCGGCCCGATCCGGCCGGCAGCACCGGCGGCCGCAGGTGGCGGCGGCCGTCCACCGGCCACTGACTGCAGTAGGTACGGAACACCACCGACTGGTCGTCGTGGGATTCGGCCACCACCGCCACCGGCCAGGCCACCGGCTGCCCGTCCACGATGAGGTGGCCCAGCAGTTCGAGCACGGCCCGGTCGCCGCTGTGGGTGGCGGCCACGGTCTCGGTCCGCGCGTGGTGCTCGGCCATCCAGGCCTGGTTGCCCCGGATGAAGTGCCGCAGCTGGCGGTGCCCGCTGATCTCACCGGCCCGGGGGTCGTAGACCACCAGGTGGCCGGGCCACGCGGTCTCCAGCACGTGGGCGTCACCGTCGCTGAGCGCGGTGAGGTACTGCCCGATCGGATCGGCCTGGCCCTGGTCCCGCGTCTGTTGGCGGGCCAGTTCCACGGCGCTGACGAAGTCCGGAAACCACGGCATGATCACATCCTCGCCGCGCACCCGGGCCAGCGATAGCCCCCGGGGCCAGGACCAGTGACAGTCCCGGGGGGTCAGCGCGCATGGTGCCGCCGCACCGTCCGTCAATTACAGGTTGACGATAGCCAGTGCGTCAATCTACGGTTGACGCATGAGCCCACTCAACATCAGCCTCACCGACCTGATCGAACGTCTCGACGCGGACCTCCCCGAAGCCACCGACCTGGCCCGCATCACGGAAGCGCAGCTACGAGCCCGCACCCTGTCCGACCTCGGTGACCAGTTCGTCGGTCACTACGTGGGCAAGGCCAAGCAGGCCGGGGCGTCGTGGAGCGAGATCGGCGACGCCATCGGGGTGTCCAAGCAGGCCGCCCAGCAGCGCCACTCACCGGCCGCGTTCGAGCGATTCACTGACCTGAACCGGCACAGCCTCGTGCTGGCCCAGGAGGCGGCCCGGACCCACAAGCACGACTTCATCGGCACCGAGCACATGCTGCTCGGCCTGCTCGGTGAGCCGCGGGGCCTGGCCTATGAGGTGCTGGTGGCCAGCACCGGGTCGGAGCCGCGCGTCCACGAGGCGATCGAGGCCGCGATGCGGCCGGCCGGGAAGAAGGCGCCGCGAGGTCACATCGCGTTCGAGGCCGCGAGCAAGGAGGCCATCGAGCAGGCCATCCGGGCCGCGGCCGACCTCGGCCACGACTTTGTCGGCACCGAACACTCGCTGCTGGGCCTGATGCGCGTCGGGGAAAGCCGGGCCGCGCGGATCCTGCGCGGCCTCGGCTTCACCGCGGACGGACTGCAGGAGACGATCAGGACCGAGATCGCCAACCGGACCGCCGCCCGCGACCAGTAGGACCGGCCCACCATCGGCCGGCCCCACCGCCGGCCGGCGCTCAGAACAGGCCGGCCGGGACGGCCCCCTCCAGCTCGAGCAGGTGCTGCTTGCGCTTGAGGCCGCCCGCGTAGCCGGTGAGCTGGCCGGCGGCCCCGACCACTCGGTGGCAGGGGATGAGGATGGACAGCGGGTTGGCCCCGACGAACCCGCCGATCTCCTTGGCGGTGACGTCCCCGCCGCCCTGGCGGGCCAGCGCGCCGTAGGTGGTGGTCTGTCCGTAGGGGATCTCGGCCAGCAGCTTCCACACCCGCTGCGCGGCCGGGTCGCCGTGCGGGGTCAGCGGCAGGTCGAACTCCCGGCGCTCACCGGCCAGGTACTCACCCAGCTGGCTGATCACCGCGTCGAACCCGCGGTCTTCGGCCGCCTCGACCCGCGGCCCGAACGTGGCCGGGTCCGGGCGGGTCCAGTGGTGGCGGAAGTACACCCCGGTGATCCCGTCCTCGTCGCGGACCACGGTCAGCGGCCCGATCGCCGAGTCCACGATCGTGTGCCGGGTGGACGGGGAAACGGTCGACATCTCTGGCACCTCGCTCTGGTCGTCTCTGCTCTCACCAGGTAAACGCCCCGCCGGGCCCGTTCGTGAGGTCAGCCCCCGGGTTTAGCCCCGGTCGGCGACCCGGACGGCTCGGTGCTGACCGTGTTCAGCGGGCCTGAGTGACCGCGGTGAGCCCGGGGGCCAGCGCCCCTTCCAGCTCCAGCAGGTGCTGCTTGCGGTCCAGGCCGCCCGCGTAGCCGGTGAGCTGGCCGGTGGACCCGACCACGCGGTGGCAGGGGATGAAGATCGACAGCGGGTTGCGGCCGACGAACCCGCCGACGGCCCGCGCGTTGATGGTGCCGCCGATCTCCCGGGCCAGCGTGCCGTAGCTGGTGGTCTGGCCGTAGGGGATCTCGGCCAGCAGCTTCCACACCCGCTGCGCGGCCGGGCTGCCGTGCGGGGTCAGCGGCAGGTCGAACTCCCGGCGCGCACCCGCGAAGTACTCGCTCAGCTGGGCGATGGCGGCGTCGAAGCCGCGGTCGTCGGCCACGTCGACCCGCGGCCCGAAGCCGGCCGGGTCGGGCCGGGTCCA
>DATDIH010000289.1:0-14113 GCA_036521155.1 Streptosporangiaceae bacterium
GGCGGCCGACGTGGCCCGGGTCGTCACCGGCGCGGCCGGTGACGCCGACGGCAGCCTGTCCCTGGACCTGCGGCCGGACCGGGTGGTGCTGACCTTGCAGTCCCGGGCCGACGGCCGGGTCGGGCCGCGTGAGATCGCCGCGGCCCAGCAGATCTCCGCCGCCGTCGACGACCTGGGCCTGGTCACCGAGCCCGAACTGGGCCCGGGCAGCCCACGTTCGGTCCAGATGCTCGAGATCGCCATCGACGCCCTCGACATCGCCGCGATCCGCCCGTTCTGGCAGGCCGTGATGGGCTACGGCAACGAGCCCGGCGCCGACGGCACCGAGCCCGGCGCGGGCCTGGTCGATCCGGTCGGGCAGGGCCCGGCCATCTGGTTCCAGCAGATGGACGAGCCGCGGCCGCAGCGCAACCGCATCCACTTCGACGTGGTGGTCCCGCACGACGAGACCGAGCACCGCATCCAGGCCGCACTGGCCGCGGGGGGCCGCGTGATCTACGACGCCGAAGCCCCCGCCTTCTGGGTGCTGGCCGACCCCGAAGGCAACGAGGCCTGCGTCTGTACCTGGCTCGCCCGCGACTGACCCGTCAGCGGCCCCCTCAGCTGGCCAGCGCGGCCCAGCGTGTGAGGAGCGGGGATAACGTGACCGGTGTGGACCAGGACGTCGAGACCAGGCTGCGGGCCGCGCTGCGCGAGGCCCTGAAGACCAGGGACGTGGTCGCCGCCTTCGCCATCCGGTCGGCGCTCGGCGCGATCGGCAACGCCGAAGCCGTCCCGGCCGAAGCCGCCGCCGATGCGGGACCCGGTGCTAGCGTCCGGACCGAGAGCGCCTACGTGGCCAAGGCCGCCACCGGCGCCGGTGCCACCGAGGCCACCCGGCGCCAGCTCAGCCCGGCCGACATCCAGGCCATCGTCGGGGCCGAAATCAGCGAGCGGGAGACCACCGCCGGCCAGTACGAGCAGGCCGGCCAGGCCGACCGGGCGGACCGCCTGCGCCGCGAGGCGCGGATCCTGCGCGACGTGCTGGAGAGCTGACCATGCCCCGGACCCATCACTACGAGACCACGGTGACCTGGACCGGCAACCGGGGCACCGGCACCAGCGGTTACAAGGCCTACGGCCGCGACCACGACGTCTCCACGGCTGGCTGCGCGCCCTTGGCCGGAAGCGCCGACCGCACCTTCCACGGCGACCGGGACCGCTGGAACCCCGAACTCCTGCTCACCGCGGCCCTGTCCCAGTGCCACCTGCTGTCGTACCTGCACGTGTGCGCGGATGCCGGGGTGGTGGTGACCGGCTACACCGACGCCGCCCGCGGGACCATGGCCGAGACCGCCGGGGGCGGCGGCCACTTCACCGAGGTTGTGCTGCGGCCCCGGGTCACCGTCCGCGACCCGGCCATGGCCGGGGCCGCGCTGCGCCTGCACGCCGAGGCCAGCGCCCGCTGCTTCATCGCCGCCTCGGTCAACTTCCCGGTCCGCCATGAGCCCGAGGTCACCGTGGACCCCGGGCCCGCTCCCAGGACTGATGGTCAGGGCTGATAGGTGCCGGGCTCCCAGGCGCGGGTGGCGACGCTGATCGCGTTCCAGGCGTTGATGGCCACGATCAAGCTGACCAGCGCGGCCACTTCGGCCGGGCTGAACTCGGCCGCCACCGCCTCGTAGTCGCGGGTGGGGACGTGCTCGCCCGCCACCAGCGTGACCGACTCGGTGAACGACAGCGCGGCCCGCTCCCGGGCCGTGAAGTAGGGCGTCTCCGCCCAGGCGGGCAGCGCGTACAGCCGCTGCTCGGTCTCGCCAATGGCCCGGGCGTCCTTGGTGTGCATGTCGATGCAGTAGGCGCAGCCGTTGAGCTGCGAGGCGCGGATCCGGATCAGCTCGCGCAGCTTGGGGTCGATGCCGGCCGCGTCGAGTTCCTTGGTCGCGGCCCGGTCCAGGTGGTCCATGGCCCGGGAGAAACCGGCCGCGTAGCTGTCGAAGTCGAGGCGGACGGGGATCTGCGTGGTGACTGCGGTTTCTGTCATGAGTCCACCGTAGGGTGTGCCTGGCCCACAGGTAAGGTCCACTTTTATGGAAAGAGAATGGGCCATTTCCAGCCTCGATCTGCACTTGGAACTGCACCGGGGCCAGCGCCCGGCCGGCGGTCTGCGGGCCGGGCTGGAGGCCGCGCTGCGGGACGCCGTGCGGACCGGGCGGCTCGGCCCGGGCACCCGGCTGCCCTCCTCCCGGGCCCTGGCCGGGGACCTGGGGCTGGCCCGGAACACCGTGGCCGACGCCTACAGCCAGCTGGTGGCCGAGGGCTGGCTGACCGCCGAGCGTGGCTCCGGCACCCGGGTCGCCGAACGGGTGAGTACCGATCCCGGCCTGGGCGCCACGCCGCCCGCCCCGGCCCCGCGCCAGCCGGCCCGTTACACCCTGGTTCCCGGCTCACCCGACGTCTCCGCGTTCCCGCGCTCGGCCTGGCTGGCCGCGACCCGCCGGGCACTGACCGCCGCGCCCAGTGCCGCCTTCGGCTACAGCCACCCGCAGGGCCGCCCCGAGCTGCGCGCCGCCCTGGCCGGGTACCTGGCCCGGGCCCGCGGGGTGCGGGCCCACCCGGACCGGATCGTGGTCTGCGACGGCTTCACCGATGGACTGGCCCTGCTGGCCCGGGTGCTGCGGCAGCGCGGCGCCCGCACGCTGGCGGTGGAGGAGTACGGCCTGCCCAGTGCCCGGGCCACGATCACCGCGGCCGGGCTCCGGCTGGCCGCCCTGCCCGTCGACGACCAGGGGGCCGTGGTGGCCGCGGCCGGCCCGGCCGGCGCCCTGCTGCTGACCCCGGCCCATCAGTTCCCGCTCGGGGCCGCACTGGCCCCGGCCCGGCGCACCCAGGCGGCGGAGTGGGCCCGGACCACCGGCGGCCTGATCATCGAGGACGACTACGACGGGGAGTTCCGCTACGACCGGCAGCCGGTCGGCGCGGTGCAGGCCCTCGCCCCCGAGCACGTGGTCTACGCCGGATCAGCCAGCAAGAGCCTGGCCCCGGGGTTCCGGCTCGGCTGGCTGGTGCTGCCCGCCGGGCTGGCCCCGGAGGTGGCCGCGGCCCGCGAACTGGCCGCCGGCCCGGGCAGCCGGCTGGATCAGCTCACGCTGGCCGAGTTCATCGGCTCCGGCGCCTACGACCGGCACGTGCGCCGGTCCCGGCTGGCCTATCGCCGCCGCCAGGACCGGCTGGCCGCCGCGCTGCACCGGGAGGCTCCGCGGGTCCGGGTCACCGGCGTGGCGGCCGGCCTGCACGCGCTCTGCGAGCTGCCGGGCGGGCAATCCGAAGCGCACGTGGTGGCCCGGGCCGCCGCCCGTGGCCTGGAAGTGGACGCCCTGGACCGCTACCGGGCCGCCGACGCCGGGGTGGGCCCGGCCCAGCGGCAGGCCCTGGTGGTGGGCTACGGCTCACCTCCCGAGCATGCGTTCAGCCATGCCGTCGCCCGGCTCTGCGCCGCCCTCAACGACCCGTCCTGACCCGTCGTGGCACGCTTAGCTCATCGTGCCTGTCACCCGCGGAGCCCGAGGAGAACCCCATGACCGTGCCGCAGTGGGGCCGCGCGATCGCCGCGGTTTTCGGCGGCGTGCTGGTCCTCGCGGTGTGGAGCAGCGCGATCGGCACCCTGATCGTGAACCGCCAGATCGGCAGCAGGCTGACGCGGATGGTCGACAGGGGCATCGCGGGCCTGTTCAACGTGGTGATCAAGCGCGTCGAGGACGGTCGCCGGGATCGGGTGCTGGCCGTGCAGGCGGCCGCGATCCTGCTCGGCCAGCTCGCGATCTGGCTCGGCGTGGCCTACATCGGGTTCGCGCTGCTGCTGTGGCCGTTCGAGACCCGCGGCGCCGCCGCCGCCTTCGTGGCGGCCGGCTCATCCCTGTTCACGCTGGGGTTCGACGTGCCACCGGGCACGGTCCCGTCGGTGCTGGTCTTCACGGCCGCCGCCACCGGCCTGATCATCGTCACCCTGCAGATCGCCTACCTGCCCACCTTGTACGCGGCGTTCAACCGCCGCGAGACCGACGTGGCGCTGCTGAACTTCCGGGCCGGGGTGCCGTCCTGGGGCCCGGAACTGCTGGCCCGCACCCACTACGCGCTGGGCTCGGGCGTCTCGACCATCGACACCATGCCCGCCCTGTATGCCCAGTGGGAGCGGTGGGCCGCCGACGTGGCCGAGAGCCACACCACCTACCTGACCCTGGTCCGGTTCCGGTCGCCGCGGCCGCTGTCGTCCTGGGTCACCGCGCTGCTGGCCGTGCTGGACTCCGCGGCCCTGTTCCTGGCCCTGTCCCCGGGCGACGCGCCGGTGGTGCCGGCCCGGCTCTGCCTGCGCAGCGGCTTCGGCTGCTTCATCCGGATTGCCCAGGCCATGGGGTACGACATCCCCGACGAGCCCAGCCCGGACGACCGCATCACCTTGACCTACGAGGAGTTCCTGGAGGCGGTCGACCGGCTGAAGGAGGTCGGCTTCCCGCTGCGGCGGGATCCGGCCGACGCCTGGCCTGACTTCGCGGGCTGGCGGGTCAACTACGAGCGGGCCGCCTACGCGGTGGCCTACGCGGTCGACGCGGTGCCCGCCAAGTGGTCCGGGCCGCGCCGGTTCGGTCAGCAGCAGATCGAGCCGCGGCGCCCCGGCCGCGGCCGGCTCCCAGACCGGGACGGTCACGACCCGCTCGGCCCGCGAACGGAAAAGCCAGCCCGCCCCGCCCAGACTCCAGACGTAACCGGCCGCGATACTGAGCCTCATGAGCGAGCTCAGTTACCAGGAGTCGATCCACGTCGACCGTGACCCGGAGACCCTGTACGACCTGG
Organism: Streptosporangiaceae bacterium; assembly: GCA_036521155.1. GTDB lineage: Bacteria > Actinomycetota > Actinomycetes > Streptosporangiales > Streptosporangiaceae > Bog-532. Next base: position 4,831 of record DATDIH010000289.1, read on the forward strand.
TGTCCGACGTGACCCGGATGGGGGAGTGGAGCCCGATCTGCGCCGCCTGCTGGTGGGACGACGACGGCGGCCCGCGGGTGGGCGCCTGGTTCAGCGGGCGGAACGAGACCCCCGAGCGGACCTGGGAGACCCGGTCCCAGGTGGTGGCGGCCGACCGGGGCCGCGAGTTCGCCTTCGAGGTCAACCACGGCTGGGTGCGCTGGGGCTACACGTTCGCCCCGGCCGGCAGCGGCACCACGCTGACCGAGACCTGGAACTTCCGGCCCAAGGGCATTGCCGGCTTCCACGAGCGGTACGGCCCGGACGCCGAGACCCAGATCGCCGAGCGCACCAGCGCCGCCCAGCGCGGCATCCCGCTCACCCTGGTCGCGATCAAGAAGGCCGCCGAGTCCTCCTGACGGCGACGGTCATGACGCCCGGTGCTCGATCGGGCTGTGCGGGCCGGCCCGCTCGGCGGCGGCGGCGATGTTCTTCAGCATGTCGCCGAACACGACGCCGTGGAACACCGCCGACGAGCGCCAGTACGCATGCCCGGTCAAACCGCGGGGCTGGAAGATCATCCGCTGCCGGTACGTGGTCCGCCCGTCGTCGTCAAGTCCCACGTGCAGCTCCAGCCAGGCCGGCCCGGGCAGCTTCATCTCCGCCCGCAGCCGCAGCAGCTCACCGGGCTTGATCGCCTCGACCCGCCAGAAGTCCAGGGCGTCGCCGGGGCGCAGGTGGACCGGGTCCCGGCGGCCGCGGCGCAGCCCGACCCCGCCCGCCAGCCGGTCCACCAGCCCGCGTACCGCCCAGACGCCGCCGAACGAGTACCAGCCGGTGGTACCGCCGATGCCTTCGATGACCCGCCACAGCGCGTCCGGGGTCGCGTTGACCACGCTGGTCCGCTCGTCCACGTACAGCGAGCCGCCGGCCCAGTCCGGGTCGCTCGGCAGCGGGTCGCTCGGTGCCCCCATGGTGGCCGGCGACGACCAGCTGGTCGACACGTCGCCCTCCCGGGTGTGGGCCAGGGCCAGCTCGATGGCCCGGTCCAGCGGCAGCAGGCCCCCGGGCGGGTCCGGGATGTACTGCGCGATGTCGTGCTCGGAGGCCACCACCTCGATCCGCAGCGACTCGATCAGCGGCCTGGCCAGGCTGGGCGGCACCGGGGTGACCAGCCCGATCCAGTGCGACGACAGCGACGGGCTCAGCACCTTGACCGGCATCAGCAGCCGCGGCGGCAGCTTGGCCGCCTTGGCGTAGCGCTGCATCATCTCCGCGTAGGTCACCACGTCCGGGCCGGCGATGTCGAACCGCCGGTTCACGTCCTCCGGCAGCGCGGCCGCGCCGGCCAGGTAGCGCAGTACGTCGCGCACGGCGATGGGCTGGATCCGGGTGTCCACCCACTTGGGCGTGATCATGGCCGGCAGCCGCTCGGTCAGGTAGCGGAGCATCTCGAACGACGCCGATCCGCTGCCGATGATCACCGCCGCCTGCAGGGCCGCCGTCGGTACCCCGCTGTCCAGCAGGATGTCCCCGACCTGAGCCCGCGAGCGCAGGTGCGGCGACAGGTCGCCCTCCTGCCCGGACAGCATGCCCCCCAGGTACACGATGCGGCCGACCCCGGCTTCCCGGGCCGTGCCGGCGAACGTGCGGGCCGCGTCCCGGTCCCGCTGCTCGAATGAGGTCCCGGTGCCCAGGGAGTGGATCAGGTAGTAGGCCACGTCACACCCGTCCAGCGCCGCCCGCAGCGCGGCCGCGTCGGTCACGTCGGCCTGGGCCACCTCAACGTCGCCGGACCAGGGCCGGCCGACCAGCTTGCCCGGATCGCGGGCCATGCAGCGGACGGTGTGGCCGGCCTCGATCAGCTCGGGGACCAGCCGCCCGCCGATGTACCCGGAAGCCCCGGTGACCAGACAGCGCAGGTGAGAAGCCATACGGGCAAGCTTTCCAGCCGGCTTCGGCCCAAACCGTCCGGCTGTCAGGCGTGGATCACGTCCGTGTGGTGGCAGAAGTGCACCCGGTCGGCCTGGGTGGCCCGGATCCGCCCCAGCGAGGCCGCCCAGGCGTCCCGGTCGGCGGCCTGCCCGGGTGGCAGTTTCTTCTCGGCCGGCCAGGAGTAAAGCTGCGGCGTGTAGGCCGCGTCGCCGATCAGCAGGTCCTCGCCGTCCGTGCCCTGGATGACGACGCTCTGGTGGCCCACGGTGTGGCCCGGGGTGGTGATCACGGACAGGCCCGGCACGATTTCAGTGTCGCCGTCCAGCAGCTCGAACCGGGCCCCAGCGAAGTCGAACCAGTCCGCCAGCTGCGACGATTCGCGCCGGGCCCGCTCCAGCTCGGCCCGCTGCACGTGGCAGGCCGCGTGCTTGAACACCGCGTTCTGCCCGCAGTGGTCGAAGTGCAGGTGGGTGTTGATGACCAGGCTGATATCGGCCGGGCTCATGTCCAGCCCGGCCAGCGCGTCGGCGGCGGCCACGTTGACCGCCCGCCAGTCGTCCTGCAGGCCCTGCGGCCCGCCGACCCCGGTGTCCACCAGCGCCGCGCCACCGGGATAGGTGACCACGAACCCGTGCACCGGCCACTGCGCCTGCGTCCCGGGCGGTGTCACCGTGGACAGGTGCAGCCGCTTGATCTCCAGTGCCACCCTGCATCTCCTTAGGTCGGCGACTAAGTTCTTCCCGTGGGACATTCTGGCGGAGCTGGCGGAGAGGGCGGAGAGAGGCTGGCCGGGAAGGTACGCGCCTCGCACGATGACCGGGCCGCCATCGTCGGCATGCTCCGCGACGCGGGCGCGGCGGGCCGGCTGGAGCCCGACGAGCTGGACGAGCGGACCGAGGCCGCACTGTCGGCCCGCACCCTGGGCGACCTGGCGGACCTGGTCGATGACCTGCCCGGTGAGCCGCCGCTGGACCTGTCGCGCCCGGAACCGCCGCCGCACCGGGACCACATCGAATCCGAGCTGTACCAGGCCAAGCGCGATGGCCGCTGGACCGTGCCGCCCGAGCTCGACGTCAAGGTCGACAGCGGCAGCGTCATCCTCGACTTCACCGAGGCCGAGATCACCTCGCCCACCCTCGACATCAAGGCCCGGGTCCGCGGCGGCAACCTGACCCTGATCACCCGGCCCGGCATCGAGGTGCACACCCACGACCTGATGGTCGACAACGGCACGGTCAAGGTGGACACGTCCTGGGACGACGACGGCCTCACCGCCACCGCCCTGGTCATCACCGTGACCGGGTCGATCGCCGTGGGTGAGCTGATCGCCCGGCCGCCCCGCCGCAACCTCAAGGAATGGCTCCGCGGCGACCCCCGGCCCTACCCCACCGGACCCTGAGCGCTACCCCGGGTGTGCCGGAGTGCGCGGAATGCCCGCTTCCCTCTAAGGTTCTGCCATGGCGAACGAGCCCTCACCGGACGTGCCTCGCACCGAGGTGCTGGCCCGGGAGAACCTGCGGGCCTCCCATGAGGACCGGGACCAGATCGTGGAGCAGTTGCGGGTGGCCGGCGGCGACGGCCGGCTCGACGCGGAAGAACTCGAGCAGCGGGTCGAGGCGGCCCTGACCGCCCGCACCTACGGCCAGCTGGCCGCCCTGGTCGCCGACCTGCCCACCGGCCCGGTGGCGCGGACCGGCCCGGCCGCCCCGCAGCCCAAGAACGAAGTCCGGATCGAGTGCAAGCACAGCACCACCCGGCGTGAGGGCCGCTGGGCCGTGCCCCAGCGCATGGTGCTCGAAATCCGGCACGGCAACGTCGTCCTGGACTTCACCCAGGCCGAGATCACCTGGCCCAGCCTGCAGATCGACATCGAGCTGCACCACAGCAACCTGGTCCTGATCACCAAGCCGGGCGTGCTCGTCGACGCCGACGAGCTGACCCTGAACGGCGGTAACAGCAAGGTCCGGTCGCCGCGCGGGCCGGAGGTCCCGGCCGTGCTCCGGGTCGCCCTGGCCGGCCGGGTGAACCACGGCAACCTGGTGGCCCGGCCGCCGCACCGGTCCTTCTGGGACTGGCTCCGGCGCCGGCCCCACGCCCACGCGCTGCCGGCCGGGCGCGCCTAGAGCTTCGGCGGCCCGGCCGCCAGCCGTTCGGTCATCTGCCGGTTCCGGTCGTCCTGGGTGTCCGGCATGCCCCAGCGGGTCTCCAGCCACCAGGTCGCACCGTGGTCGGCCCAGGCCTTGACCTGCGCGGCGGCCGCGGCCGGGTCGTCGGCCGACGTCTCCCCGTCGACCACCACGTCCAGCCCGGCTGGCGCGTCGTGCTCGGAAAGCCAGGTCCGGAGCGCCCGCACGTCGCCGGGCTCCGGACCGCGACCTTCGGTAATAAATTCGGGCAAGATCCCCTGGCAGCGCAGGGCCCGGCGCAGGGACTTCGGCCGCGGCCACCGGGCCGCCACCCAGATCGGGATGGGCTGCTGCACCGGCCGCACCATGGCGGCCAGGTCGAATGACCCGCTGCGGTACTGGTAGTGCTGGCCCTGGTAGCGGTCGCCGCCGCCCCACACGGCCTGCATCAGGTCGATGCCCTCGTCCAGCCGGGCCGCCCGGGTCTTCAGGTCCGGTTCCTCCCCGGTGTCAGGCAGTTCGGCCCCCAGCGCGCCCACCCCGACGGCCAGGATGGCCCGCCCGCCGGACAGCTGGTCCAGCGTGGCCACCTGGCTGGCCAGCTTCCACGGGCGGCGGAACGGCAGCGGGGTCAAGATGGTCCCCAGCCGCACCCGGCTGGTCCGGGCCGCCACCGCGGCCAGCAGGGTCCACGGATCCACCCCGTAGCCGGTCTCCCAGGAGAAGACGCCGTCCCAGCCCGCCTGCTCGGCCAGCTCGGCCTGCTCCAGTTGCGCGGGTGCCGTCCCGCCGGGCAGCACCGCACCGTACCGAATCGGAGAATCGGTCATGCCACCGTCTTATCAGCCCCCACCGACATTTCGCCGGGACCAGCCCACGTTGCACAATGCCCTCATGGCGAAGAACCCAGGTCCTGGAAACAGCGGCGGCTCGATCCTGTCCATCGGCTCGTCCGGGTCGATCTTGTCGATCGGCTCCACCGGGTCGATCTTGTCGATCGGCTCGGCCGGTTCGGTACTGTCGATCGGCTCCGCGGGTTCCCTGCTTTCCATCGGCTCGTTCGCCTCACTGGGCTCGCTGATGTCAGCGTTTTCCATCGGCTCGATGTTCAGCTTCGCTTCGGTGGGTGCCGTGGCCGCCGCCCCGGGAGCCGCCCAGCTGAAGGGGGCCGGCCATGAGTGACATGACCCTGCCCGCCGGTGCCCTCCCGAACACTGCCGCCGTGACCGCGAGCACCGCCGTCGACCTCGATGTCCTGGACGAGATCCAGCGCCGGGTGCTGTGGCTGGCGGTGCGGATGGTGGACGCGGCCAACCACGAACGGTCGACCGGCGATGGGGTGAAGGTCGGCGGTCACCAGGCCTCCAGCGCCTCCCTGGTCACCGCGATGACCGCGCTGTACTTCGCGCACCTGTCGGCCCAGGACCGGGTCAGCGTGAAGCCGCACGCGTCACCGGTGTTCCACGCCATCCAGTACCTGCTCGGCAACCTGGACCGGGAGTACCTGACCACCTTGCGCGCCCGCGGTGGCCTGCAGGCCTACCCGTCGCGGACCAAGGACCCCGACGAGGTGGACTTCTCCACCGGCTCGGTGGGCCTGGGCGCGGTGGCGCCGCTGTTCGCCGCGGTGGCCCGCCGGTACGTCGACGCGCACTTCGGCGATCGGCCCCGGTCCCGGTTCGTGGCGCTGATGGGCGACGCCGAACTCGACGAAGGCAACGTCTGGGAGGCGATCTTCGACCCGGCCACCCACGGCCTCGGCAACGTCATGTGGGTGGTGGACTTCAACCGCCAGTCGCTGGACCGGGTGGTACCCGGGGTCCGGATCGCCCACTGGCGGGGCCAGTTCGAAGCGGCGGGCTGGCACGTGGTCGAAGCCAAGTACGGCCGGCGTCTCGAAGCCAAGTTCGCCGAGCCCTACGGCGGGGCCCTGCGGGCCTGGATCAACAACATGCCCAACGAGCACTACCAGTCCCTGTTCGGCCTGGGCGGGGAGAAACTGCGGGAGCGGTTCCTGGACGGTGCCCCGCCCGGGGTGGACCGCGCCCTGGCCGGCGTGCCCGACGACGAGCTGGCCCCGCTGGTCACCGACCTGGGCGGCCATGACCTGGCCAGCATGCTGGCCGCCTTCGCCGCCTGCGACGAGGCCCGCGACCGGCCCAGCGTGGTGTTCGCGTACACGGTCAAGGGCTGGGGACTGCCGATCGCCGGCAACCCGCGTAACCACTCGGCGCTGCTGACCGAGAAGCAGATCGGCGAGTTCCGGGCCGGGCTGGGCCTGACCCCGGCCACCGAGTGGGACCGGTTCGACGCCTCCACCGCGGCCGGGATCTTGTGCAGCCAGCGCCGCGAGGCCCTGCACCGGGAGCCGCGCACCCCGGCCGCGCCGGTGGCCGTGCCCGCCTCGACCGGGACCACCAGCACCAAGCCGGTCTCCACCCAGGAGGTGTTCGGCCGCACCCTGGTCGGCCTGTCCCGGGACGAGGCCCTGGCCCCGTATCTGGTCATGTCGGCGCCGGACGTGGCCACCTCGACCAACCTGGCCGGGTTCATCAACCGGGTCGGCGTCTTCGCCCCGGCCGAACGCCGGTCCTGGCGCGACGACCCGGTGCTGCGCTGGTCCGAGGGGCCCACCGGCCAGCACATCGAGCTGGGCATCTCCGAGATGAACCTGTTCCTGCTGCTGGGTCAGCTCGGCCTGGCCTGGGACCTGTCCGGGCAGGCCCTGCTGCCGGTGGGCACGGTCTACGACCCGTTCGTCTGCCGCGGCCTGGACGCCTTCATCTACTCGGTCTACTCCGGGTCCCGGTTCCTGATCGCCGGGACCCCGTCCGGGGTCACGCTGGCCCCCGAGGGCGGTGCGCACCAGTCCACCATCACCCCGTCGATTGGCCTGGAACTGCCGAACGTGACGTTCCTCGAGCCCGGCTACGCCACCGCCACCGACTGGCTGGTCTGTGACGCCCTGGGCCGGATCGCGGCCGGCCCGGCCCCATTCGACAACAGGGCCACCACCGCGGTCCCGGCCGAGAACGGCGCCTACTACTTCCGGCTCAGCACCCGCCCGCTGGACCAGGCCCCGTTCGCCGCGGCCCTGGCCCGGACCGGGGAGGCCGTGCTGCGCCGCCAGGTGCTGGCCGGCGCCTACCGCCTGGTCGACGCCGCCGAACTGGCCGAGACCGGGGCGCCGCAGGTGTACCTGGCCGCCTCGGGCGCGGTGCTGCCCGAGACCCTGGCCGCCGCCGCGGAGCTGGCCGACGAGGGCATCGCCGCCCACGTGGTCGACATCACCTCCCTGGACCGGCTGCACTCGGCCTGGCAGCGCACCCTGCGGCACGGCATCCGCAGCGCCGCCACCCCGTCCATCCCCGGGGCCCTGCGCGCCGCGTTCGGGGTCCGCGCTCCGGTCGTCACCGTGCACGACGCCGCCTCGCACGCCATGGCCTGGCTCGGCTCCGCCCTGGGCGTCGCCTCCGTGCCCCTCGGCGTCGACCAGTTCGGCCAGTCCGGCAGCGTCCGCGAGCTCTACGAACTCCACGACCTGCTGCCCGGCTCCATCGTCAACGCCGCCCTGGCCGCACTGTCCCTGGCCTAGGCGGTACGCCTAGGCGGGGGCCGCACCGCGCATCGCGGCCCGGGCGGCGCGGCGCCAGGTCCGGGCCGGTGACGCCGGATCGGTCACGATGTCGGCCACGGCCAGCTCGGTGCCGTGGGTCGTGCACCGGGCCGCCCAGTTCCCCTCCGGAGTCAGCAGTCCGGCCGGCGGGTGCCCGTCCTCGGCGGGCCCGGCGTAACCGACCCAGAAGGAGTTGGCGGCCGCGTGCCCGGCCGCCTCCACCGCGAACACACCCGGGGTCTCGGGATTGCCGTGCGTGGAGAACAGCACCGCGTCCACCCCCAGCTCCTCGTAGGCCGAGAACAGCTCGGCGTAATGCGTCTCCATGCCCAGCGCGCAGCCGAACCGCAGCCCGCCCGCCGTGAACACCAATGGCCTGGTCCCGGGGGTGTACATGAACAGGCCCTTGGTCCGCGACAGCATGCGCTCGTCGTAACGGCCCGCCAGCCGCCCCCGGTCCGAGACGACGAACACGCAGTTGACCGGCCGCCCGTCACCGCGGGGCCGGTGAATGCCGCCGAGCACGACCCAGATCCCCAGCTCACCGGCCAGGTTCGTGACCTGTTCCAGTTCGCGGCCGAGCCCGGCCCAGCCGGCGCGGCCCCAGTCAGCCGGCCCGATGTCGTCCGGGCCGGTGCTGGACATGACCTGCTTGGCCGGCGAGGTGAGCGCCCCCTCCGGGAGGTGGATCAGGCCGGCGCCCAGCGTCCGGGCCTGCCGCATGAGCGCCCGCACGGCCGCGCCGCTGGCCTCGATCTGGGTCACGTCCCCGGGATCCGGCCGCAGCGGCACCTGGGCCACCGCCACCGTCAGCGTCCGGCTGTCCGGAGCGGCCGCGGGTCCCCCCAGCAGCTGATGCCGCGCCGCCGCGTACGATTCGCCCGTCTGGGCCGCCCGGTTCCTGATCCGCCGCTTGAGATTGCGGTTCGCCGTCATCGCCAGCCTCCACGCCACGGGCGGCCCGTCCCAGCTGGGCGCCCGCCGCGAGCAGGTGACGAGGAACGGCCCGAGTCGGCAGACCCTTTGCCCCCGGATCTTCGGCCGGCGCTGGGAGCCAGCCCTGGAGGTTCGGCGTGAGCCACGCCCGGACCACCGTACCCCCCGGTGCGCCTGACCTACGAACATCAGGGCGGTGGGCTCAGGGGCCGCCTTCCAGGGCGTAGCTGCGGTAGCGATCGGGGGCGGTCTGCAGGTAGACCACGGTCGCGCACGGGCCGTCGTACGGCGGCTGCGCCACGGGCACGACCTGGGCGTACAGCGCGGCCTGGTCGCCGAGCGGGGGATAGCGCCCGGCCAGCCGCGGCCGACCCGCCGTCCGGGCGGTCAGCTGAGCCCAGGTGCTGGTGCCGCCGTGCCACTCGTAGTCGCGGCCGCACCAGTGCACGCGGGTGGACGCGCCCTGCCCGGGCAGCACGTTGTAGGTGACCCGGGACCAGAACACGAACGCCCCAGCCGCCAGGACCGCCACCATCAGGACCCCGCCGGTCAGATCGCGGCGGTATCGACGCCAGGTGTTCATATTTATATTGAAGGTCACGCCCTTGCGTACCCAGGCCGCGCTCGGTGCCAGGAAGGCCGGAGTTCCTTCGCGGAGTACCCGCCATCGGCGAGTCCGGCCTGGCGTTCG
>DATDIH010000290.1:0-12684 GCA_036521155.1 Streptosporangiaceae bacterium
GGGTGCCGCCAGTTGACGGCGGGCAGCAGGGCCTCGGGCCGGACCCGGTGGGCGTAGCGTTTGGTGATCTCGAACAGCGACCCGATCAAGGTGCCCGACAGCAGGTGGGGGTCCAGGCCCAGGTCGATGAGCTTGGTGTGGGTCACGTTGTAGTAGTGCCCGGACAGTTCCACCCGCGGGTTGTCCAGGTGCTCGATCGCGACGTCTTCGGGGGAGGCGGCGGCCACCGTCTCCGCCATGTCCTGCACCGACATGGACTCGGTGATCTGGTTGAACACCCGGTACTCACCCCGGTCGGCCGGGTTCTCACAGGCCAGCTGCACACAGCGGACGGTGTCCCGGATGTCGATCATCCCCCGGGTCTGCCCCCCGGTCCCGTACACGGTCAGCGGGTGCCCCAGCACCGCCTGGATCACGAACCGGTTCAGCACCGTCCCGAACACCGCGTCATAATCAAACCGGGTCGCCAGCCGCTCATCCCGCGCCGTCTCCGCCGTCTGCTGGCCGTAGACCACGCCCTGGTTCAGGTCGGTGGCGCGCAGGTTCCACACCCGGCACGCGAACTCGATGTTGTGCGAATCATGCACCTTGGACAGGTGATAAAACGACCCCGGCCGCATCGGGTAGGGCACCCGGTCCCGCCGCCCCTTGTACTCAACCTCCAGCCAGCCCTCCTCGATATCAATGTTCGGGGTCCCGTAGGCCCCCAGCGTCCCCAGCTTGACCAGGTGAATATCCGGATCGGTCTCAGCGATCGCGAACAGCAGGTTCAGATTCCCGATCACGTTGTTCTGCTGGGTGTAAACCGCATGAGCCCGGTCGATCATCGAATACGGCGCCGCCCGCTGCTCCGCGAAATGCACCACCGCATCCGGACCGAACTCACCGACGACCCGGTGGCAGAAGACCGGGTCGGTCAGGTCGCCCACGAACACCGGAATGTCCAGGCCGGTCAGCTCCCCCCACACCGCCACCCGCGCCTGCAACGGCTCGATCGGCACCAGGGACTCCACACCCAGCTCGTGGTCGTAACCACGGCGGGCGAAATTATCCGCCACCGCCACGCTGTGCCCCGCCGCCGACAGATGCAACGCCGTCGGCCACCCCAGATACCCATCCCCACCCAGCACCAGAATCTTCATCGCCTGTCACCTTCTTGAGTCGCAGGGCCGGCCAGTCGCAGGGCTGGCCATAAGTGCCATTACGGGCGAGTCGTTACAGAAAAGCTGAGGGCCGTTACACATTTGATGCCGTTTGGCGAGCATTCCCCGGTGCTGCAGGGGCAGCATTAGCTGCGCACGGTGCAGCGACAAGGTAGCGTGCTGAACAGCAGCCGTGAGGCTGATGGGGAGATTGAGCAGTACCCAGGGCGCTGATGGCCTGCGGCGCCGCCCCCGTGTACCCACTCTCAGGGACCTATCCGATGCGTGCTGTCGGCGGTCACGTACCCTAGGAAACAAATGGTGCTTGTAAAGAGTCGGATCGGTGCGGCCTTGTGGCGTCGGGCCCGCAGCAATGTTGGCATCCGTTTCACCCGGTTTACGGTGGTGGCGGTGGCCTCTGTTGCGGCCAGCCAGCTGTCGCTGACCCTGCTGCTCGGTCCCGGGCACCAGACCGCGGGCTTCTCCGGCGGCCTGGCTGCCATGATCGGCGCGGGCGTCAGCTACGTGCTGAGCCGCTGGGCCTGGGAGCGCAAGGGCCGTCCGAACCTGCTCAAGGAGACGCTGCCGTTCTGGCTGGTCTCCGTGGCCGTCTGGATCCTGCTGGCCCTGGTGGCCAAGCTCGGCGTCCACCTGGCCGCGTCCATGAACCTGCACGGCGCCGAGCGGATCGCGCTCACCGACGGCATCTACTTCCTCGGCAACTGCGTCACGTTCCTGCTGCGGTTCCTGCTCTTCCACTACGTCCTCTTCGCGGACTCCCGCTCGCAGCGGGAGCCCGCGAAGCGCAGCCGGGCCAATCAGCGTGATTCCGCTCCGCTGCTGTCGGCCGAGGCGGTGCCGGGCGTCGACCCGTCCATCAGCTCGTCGAGCGGGGTGGACGCGGACGACGAGTCCCTGGCCAACGTCACGCCTGACCGGCGCTGACGTTCCCGCCACCAGGTTCCGAACACCACCCGGCTGAACCGGAACCCGTAGAACAGGTTGTTCACGCCGGGGATGTGCAGGTTGTACAGCGGGTTCTGGCCCTTCTTGGACTCACCCACCCGGCGCTTGTGAATGGTGGCCGGCACCTCGGACACCTTGTAGCCGTGGGTGATCACGCCGATCAGCAGCTCTGACGCCTGGTACTGCGGCTGCGACAACTGCACCGCCCCGGTCACCTCGGACCGCATGGCCCGCAGGCCGAACGTGGTGTCGGAGATGCGCTGCCCGGTCAGCAGGCTGATCGCGGCCGCGAAGAACCGCACCCCGGCCTGCCGGATCGGGTCGTGGGTCTCCTCGCTGCCGAGCCGCCGGGAACCGGTCACGAAGTCGGCCTGGCCGGCCAGGATCGGCGCCATCAACTTCTCGATCTCGGCCGGGTTGTACTGGCCGTCGGCGTCCGTGGTCACGATGTAGTGGGCGCCACCCTCGCGGGCGATCCGGTAGCCGAGCCGCAGCGCCGCGCCCTGGCCCCGGTTGACCGGAACATCAGCCACCAGGGCTCCGGCGGCGTCGGCTTCCTTGGCGGTGGCGTCGGCACAGCCGTCGGCCACCACGATCGTCGCGGTTTTCAGGCCGGACACCTCGGCGGGCAGGTTCTGCACCACCGGGCCGACCGCGCCCTCTTCGTTGAAGGCCGCGATGACCAGGGCCACCGGTGGCAGCTTGCGCACCCGGTCGCCGTACTGCTCGGCCATGACGGCCAGGGCCGCGTCGTCGACCGCGACGTCCTGCGCGCTCGCGTATGAATCGGTCCCGCTCATCGGGCGCCCTCCGTCGCCAGCGCACCGGTGGGGTCGAAGTCCGGCCACACGGTCGCCATGCCCTTCTCCAGGTCGTACGTGGGGGAGTAGCCCAGGCTCCGGGCCACCGAGATGTCCAGCTTGACCGCGGGCATCTCGCCTTGCTGAATCGGCACGTTCTCGGCCGGGATGTCGATGCCGGTCACTCGCCGCGCCGTCTCCACCATCTGGCTCACCGTGACCGACTGGCCCGAGCCCAGGATCATGGGGCCGCTGTGGTCGCTGCGCCAGGCCGCGAAGATCCCGCTCACCACGTCGTCGACCTGGATGACATCACGGATCATGGTCCCGTCGCCGCGGACCTTGACCCCGGCGCCGTCCCGGGCCGCCTTCATCAGCCGCGGGATGAAGCTGTCCTTGTGCTCCATGCCGGGCCCGTACACGTTCGAGAAGCGCAGCGCCACCCCGCGCACCCCGTAGGCGGCCGAGTAGCAGCTGATCAGCATCTCCGAGGCGGCCTTGGTGGCCCCGTACGGAGTCAGCGGCCGCAGCGTCGCCTGCTCAGTGATCACCGACTGTCCGACGTTGCCGACCACCGCGTTGGTCGACGCGAACAGGAACGTCTGAACTCCTCGCAGCCGGGCCAGCTCGAGCAGGCCAGCGGTCAGCGCCACGTTGTTGCGGTAGGTGGCCTCCGGGTCCTGGATCGATTCCAGCACGGAGGTGCGGGCGGCCAGGTGGATGATCGTGTCCGTTCCCGGTGCCACCGCCTCGGCCGCGATCGCCGGATCCACCAGGTCGCCAGTCACCACCCGGACCGACGGATCGCCAGTGAAGGGTTTCAGGTCCGCCACCGTCACTTCGGCCCCATCGGCCAGCAGCGCGGCGACTACCCGCCGGCCGATGAACCCGGCACCGCCGGTCACCAGCACACGCGAGCGGGAGTCGTTCCCCATCCAGGCTCCATTCGGGATCAGTTCAATATTGGTCAGATTTGTAACGCGGGCACGTTACTGGTGTTAGCTGAGCATTAGCTGAACGCCAGCGGGTGGAGCGCGCGCCGTGCCGGAGTATCCAGGCTGCGTCGGCTGGCCAGATGTGCCTGGTCAGTCTATCGGCGCCCTACCCGTCGCACTGTGGACCTTGCCAAATGTGTCATGCTGGGCGCAGGCGGTACGCGGAGGAACTCCGGTGCGAAACCGGGGCTGTCGCGCAACTGTAACCGGTGAGCAACCCTTCGGTTATGCCACGGCCGCGCAAGCGGCGGGAAGGCGAAGGCGAGCGCTGATCCGGGAGCCAGGAGACTCCGGCCGCCAGTCCACCCCCACGGGCGCGGAACCCGGAAAGGACGCTGCACATGACGGCCAGCGACGTGACCTCCGGCCACCACCAGCAGGCCGCGCCAGGTGCCGCGCACGCGCCGCTGTACCCGTTCGCGGCCATCGTCGGCATGGCCGATCTCAAGCTCGCGCTGCTGCTCAACGCGGTGTCGCCCGCGATCGGCGGCGTGCTGGTCCGCGGCGAGAAGGGCACCGCCAAGTCGACCGTGGTGCGCGGGCTGGGCGCGCTGCTGCCGCCGGTCCGGGTGGTGGCGGGCTGCCGGTTCTCCTGCGACCCGGCCGACCCCGACCCGGCCTGCCCGGACGGCCCGCACCCGGTGGGCGCCCCCGAGCGGTCCCGCCCGGCCACCCTGGCCGAGCTGCCGGTCGGCGCGACCGAGGACCGGCTGGCCGGGTCCCTGGACATCGAGCGGGCCCTGTCCGAGGGGGTCACCGCCTACGAGCCGGGTGTGCTGGCCGCCGCTCACCGTGGCCTGCTCTACGTGGACGAGGTCAACCTGCTGCACGACCACCTGGTCGACCTGCTGCTGGACGCGGCCGCGCTCGGCGTCAGCTACGTGGAACGCGAAGGCGTGTCGATCCGGCACGCGGCCCGCTTCCTGCTCGTCGGCACGATGAACCCGGAGGAAGGTGAGCTGCGGCCGCAGTTGCTGGACCGCTTCGGGCTGACCGTGGAGGTGGCGGCCAGCCGGGACCCGGACGAGCGGGCCGAGGTGGTCCGGCGCCGCCTGGCCTTCGAAGCCGACCCGGCCGGGTTCGCGGCCCGTTTCGACGCCGATTCCCGCGCGCTGGCCGACGCCGTGGCCGCGGCCCGGGCCCGGCTGCCGCTGGTGGTGCTGCCGGACGCGGCCCTGCGCCAGATCTGCGCGGTCTGCGGCCGGTTCGGCGTGGATGGCATGCGCGCCGACCTGGTCACGGCCCGGGCCGCGATCGCGCTGGCCGCCTGGTATGGCCGAGATGAGGTAAACGAAGACGACATCCGCCACGCCGCGCGGCTGGCCCTGCCGCACCGGCGCCGCCGCGACCCGTTCGACGCCCCCGGCCTGGACGAGCAGGAGCTGGAGGACGCGCTGCGTGAGCCGCCCCCGGACCCGCCCGAGCCCCCCGAGCCCGACCCCGATTCCGGCCCGGACGGCCCCGCCGGCCCGGATGGCCCCGGACCGCAGCCGCCCCGCGGCCCGCAAGACCAGGAACCCGGACCAGACCAGGGATCAGCTCCGGACCAGGGCCCGGACTCCAGCCCCGGTCCTGCTCAGCCTCCCGCCGGTGACCACGCTGACGGTCCTGCTCCAGCTGATGGCCGTGATTTTGATGGAAGGTCGGATTCCGGCGTATCCGCGGAACGGCGCGGAGACCCGGTGTCGGCGGCCCCGCCGTTCCGGGCCCGCTTGCTGACCGTCCCCGGGATGGGCGCGGGCGCCCTGGGCCGTCGCTCAGCCGCGTACACGCCGACCGGCCGCATGGTGGGCGCGCGGCCCCCGGCGGGCCGGGTCACCTCGGTACACCTGCCCGCCACCTTGCGGGCCGCCGCGCCCGCCCAGCCGGACCGTCGCCGCCAGGCACGCCCCTCCAGCCCCACAAACCCGCCCGGCCACAAAAACCCCTCTAGCCCCACCAGCCCCTCCGCCCGCGCGTTCATCCTCACTACCGCTGACTTGCGCGAGGCTGTGCACGTGGGCCGGGAGGGCAACCTGGTCCTGTTCGCGGTGGACGCCAGCGGTTCCATGGCGGCCCGGCAGCGGATGCGCGCGGCCAAGGGCGCGGTGCTGTCGCTGCTGCTCGACGCTTATCAGCGCCGCGACAAGGTGGGGCTGGTGACCTTCCGCGGCGACGGCGCCGACCTGGTGCTGCCGCCGACCTCGTCGGTGGAAGCCGGGGCCCGGCGCCTGGACACGCTGGCCACCGGGGGCCGGACCCCGCTGGCGGCCGGTCTGGCCAAGGCGGCCGACGTGCTGGCCCACGAGAAACTGCGCGACCCGGCCCGGCGTCCGCTGCTGGTGGTGGTGACCGACGGCCGCGCCACCCGGGGCTCCGGCACCGACCTGGCCCGGGCCGTGGCCCGGCTGGCCGGGACCGCGGCCGTGGTCGTGGACTGCGAGACCGGCCTGGTCCGGCTGGGCCTGGCCGCGGCCCTGGCCGTCCGGCTGGGGGCCGCCCTGGTCAGCCTGGACGAACTGCCCGCGGCCGGGGGCGGCGGCCCGCTGGCCGGGGTGGTCCGGGCCGCCCGGGGTCTCGCGGCCGGGGGGAGGGCCGCCTGATGCCCCAGGGACAACCCGGGCACGTCCCCGACGACGGGCTCACCACCCGGCAGCGGCGCGGCCAGCCGCTGGTGATCGTGCACACCGGCCCCGGCAAGGGCAAGTCCACGGCCGCGTTCGGGCTGGCCTTGCGGGCCTGGACCCAGGGCTGGCCGGTCGGCGTGTTCCAGTTCGTCAAGTCGGCCAAGTGGCGGGTCGGCGAGGAGAACGCCCTGTGCACCCTGGGCGCCAGCGGTCAGGGGGGCACCGTGGCCTGGCACAAGATGGGGGAGGGCTGGTCCTGGATCCAGCGCCACCCCGAGGACCACGCCGCCCAGGCCGCCGAGGGCTGGGCCCAGATCTCCCGGGACCTGGCCGCGCAGACCTACCGGCTCTACGTGCTGGACGAGTTCACCTACCCGATCAAGTGGGGCTGGGTCGACGTGCGGGAGGTGATCTCGGTGCTGCGGGACCGGCCCGGGAACCAGCACGTGGTCATCACCGGCCGCGACGCCCACCCGGACCTGGTGGCCCACGCCGACCTGGTCACCGAGATGACCAAGGTCAAGCACCCGATGGACCGCGGCCAGAAGGGCCAGAAGGGCATTGAATGGTAGCCGTTCCCCGGCTGGTCATCGCGGCGCCGGCCTCCGGCAGCGGCAAGACCACGGTGGCCTGCGGGCTGATGGCCGCGCTGCGGGCCACCGGCCTGGCGGTGTCCGGGCACAAGGTCGGCCCGGACTACATCGACCCCGGTTACCACCTGCTGGCCACCGGCCGCCCGGCCCGCAACCTGGACCCGGTGCTGTGTGGCGAAGCCCGGGTGGCCCCGCTGTTCCGGCACGGCGCGGCCGGTGCCGGCGTGGCCGTCATCGAGGGCGTGATGGGCCTGTTCGACGGGGCCACCGCCCCGTCCGGCGAGGGCGCGGGCGACCCGGGCTTCGGCTCGACCGCCCACGTGGCCCGGCTGCTGGCCGCCCCGGTGGTCCTGGTCATCGACGCCTCGGCCATGAGCCGCTCGGTGGCCGCGATCGCCACCGGCTTCGCCCGCTTCGACTCCCGGACCACGGTGGCCGGCGTCATCCTCAACCGTGTCGGCTCCGAGCGGCACGAAGCCCTCCTCCGCGAGGCCCTCACCGACGCCGGCGTCCCGGTCTACGGGGCCATCCGGCGCACCGATCAGATCAGCGCCCCCGCCCGCCACCTGGGCCTGATCCCGGTGGCCGAGCGCTCGGCCGACGCCACCGAGGCCACCGCCCGGCTGGGCGCCCTGATCGCCGGGTCCTGTGACCTGCCCGGCCTCATGGCCCTGGCCCGCTCCGCCCCGGAGCTCTCCGGCCCATCCTGGGACCCGGCCGCCGAAGTCACCGGCTCCGGGGGCCCGGCGCGCCCCGTGGTCGCGGTCGCCGGCGGCGCCGCCTTCACCTTCAGCTACACCGAGCACACCGAGCTCCTGTCCGCCGCGGGCCTGGACGTGGTCCCCTTCGACCCCCTGCGCGACGAGTCCCTGCCTGACGGCGTGGCCGGCCTGATCCTGGGCGGCGGTTTCCCGGAGATGCACGCCAGCGGCCTGTCCGCCAACCAGCCCCTGCGCCAGGCCGTCGCCGCCGCGGCCGCCCGTGGTATCCCCATCGCCGCCGAATGCGCCGGCCTCCTCTACCTGGCCCGCACCCTCGACGGCGCCCCCATGTGCGGCGTTCTGCCGATCCAGGCGACCATGACCCCCCGCCTCACCCTCGGCTACCGCGAACCAGTTGCCGCCACCGACTCCATCCTGGCCAAGGCGGGCACGGCCGTCCGCGCCCACGAGTTCCACCGCACCACCACCGACCCCGAGGCCGCCCCCACTCCCGCCTGGCTCCTCCCCCCAACCCCAGCCCCAACCCCAGCCCCAGTGGCCCCGCCAGACCGCCAGGAAGGCCACGTCACCAAGAACGTGCACGCGTCCTATCTGCACGTCCACTGGGCGGGCTACCCCGCGATCGCCGCCCGGTTCGCCGACGCCTGCCGCGCCGCCAGTCAGAAGGTGGCCTCGTGAGCACGCTCGTCGGCGTCGGCGTTGGCCCGGGTGACCCCGAACTGGTCACAATCAAGGCCGTCCGCGTGCTGCGCGAAGCCGACGTGATCTTCGTCCCG
Source organism: Streptosporangiaceae bacterium (assembly GCA_036521155.1). Classification (GTDB taxonomy): domain Bacteria; phylum Actinomycetota; class Actinomycetes; order Streptosporangiales; family Streptosporangiaceae; genus Bog-532. Next base: position 8,601 of record DATDIH010000290.1, read on the forward strand.
GTAATGGCCGGCCCGGGGGAACGCGCCGCTGGTCCTGGCCGGGCCGAGACCACGATCCGCGCCCACGTCCCCGCGGACCGGATCCGCCCGGTCCCGTTCGCCCTCAACGACACCGGCGGCGTCACCCCGCGCCGCGCCGCCGCCTGGCAGGCCGCCGCCACCGAGGTCGCCCGCGCGTTCGCCGGCGGCGCCGGCACCGTGGCCTTCGGCACGATCGGGGACCCCAACCTGTATTCGACGTTCAGCTACCTGGCCCAGGCCGTCCGCACCCTGGTCCCCGGCGTGACCATCGAGACCGTGCCCGGCATCACCGCCATGCAGGACCTGGCCGCCCGGTCGGCCACGTCCCTGGCCGAAGGCGACGAGCCCCTCACCCTGCTCCCGCTCACCGCAGGCGCCGACGCCCTCCGCGAGGCTCTCGCTGGCCCCGGCACCGTCGTCGCCTACAAGCTCGGCGCCGCCGCGGGCCCCGCCCCCGCCGAGGTCACCGACATCCTGGCCACCCACGGCCGCCTCGACGGCGCCGTAGCCGGTGCCCGCCTGGGCCTGCCCGGCCAGGACATCCGCCCGGCCGCCACCCTGGCCGCCCTCCCCGCCGTCCCCTACCTCTCCACCCTCATCGTCCCCGCCCCGAACCGCACCACCCCCGGCTCCAGCCTCGGCGGCTCGCAGTACACCGCCACAGATACCTCTGCCCTCACACCAGCACCGGAGGACCAGTGAGCCGCGCGGCCACTAACAGCACCGATTGCGCATTTGCTGTCGCTATAGCCGCACCGAATACGCAATCGGTGCGGGACGCGTACTCCAAGTGCCCGCGAACTGGGGTCCGGGCGTGAGCCGGGGCAAGGTGACCTTCGTCGGCGCGGGGCCGGGGGCGCCGGACCTGATCACCCTGCGCGGCGCGGCCGCCATCGCCGCGGCGGACGTGGTGATCTGGGCGTCGAGCCTGGTCCACCCGGGTGTCCTGGAGCACGCCAGCCCGGCCGCCGAGGTCATCGACTCGGCCGAGCTCGCCATGGAGGGCGTCCTGCCCTACTACGAGCGCGCGGCCGCCGAACGCCTGGCCGTGGCCCGCGTCCATTCCGGTGACCCCGCCCTCTGGGGCGCGGTCCAGGAACAGCTCGACCGCTGCGCCGACCTTGGCCTGGACACCGAGATCGTGCCCGGGGTGTCCAGCTTCACCGCGGTCGCGGCCGCCATCGGCCGGGAGCTGACCATCCCCGAGGTGGCCCAGTCGGTGATCTTGACCCGGCTCGGCGGCGGCAAGACCCCGATGCCGCCGGGGGAGCGGGTCGCCGACTTCGCCCGGCACGGGACCACGATGGCCCTGTTCCTGTCGGCGGCCCGGTCCAGCCAGCTGCAGGATGAGCTGCTGTCCGGCGGCTACCCGCCGGACACCCCCTGCGTGGTCGCCTATCAGGTCAGCTGGCCCGACGAGCGGATCGTGACCTGCCCGCTGCAGGACCTGGCCGCCACCATGAAGTCTCGCCAGCTCTGGAAGCACACGCTGGTCCTGGTCGGGCCGGGCCTGGCCGCGGGCGGCACCCGGTCGCACCTGTATCACCCCGGGCACTTCCATGGCTTCCGCCGGGCCGAGGCCGGCGCCCGCCGCGCACTGCGCGCCCACGACCAGGACCTCACGTGACCAGCGGCGCCCAGGTCACCGTCATCGGCTGTGACGGTGGCTCCTTGCCGCCCGGGGCCGAGTCCGCCCTGGCCCAGGCCGCGGCCGTGGCCGGCGCCCCCCGCCACCTGGCCGCCGTGCCGCTGCCAGCTGAGGCCGAGCGCATCCTCATCCGCGGTCTCGACCTGGCCCTGGACGCCATCGAGGCCCATCCGGGCCCGGTCGCGGTGCTGGCCTCGGGCGACCCCGGGTTCTTCGGCATCGTGCGGGCCCTGCGGACCCGCGGGATCATCCCCGCGGTGGTTCCGGCCGTGTCCTCGGTGGCCCTGGCCTTCGCCCGGCTCGGCCTGGACTGGGACGACGCGCTGGTGCTGTCGGCGCACGGGCGGGCCACCGGCCCGGTAGCGGCCGCCGCCCTGGCCCACCCCAAGGCCGCCATCCTCACCGGCCCGCCCGAGGCCGCGACCGGTGCGCTCCGGGCCGCCCTGCGCAGCGCGGGCCGGACCGTCTACGTGGCCGAGCGTCTGGGCACCCCGGACGAGCGCGTCCGTGACCTCACCGCCGACCCCGCCGCCGAGGTCACCGACCCGCACGTCCTCATCTCCCTCGCCGGCCCCCCCAGCCCGGCCGGCCCGCGCTGGCTGGCCGGCCACCCCGGCGCCCCAGGCTCCTGGGCTCTCGCCGAGGACGACTTCGACCACCGTGACTCGATGATCACCAAGTCCGAGGTCCGCGCGCTGGCCCTGGCCAAGCTGGGCCCGGGGCCGGGCCGCACGATCTGGGACGTCGGGGCCGGCTCGGGTTCCGTGGCGGTCGAATGCGCCCGCTTCGGCGCCTGGGCCATCGCCATCGAGGCCGACCCGGCCCAGTGCGACCGGATCCGCGCCAACGCGACCCGGCACGGCGTGCTGCTGCGCGTCGTAGCGGGCCACGCCCCGGAAGCCCTGGCTGACCTGCCGGCCCCGGATGCGACCTTCATTGGCGGTGGAGACGACAAGGTGCTGGCAGCCAGCATCCGCGCCGGTACCCCAGCCCGGGTGGTGGTCACGCTGGCTTCCGTGGATCGCGTCCGCCCGGTCTGCAATCTGCTCACCGGGCTCGGCTACACCGCCGAAGGCAGCCAGGTGCAGGCCTCCCGGCTGTCCCCGCTGCCCGGCGGCTCGCTCCGCCTGGCCGCCAGCAACCCGGTCTTCGTCCTGTGGGGGGACCGCGCCGGAGGACAACCATGATCGGGCTGGTCGCCGTCACCGCGGCGGGCCGGGCCGCCGCCACCCGCCTGGCCGCGGCCTGGCCGGGCGAGACCCAGGCCTACGACGGGCCGGCCGCCACCGCCCTGCCCGAGGCCTTCGGCGCCACCGACACCGTGGTGGTGTTCCTCGCCGTCGGGGCCACCGTGCGCCTGCTCGCCCCGCTGCTCGGGAGCAAGCACGATGACCCCGGCGTGGTCTGCGTGGACGAGGCGCTCCGCTTCGCCGTGCCGGTGGTCGGCGCGCACGCGGGCGGCGGCAACGACCTGGCCCGCCGGGTGGCCGGCGTCCTGGGCGCCGAGCCGGTGATCACCACGGCCAGCGACAGCGCCGGATCGGTGGCCCTGGACGAGTTCGGCGCCGACCTGGACTTCGTGATCGAGCCCGGCAGTGAGCTGGCCGCGGTTGGCACCGCGATCCTGTCCGGCCAGCGGGTCACGTTCAGCAGCGACCTGACCTGGCCGGTGCCGCCGCTCCCGCCCAACGTGGTCGGCACCGACCCGGAACCGGGTGTGCCCGCCATCCTCGTCACCGATGGCCCGGCCCCGGACCACGACGCTCCCACGGTGATCTATCGTCCCCCGTCCCTGGTGGTCGGGCTCGGCGCCAGCCGCGGCGTCCCGGCCGAGGAGGTCGGTGCCCTCATCGACCAGGCCCTGGCCACGGCGGCCTTGTCCCCGCGCTCGGTCCGGGCCGCCGCTACCGCCGACCTCAAGGCCGATGAGGAAGGCCTGCTGGCCGCGGTCCGGGAACGCGGCTGGCCCCTGGTCACGTTCCCGGCCGCCAGCCTGGCCGCGGTCGCGGTCCCGCACCCGAGCGAGACGGTCCGCGCCGCCGTCGGCACTCCCAGCGTGGCCGAAGCCGCCGCCCTCCTCGCCTCCAGCCACCCCAACCCCACCAACAACACCAATCCCACTAGCAACACCAATCCCACTAGCAACACCAATCCCACTAACACTCTCAGTCCCACTAGCAACTCCAGCCCCGCTAACAACACCAACCTCACAAACAACTTCAGCCCCATCAGCCCTGGAAGCCTCATCGTCCCCAAGCGCACCAGCGCTCACGCCACCGTCGCCATCGCCCGTACCCAGCCGCGTGGCCGCCTGGCCATCGTCGGTATCGGGCCCGGTGCCCGTGACCTCCTCACCCCCCGTGCCGTAGCGGAGCTGAGGCGGGCCACGATCGTGGTCGGCCTGGACCAGTACCT
>DATDIH010000291.1:0-3193 GCA_036521155.1 Streptosporangiaceae bacterium
CCCCGTCTCCGGTGGTGATGCCGTTGCGGCCCCAGTGGTACGGCAGCCCGATCTGGTGCAGGGGGCGGCCCTGGATGGTCAGCACGGTCATCCGCCGGGTGACCATGACCCGGGCCTCGATAGCGCTGCGGGCGGTGATGATGGTGGCCCAGCCCATATGCTCCAGACCGCGTTCGGCCGCCAGCTCGGGTGAGACCTCGCAGAAGAACTCGGGCTGCAGCTCGGACAGGTACGGCAGCCAGCGGCTCATCCCGCCCGCGGTGTGGTGCTCGGTCAGCCGGTAGGTGGTGGCCACGTAGGGGAACACGTCAGAGCCGGGCTCGTCCCCGCTGGGCTGGTACGGGGTGCCACGGCCGCGCAGGATCTGCCGCACCGGGTTGCGCTCCTGCTTCGGGTAGAGCAGGTTCTGCACCGGGGAATCCTGGGGCTCGTAGTGGGTGGGCAGCGGCCCGTCCAGCAGCCCGGCCGGGGCGAACAGCCAGGCCTTGCCGTCGGCCTGCATGATGAAGGCGTCGTCGCCGGAGATCGCGGCCACCCCGGTGGCGCCTTCCTCGGGCCGGTAGGACGGCGGCCGGTTGGCCACGAAGTCGGCGATGTCGTGCCCGGTCCACTTGCCCGCGTCCGCGTCCCACCAGACCAGCGCCTTGCGCTCGCTCCACGGCTTGCCGTCGGGGTCGGCCGAGGCCCGATTGTAGAGGACACGCCGGTTGGCGGGCCAGGCCCAGCCCCACTCGTTGGCCACCCAGTTCTGCTCCCGGCCCGGCTTGCGGCGGGCGGCCTGGTTCACCCCGTCGGCGTAGACCCCGCAGTAGATCCAGCAGCCGGACACGGTGCTGCCGTCGTCCTTGAGCTGGGTGTAGGAGGACACCGGCTTGCCGTCGGCGTCCCAGCCGTTGACCTCGGCCAGCACCGCCTCGGCGCTGGGCTCATCTTGCGGGCCGTGCACCGGATAGTCCCAGGTCAGGTCGAGGACGGGGCGGTTCAGCTCGGCGTCGGCCGGGTCAGCGGCGGCCAGCTTGGCCCGGATCCGCTGCCCCAGGTGGTAGGTGAACCACAGATCGCTGCGGGCGGCGCCGGCCGGCTCGACGGCCTGGTGGTGCCACTGCAGCATGCGCTGGGTGTTGGTGAAGCTGCCGTCCTTCTCGGTGTGGGCGGCGGCGGGCATGAAGAAGACCTCGGTGCCGATGTCTTCGGTGGTCATTTCCCCGGTCTCGATCTCGGGGCCGTCCTTCCACCAGGTGGCGCTCTCGATCAGCGAGAAGTCGCGCACCACCAGCCAGTCCAGCTCGGCCATGGCCATCCGCTGCATCCGGCCGTTGGCCGAGCCCACCGCCGGGTTCTCGCCGAACAGGAAGTAGCCCCGGCAGTCCCCGGCCAGCATGGCCATCATGGTCTCGTAGGTGCTGTGGCTGCCGGTCAGCTTGGGCAGGTAGCCGTAGCAGAAGTCGTTCTCCGGCGTGGCCGCCGATCCCCAGTACGCCTTGAGCAGGCTGACCATGTAGGTCCGCATGTTGGCCCAGAAGCCGTGGTCCATGCCTTCGTTCTCGACGTAGGTGTCGAGGTCCTCGTTGCCGTGCACGTGCGGCATGGGCAGGTAGCCGGGCAGCAGGTCGAACAGGGTCGGGATGTCGGTCGAGCCCTGGATCGAGGCGTGCCCGCGCAGGGCCAGGATGCCGCCGCCGGGCCGGCCCATGTTGCCCAGCAGGGTCTGCAGGATGGCGCCGGTCCGGATGTACTGCACCCCCACCGTGTGCTGGGTCCAGCCCACGCTGTACACGAACGCGGTGGTCCGCTCCCGGCCGGAGTTGCTGGTCAGAGCCTCGCACACCCGTCGGAAGGCGTCCGGCGAGATGCCGCAGATCTGCTCGGCCATCTCCGGCGTGTACCGGGCGAAGTGCCGCTTGAGCACCTGGAACACGCAGCGTGGGTGCTGCAGGGTCTCGTCCCGGTCCGGGGCCGGGTGCGCCGCGGCGCCGCCGGAGCCGTGCGCTTCGCCCCGGGCGGATTCGCGCACCGCCTGCCGCCGGCCGTTGCCGTCGCCCTTCTTGCCCGGGCGGTCGCGATTACCGGCGGCCGAGCCGACGTCGCCGCCCTGGTAGCTCCAGGCCTCGAAGTCGTAGGTGCGGTGCTCCCGGTCCAGGCCGGAGAACACGCCGTCCAGGTCTTCGGTGTCGGCGAAGTCCTCGGTCAGGATCGTGGACGCGTTGGTGTAGGCCAGCACGTACTCGCGGAAGTACTTCTCCTCGGTCAGGACGTAGTTGATGATCGCGCCCAGGAACGCGATGTCGCTGCCGGCCCGGATCGGCACGTACTCGTCGGCCAGGGCGCTGGTCCGGCTGAACCGCGGGTCGACGTGGATGACCTTGGCCCCGCGGGCCTTGGCTTCCATCACCCACTGGAAGCCGACCGGGTGGGCCTCGGCCATGTTCGAGCCCTCGATGAGGATGCAGTCGGCGTTGGCCAGGTCCTGCTGGAAGGTGGTCGCGCCGCCACGCCCGAAACTAGTCCCCAGACCGGGGACGGTGGAGGAGTGTCAAATACGGGCCTGATTCTCGATCTGAACCGCGCCCAGCGCGGTGAACAGCTTCTTGATCAGGTAGTTCTCTTCGTTGTCGAGGGTCGCCCCGCCCAGGCTGGCGAAGCCGAGCGTGCGCCGGGTGCGCTGGCCGTCGACCTCTTCCTGCCAGCCGCTCTTCCGGGCGGCGATGACCCGGTCGGCGATCATGTCCATGGCCTGGTCGACGCCGAGCGGTTCCCACTCGGTGCCGTGCGGGCGCCGGTAGAGGATCTGATACTCGCGGGCGTCGCCGGTGGTCAGCTGGAGGCTGGCCGAGCCCTTGGGGCACAGCCGGCCGCGGCTGACCGGGGAGTCGGGGTCACCTTCGATCTGGGTGACCTGGCCGCCCTGGACGTAGACCTTCTGGCCGCAGCCGACCGCGCAGTATGGGCAGACCGACTTGACCACCTTGTCCGCGGTCGTCGTGCGGGCCTGGCGCCGGCTGGTCGCGCCGCTCTTGGTCGCCTCGCCCAGGCCGAGCTTGTCCTGACCGGTCAGCTGCCGGTAGACCGGCCACCCCTCGATCCAGGTACGCACGTCCACGCCCTTCGCCATGACAAGCCAGAGACTCACAGCTAACCACACGCGGCCACACCCCGAACAGGCGGCACGGCTCGTGTGGCCTACCCCGCACGG
>DATDIH010000292.1:0-6852 GCA_036521155.1 Streptosporangiaceae bacterium
GCCACCCGCGCCGCGCGGCCTCGGTGGCCAGCAGCGGCTCGATGAACCGCCCCAGCACCAGCTCCAGGTCCGCGGCGTCCCGCTCGGCGGCCAGCTGGTAGCGGGAGTCGGTAGCCAGCACTCCCCCGCCGTCCGCGGGCAGCAGCAGGGCCGCGTTCGAGCTGGCCAGCCCGGTCAGGTAGCGGACGTTGGGCGGAGCGGTGATCATTACGGCGTCCGCTTCGAGCTCGGCCAATTGAGCCTGGGCCCGGGCCCGCCGGGCCGCGTGGATTTCCGGCATGTCCCGACTGTAACCGTCCGGAGGCGAAACTCCCGTGATGGCTGCGGGTGAGTAAGGGTGGAAGCACACGACGGGAGTGGCGATGAACAGACATCGGCCGTGGTGACCGAATGGACCATGCCGCCCAGGGGAAGCGGCGTGCGGCGCAACCCGGAGTCCGGCTGCACGGGGACCGGCCCGGCTGAATCCAGCGACACGGGGCCGAGTGACGGGAAGCCCAGCGACGCGGAGCTGATCGAGCGGTCGCGGCGGGAACCGGACTGCTTTGCCTCCATCTTCGACCGGCACGCGGGCGAGATCCTGCGCTACGCTCACGCTCGGCTCGGCCCTGATCTAGCCGAGGACATCACCGCCGAGACGTTCCTGGCCGCGTTCCGCCGCCGGGACCACTACGACCTGGCCTGGGCCGATGCCCGGCCCTGGCTGTACGGCATCGCGATCCGGTTGATCGGCAAGCACCGCCGGTCCGAGGCCCGGTACCGGCGGATGCTGCAGGCCGTCCCGGCCGAACGGCTAGACGGGGACTTCGGTGACCGCAGCGCCGACCGGGTCACCGCCCAGCAGCTCCGGCCCCGGCTGGCCGAGGTCCTGAACGGCCTGCGGGCCCAGGACCGGGAGCTGCTGCTGCTGATCGCCTGGGCCGGGCTCAGCTATGAGGAAGCCGCGCAGGCTCTCGGCCTGACCACCGCCGCGGTCCGGTCCCGGCTCAACCGCATCCGCACCCGGACCCGCCGTGCCCTGGGCGGGGACAATCCTGCGAATCGCACCGACGACGGGGAGACCACCGATGGATGAGATCACGCTCTACGAGGCACTGCGGCCGCCGGCGCCACCCGATGCCGGCCAGTCGTGCGCCCGGGCCCGGGCCCGGCTGGACACGATGCTGACCGAGGAGCCGGCCACCGGGTCCGGGACGCCGGCGGGGGCCGGCCCGGATCACGGCATACGGCCGGTACACCGGCGCCGACTGGTGGCCGCGGCGGCCGCCGTGGCCGTGGCGGCCGGGGCCGCCGCCCTGACCACGACCCTGCTCCCGTCCGGCCCGGGAAGCCAGGCCCGGCCGGGCCAGTCCCAGCCTGGCCGGTCCCAGTCGGCTCATTCCCCTGCGCGGGCCGACTGGGTCGTCCAGCGGCAGCCCAGCGGCGACTTCACGGTGACGGTGTTCGAGATGCGCAACCCGGCCGCGCTGCAGCGGAACCTGCGGGCCCACGGGATCCCGGCCTACGTGTTCACCGTGCCCTATGAGGTAGTCACGATGCCCACGATCAACCACGGCCACAAAGTGACCAATACCGAGGTCAGGCCCATCTCCAACTGCGAGACCCGCCCCTGGCGTCCGCTGCCCAGGAGCGAGTGGAAACGCGCCGCGGAGGCCGCGTCCGAGCCCTATCACGTGCCCGGCGGGTGGGCCTTCAACATCAATCCGGCCGACATCCCGCACGGGGCGTCGGTGACCATCTCGGTCGGGGTCTGGACCGGCCCGACCGCGCACGGCAAGGATCAGATCGAAGTGGTCGGGACCGGAGTCGGATACGGCCCCGTCGATGAGTGCCTGCCGGCCCACTGACCGCGCCGCCGCCGGGCGGCCGGCTGATCAAGCGGCGAGTTCGGCCGCCCGCTCGATGAGGTGGACGCGGCCGGCGTGGTCGGGGGCCAGGGGGGTGACGAGCAAGGTGGTCGCGCCCGCTTCGCGGAACGCGGCCATCCGCTCGGCCACGTACCCTTCGGCCCCGATCAGCGCGGTCTTTTCGAGCAGCTCGTCCGGGACCAGGGCTTCGGCCTCCTGCTTACGGCCGTCCAGGTAGGCGTCCTGGATCTGGTCGGCCACCGCGCCGTAGCCGAGCCGGGTGGCCAGCGCGTGGTAGAAGTTCTGGCCCCGGGCCCCCATGCCCCCGATGTACAGCGCGAAGAACGGCCGGGCCAGGTCGCGGTAGCGGGTCACGTCGTCGCCGATCATCAGCGGGGCCATGGCCACCGTGTCCAGCGGGCCGAGGGCCGGGTCGCGCTTGGCCAGGCCGTCGGCGACCGGGCCGCCCCAGATGTCGCCGGCCTTCTCGGGCAGGTAGAAGAACGGCTGCCAGCCCTCGGCCAGCTCGGCGGCCAGGGCCACGTTCTTCGGCCCGACCGCGGCCAGCATGATCGGGATCCGCTCCCGCACCGGGTGGTTGATCAGCTTGAGCGGCTTGGCCAGGCCGGTGCCCTGGTCGGCGGGCAACGGCAGCTGGTAGTGCTTGCCGTCGTAGACCAGCCGGTCGCGGCGCCAGACCATCCGGCAGATCTCGATCAGCTCGCGGCTGCGGCCGACCGGGGCGTCGTAGGGCACACCGTGCCAGCCCTCGATGACCTGGGGCCCGGACGCCCCGATGCCCAGGGTGAACCGGCCGCCGGACACGTAGTCCAGCCCGGCCGCGGTCATCGCGGTCAGCGCCGGGGTGCGCGAGTACAGCTGCAGGATGCCCGAGGCCAGCTCCAGCCGCTCGGTCCGGGCCGCGATGTAACCGAGCTGGCTGACCGCGTCGAAGCTGTAGGCCTCGGGCACGAACACGATGCCCAGGCCGGCCTTTTCGTAGTCGGACAGCTCGGCCACGGTCTCGGCGAAGCCACCGGCGTAATTGATCGACATCCCCACGCGCATCAGCGACCCGCCTCTCGAACGGAATTCGGTTCTAGGGGGAGACTAACGGTTAACCGGCGGCCGGTGAGCCCGCGAGGTGCTGGACGATGTCGGTGCAGACCAACTCCGGTTCGCGACCTTCGGTATCAATGGTGAGCGTAGCCACCTCGGAGTAGGCCACCAGGCGGCGGCGATAGACCTCGGCCAGGTCGGGGCGGCGCAGCATCGGACGACCATCGTCGCCGCCCACCCGGTCCAGCGCCGCCTCATAGCGGACATGCAGGTAGATGGTGTGCTCGGCCGCCTTGAGCACGCGGCGGGTCTGCTCGTGCTCCACCGCGCCGCCGCCCAGCGCCAGCACCAGCCGCGGCCCGGCCAGCAGGGACGCGATCGTCTCCTGCTCCAGTTCCCGGAATGCGGGCTCACCCCGTTCGGCGAAGATCTGCGGCACCGGGATCCCGGCCCGCTCGGCGATCACGATGTCGGCGTCGGCAAACGGCAGCCCCAGCCGGCTGGCCAGCAGCTGGCCCACGGTCGTCTTGCCCGCGCCCATGAAGCCGATCAGCACGATCACGAGGCGGGCACCCGCGGCTTGACCAGCTCCGCGACCGCCTGCAGGGCCAGCTGGTAGGACAGGAAGCCGAAACCGGCCACGGTCCCGTCGGCCACGCCGGACACCACCGAGGTGTGCCGGAACTCCTCGCGGGCGGCCGGGTTGGACAGGTGCACCTCGATCAGCGGCGCCGTGCGCATGGCCAGCGCGTCCCGCAGGGCGTAGGAGTAGTGCGTGAACGCGGCCGGGTTCAGCACCACCGGGGTGCGGGCATCGATGGCCTGGTGCACCCAGCCGATCAGCTCGGCCTCGTCGTCGGTCTGCCGGACCTCGACCGACAGGCCGAGCAGCCGGCCGGTGGCCCGGCAGGTCTCGGTCAGATCGGCCAGCGTGGCCGAGCCGTACACGTCTGGCTCGCGGACGCCGAGACGGCCCAGGTTGGGACCGTTGAGCACCAGCACCGGGGTGAGGTCGGCCCCGTCTGCAGGCTCGTTCACCGGCTCGGTCACGGGCACACCTCCAGGTAGGCCTGCTCCAGCAGTTCCTCCGGTGGCGCTTCGAAGATCGCGGGCTGGGCCACCGCGTCCAGCACCACGAACCGCAGCTTGGCGTCCCGGGTCTTCTTGTCCACGGCCATGGCCGCCCGCAGTTCCGGCCACACATGCGGCCGGTAGGCGGTGGGCAGGCCGACCGAGGTCAGCACGGTCCGGTGCCGGGCCGCGGTGTGACCGTCCAGCCGCCCGGCCAGCCGGGACAGCTCGGCCGCGTAGACCATGCCGATGGCCACCGCGTCGCCGTGCCGGAAACGGTACTGCTCGGCGCGCTCGATCGCGTGCCCCAGGGTGTGCCCGTAGTTCAGGGTCTCGCGCAGCCCGGCCTCGCGGAGGTCGGCCGCCACCACCCGGCCCTTGAACCGCACGGCGCGCTCGATCAGCTCCCGGGTGTGCCGGCCGTGCGGGACCGTGGCCCCGTCCGGGTCGGCTTCCACCAGGTCCAGGATCACCGGGTCGGCGATGAACCCGGCCTTGATCACCTCGGCCAGGCCCGCCACGTAGTCGGCCCGCGGCACGGTCTCCAGGGTGGCCAGGTCGGCCAGCACCCCGGCGGGCGGCCAGAACGCCCCGACCAGGTTCTTGCCCTCGGGGATGTCGATCGCGGTCTTGCCGCCCACGGCCGCGTCGACCATGCCCAGCAGCGTGGTCGGCACCAGCACGACCCGTATCCCGCGCAGGTAGCTGGCGGCCACGAACCCGGCCAGGTCGGTGGTGGCGCCGCCGCCGATGCCGACGATGCAGTCGCGGCGGCCCACCTGCTCGGCGGCCAGCCGGGACCACAGGCCGGCGGCCACGCTGACCTGCTTGGCCTCTTCCCCGTCGGGCACCTCGGCCACGATCACCTGATAGCCGGTGTCGTCCAGGGCCCGGCAGGCGGGCCTTGTGATATCGGCCACGGACTCGGGGTGGATGACCACGACCTTGGCGGCGTCCGGGCCGACCAGGCCGGGCAGTTCACTGAGCACACCGGTGCCGACCACCACGTCGTAGGGGCGCTCGCCCGCGACCGGGATACGGGTGATGCTCATCGCTCCGCCAGCCAGGCTTCGATCTCGTCGGCGACCTCTTCCGGGGCCAGCTCCCCCGCGTCCACGGTGAACGTGGCCAGCCGCTCGTACACCGGCCGCCGCTCCTCGAGCAGGGTGCGCAGCCGGCCGCGCGGGTTACCGGGGATGACCACCCGCGGCTTGTCGAGCCCGAGCCGGCGGGCGATCGGGCCGAAGTCGGCCGACAGGTAGGCCACCGGCTGCCCGGCCAGCAGTTCCTGCACCGTGGGGTCGAGCACCGCGCCGCTGCCCAGGGCGACCACGGCGCCGCCCGCGCGCAGCGCCCGCTCGGCCACGGCCCGTTCCAGGTCGCGGAAGGCGGCCTCGCCGTCGTCCACGAAGATGTCGCCCACGGGCTTGCCCGCGGTGGCCTCGATCTGCGCGTCGGTGTCGACGAAGGTCGTGTTCAGGCGATCGGACAGCAGCTGGCCCACGGCCGACTTGCCCGCGGCGGGCGGCCCGGTCAGGACCACCAGCGGCTGTCCCGGCGGTGCTGTGCTCACGTGATCACCAGCGACTTGAGGTAGGAGTCGGCGTTGCGCTGGATCTCGGCCACCGAATCCCCGCCGAACTTCTCGGTCACCGCGTCGGCCAGCACCAGCGCCACCATGGCCTCGGCCACCACCCCGGAGGCCGGCACCGCGGTCGCGTCGCTGCGCTGGTTGATGGCCTTGGCGGGCTCACCGGTGGCCACGTCGATGGTGTCCAGGGCCCGGGGCACGGTGGAGATCGGCTTCATGGCCGCCCGGACCCGCAGCACCTCACCGTTGGTCATGCCGCCCTCCAGGCCGCCCGCCCGGTTGGTGCGGCGGCGCACGCCGTCCGGGCCGGTCTCGATCTCGTCGTGGGCCTGGGAGCCACGGCGGCGTGCGGTGGTGAAACCATCGCCGATCTCCACGCCCTTCATGGCCTGGATGCCCATGAGCGCACCCGCCAGCCGGGCGTCCAGCCGCCGGTCCCAGTGAGTGAAGCTGCCCAGGCCGGGCGGCAGGCCGTAGACCACCACCTCGACCACCCCGCCCAGGGTGTCGCCGTCCTTGCGCACCTGATCGATCTCTTCCACCATGGCCTGGCTGGTCTTGGCGTCGGCGCAGCGCACTGGGTCGGCGTCGATGCGGGCCGCGTCCTCGGGGACCGGCAGCAGCCCGTCCGGGACGCTGACCGGGCCCAGCGCCACCACGTGGCTGAGCACCTCCACGCCGAGGGCCTGGCGCAGGAACTGCCGGGCCACCTCGCCCAGCGCGACCCGGGCCGCGGTCTCCCGGGCGCTGGCCCGCTCCAGGATCGGGCGGGCGTCGTCGTGACCGTACTTCTGCATGCCGGCCAGGTCGGCGTGACCGGGCCGGGGCCGGGTCAGCGGGGCGTTCCGGGCCTGGTCGGCCACCACGCCGGGGTCCACCGGGTCCGGGGCCATCACCGTCTCCCACTTGGGCCACTCGGTGTTGCCAACCCGGATCGCGACCGGGCCGCCCAGGGTGGTCCCGTGCCGGACCCCGCCGGTCAGTTCGACCTCGTCCTGCTCGAACTTCATCCGCGCGCCGCGGCCGTACCCGGCCCGGCGCCGGGCCAGGGCGGCCGCGACGTTCTCGGTGCTGACCCGCACTCCGGCGGGCATTCCCTCACAGATGGCCACGAGCGCACGACCGTGCGACTCACCGGCCGTAAGCCAGCGCAGCATGGTCCGATCCTAGTGAGGTCAGCGATCAGGCAAGACCGGCCACGACGATGACCGCCAGCGCGCCCGCCACCATGAACGGCCCGAACGCGATCTGCGACCGGCGGGTGACCTTGCCCGCCGCGATCAG
>DATDIH010000293.1:0-2300 GCA_036521155.1 Streptosporangiaceae bacterium
TGGACCGCTGGCCCCGCCTCTCCATGCGCCGCGACCTCTAAGGTGCCCACCCACTCCATCTCCCAGCCCAGCTGCCCGCCCCGCCCGGCCCGGCCCGACCTCGCGCCCCATAAGTCCCACACGCCCCGGCCAATCCCCCGCGCACCCTCATCCACCCACCAGCCCCACCGGCCCAGACCCCACGAGCCCCACCGGCCCAGACCCCACGAGCCCCACCCGCCCCACCCGTTTGAAGATCCATTCCTCGGTGCCGGTTTCAGCGAATACGACTGCAAACGCTCCCGGGCAATGGATCATGCATATCCAGCCTCAAGCCGCCACACCCACGGACCACACCAGCGACTGCCGAATCACTGGCCCCATACCAAGCGGCTCGGTATCGACCCAATGGCGCCATTGGGTCGGCTATAACCGACGCGGTGGCCCATCGCGCCGGTTGTGTCGCGGCCACCCCGAGGCGCTGGCGCCCCCTTTCAGAGGAGCAGCTCGACGGCGTTCTCGGCGCAGCCCCAGCTGAGGGTGATGCCAGCCCCGCCGTGCCCGTAGTTGTGCACGACCCGGACCCCACCGGCCAGCGGCGCTCCCTCCTCCAGCCGCACCTCGGGCCGCCCGGGCCGCAGTCCCGCCAGGGTCTCGATAACCTCAGCCCCCGCGACCTCCGGCACGATCTCCGCGCAGCGGGCCAAGATCGACTCGGCGGTGCGCGGGTCCGGAGTGGTGTCCCACTGGTGCTCGTCCAGCGTCCCGCCGAGGATGCAGTCGCTGCTGCGCGGGTGCACGTAGGCCCGCCCGGCCCGGTGGAATTCATCGCGCACCGACATGGTCACCCCAGGGTTCTTGACCCGGACGATCTGCCCCCGCACGGGATACACGGACAGGTCGCCGACCAGCTCCCGGGCCCCCAGACCCGGGCAGTCGACCACCGCGTCCACACCCTCCGAAGCCAGCTCGGCCAGGTCGGCCACCTGCTGGCTGACGATCTCGCCGCCGTGCTCCCGGATCTGCTGGGCCAGCCAGGGCTGGTACACCGGCATCTCGGCCTGCGGGACCGCGAACCGCAGCCCGTACCGGTAACCGGGCGGAAGCTCGGCCGCCGAGGCGTCCCGCACCGGCCCCACCGCCGCCGTCCAGTCCGGCCGCCCCGGCGGCTCCCGGTACAGCGCCAGCGATTCCCGCATCACGACTCCCGGCACCGCGTCCCGCGCTTGCTCCGCCAGCACGTCGAACGTCCGCTGCCCCCAGCTCGCGACCCGGCCCGGCGGCCCCACGTGGGTGGGGAACCAGATCCCGGCCGTGATCCAGGAGGTCGTCGCCTCGATCGGCGCCGCCGTTACCACCCGTACGTCGCAGCCCGCCTCGAGCAGCCGGATCGCCGTGGTCAGCCCCACCGCCCCCGCGCCCAGCACCATCACCCGCATGCAGCCCATGCTCTCCTACCGGCCAGCCGGCCCTCCCGGTCAGCCGGCCCGGTCACCCGGTCGGGGCCCAGAACCGGAGCATGCCGTCGCGTTCGTCTTCCAGCACGCCACCGTTGGCCTCGATGACCTTGCGCGACCCGATGTTGTCGCTCAGGCAGGTGATAAGGGCACGATCGATGCCCAGGCCGCAAGCCACCGGTAGGGCCGCCGCCAGCATCAAGGTGGCGTGGCCGCGCCGCCGGGCCGACGGCCGGACGTCGTAGCCGATGTGCCCACCCACCAGCAGCAACGACGGCGTGAGCCGGTGCCGAACGGTGATCCGCCCCAGGTACTCGTCACCGTCGGCCCACCACATGCTGGTCGCGGGCACGTGGCCCTCCGGCCGCGGCGAGTCCTCGAGCGCGTCCGCGCGCAGCCAGGCGGCGTAGGCCGCGAACTCGGCCGGGTCTTCCCACCGGCCGCCCCACACCTTGATCTCACGCCCGAGCATGGAGTGGTTGTCGTCCGCGCCACCCCGCCCCTCAGCCTGAAACTCCTTCATCGCGGTCAGGAACGACAGTTTCACCCGGGCATCGGGCAGGATCAGCTCCGGCATAGCCCAGTCCTAGCCGCCCGAGCCGCCGAACGCACTCGAATTACCGTCCGCCACCGGCAACCCGCCCCGTCCGCGGCCGGCTCAAGTGGCGCTAAGTGGTGGCCTTGCCAGTGGCCCGCACCTTGCGGACCGAGATCCCGGTGACCACGACCGCCACGCCGAACAGCAGGACGATCAGGCCTAGGATCTGCGCTTCGAACTGCGGGCTGGTCAGTGAAATCGGGATGACCGAGGACGTGGCGACCGCGTCCTGGCCCTGATCGGCGGCGTGCCCCGTTCTCGGCGCG
>DATDIH010000294.1:0-3116 GCA_036521155.1 Streptosporangiaceae bacterium
CTCACCGGCCAGGCCGCGCGGGCGCTGGACGCCGCGCACCGCAAGGGGCTGGTGCACCGGGACGTGAAGCCGGGGAACCTGCTGATCGAGCGGGGCAGCGACGACGCCGATCCCGAGCACGTGTACCTGGCGGACTTCGGCATCACCAAGCACGCCATGTCCCGCAGCGGGCTGACCTCGACGGGCCAGTTCCTCGGCACGATCGACTACGTCGCCCCGGAGCAGATCCGGGGCACGTCGGTGACCGGCCTGGCCGACCAGTACTCGCTGGGTTGCGTGCTGTACGAGTGCCTGACCGGGCGGGTCCCGTTCGAGAAGGACCTGGACGCGGCGATCATCTGGGCGCATGTGGAGGAGACGCCCACGATGCCCACGATGCTGCGCCCGGAACTTCCGCCGGAAGTCGACCAGGTGTTCGGCCGGGTGCTGGCCAAGCGCCCGGACGAGCGCTACGGGAGCTGCCGCGAGTTCGTCGAGGCCGCCCGGATGGCGCTGGGCCTGTTCGGGTCGGCGACCGAGTCTTCGGTCGCCTACGGCGCGCCGGCCTCCGGACCGCAGACCGGTGCCCCGCCCGGCAGCCGGGCCGGGACGCCGCCGCCCGACCAGTTCTCCTGGAGCACCATGACCAGCCGGGTGCACTCGGGCGGCCCCGCCGTGGATCCCGTCGCGCCCGGACCGAGTCATTCCGGTGGGACCATCGCCTCGCACCGCCGTGAGTACGGCATCGCGGGTCCGGGGGAGCCCGGTCCGCCGGCCGCCGCGCCGCCGCCGTCGCCGGGCGGACCGCGGGAGCCGCAGTGGTACCGCCGGCCGCGCTGGATCGCCGCACTGGCCGCCGTGGTCCTGGTCCTCGCGGGCGCGGGCATCTGGGTCGGCCTGAGCGGTTCCGGCTCGCACGCCAAGGCCGCGATGAAGATGTCGCAGACGCCGAAGCCCAAGCCGACGCCCAGCCCGCTGATGGCCGCGCTCATCCTGGCCAACAAGAGCGGGGACGCCATCGGCAAGCTGCCGCCTTCGACCTGCAAGCAGACCAACCCGGCGCTCGTGACCTGCACCGCTCCGGCGGCCGGCATCAGCGGGGTCGTCTTCCAGACCTACCCGAACCAGAAGGCCCTGTACGCCGCGTACACGGCCAAGGTCACGGCGCTGAACACGAACAAGTTCAGGCAGAATTTCAACGACTGCGGGGCCCAGGACACGTTCGGCGAGGTCGGCTGGAACCACCTGTTCCAGCACACCAGGAGCTTCACCGTCGACCAGATGATCATGGGTACGGTCCGGGACGACCAGGCCGCGGGCCGGGTGTTCTGCAACTACGCTCAGGGCCTCGAGTACATGGTCTGGACGCAGAACGACGGTCACCTCATGGGCTACGTGGCCGGCCTGGTGCACACCGACGTGTGGGACTGGTGGGTGGCGGTGCACCACAACATCGGCATCGGCGGCTCGCCGATGAACATGAACGTGCCGACCCCCTCTACGAGCGGCAACGGCGCATCCGCCTCGATGAGCCCGTCCCCGTCCATGAGCGGCATGTCCGCGTCCCCGTCCGCGTCGATGGGCGGCATGTGACCGCACGGCCGCGCTCCGCCCGTGACCATTCCTGACCGCCGGAGCGTGCTGCGGTCCGGGCTGGCCGCCACCGCGCTGGGGACGGTGGGCGCCTAGCTGTTGCCCGCCTGGAGGGCCTGGAAGGTGGACAGGCAGAAGGGGTGCCCGGCCGGGTCGGCGTAGACGCGGCAGTGATCGTTTGGCTGGAAGTCGTACCTCGTGGCACCGGCAGCTACCGCTCGCGCCCCGGTTGCGTCCAGGTCGTCGACGTCGAAGTCCAAGTGCATCTGCGCCGACGAGACTGAATCGGGCCAGGTCGGCGGTGAGTAGGCGGGAGATACCTGGAAACAGATAGCCGAGCCGTCAGGGCAGGTCATCATGGCCCAATGATCACGAAGGACCGTGACCTCGCCACCAGTGATCTCTGCGTAGAACGTGGCTAGTTCTCCGACATTCGGACAGTCGAGGGTAATCCCGCCGAACTTGATTGAGTCAGACATGAAGCCCACCCTAAAGGCACCCGGGCAGCATCGGCGGATGCAGGGATCTGACCAGGGGCGAGGACGCTGATCCGCGCCCTGTCATCACACATCGTAATCCTGACGATACGCTTACGGGACGTCACGTGCCCTTCCCTGCGTGCGTCCATGCGGCAGAATCGTCACATCCCGTGTGTCAGCGAGCACGCGGGGCAGCCGGGGCTCCTATTACTGCTTGGAGGCAGTGAGGAACCATGACGGCGCATGCGCACGACACCATTCCACAGGTAACCCAGCTCGACCTGCCCGCCGCCGTGTTCATGGAGGCGGCGCGGTGACCGTGTGGGCGTGGCTGAAGCTGACCGCGGCCTTGTGGCTTATCCGCAAGGCCTTCAAGCTCACCTGGTGGCTGCTGCTCGCAGTCGCCGCGATCGCGGCCTGGCCGGTCACGGTAGTCACCGCCGCCGGGTACACCGCGGCGTGGCTGCGCGGCTGGCCCCCGGTCCGGCTGTACCGGGCCGCGGCCTGGTCGCTGCCGGTCACCGCGGCGTGGCTGGTCTACCTGGAGATCCGGGTGCCCGGCTTCCTCGCCGCCCGCGACCCCCGCCGGACGTGGGCGGGCGGCTGGGACCACCTGACCACCACCCGCCTGGCCGGCGTATTCGCCGCCCTGGCCCCGGCGGTCCTCCCGGCCGGACTGGCCCTGGCCGGCCTCGTATGGGCGTGGCGGAACTACGCCATCACCGCGGGGCTCGGCGGCAAGATGGCCTCGGCGCCGATCACCTTCGACGCCCGCCAGTGGAACCGCCAGATCCGCACCGCCCAGGGACTCACCCACGCCCCCGGTGCGGTCCCGCTGCTGGCCCGCGGCAACAAGATCCCGGTCGGTGGCACCATCCGCGCCATCGGCCACCCCTGGCACCCCGTGTTCACCCTCGAGCCTGGCGCCTGCGCCCGTCACATGGTGATCGTGGGCTCGACCGGCAGCGGGAAGACGAACCTGATGATCCGGCTGTGGGCCGGCTGGTTCACCGCCACCCTGCAAGCATCCCGGGCCGGGAACGGCGGCCGGCCGCTGCTGGTGGT
>DATDIH010000295.1:0-14357 GCA_036521155.1 Streptosporangiaceae bacterium
GATCCAGGCTGACCAGGGGCACCACGGTGTCGATGGCGTACAGGACCGGGCTGAAGCAGCGGACCTGGCCGCCCCCGCAGGCGTCGCGAGACACCGGGGGCGAGGGCGGATCGGCGGTCTCGGTGTCGGGCGGCGTGACGCCCAGCAGCGGGCCGTGGGTGGTGTAGACGATGCCGGAATCGGTGGTGGAACGCAGCGTGGCCTGGGTCTCGGGTACCTCCAGGGACGCGATGACCAGGCCGAGCAGGACGACCAGCAGCCACAGCACCCGGCCCGGCCGGTAGCCGTAGGCCACGCTGGCGCCGAACACCCCGTCCAGGGCCCGGCGGACCCCCGCGGCCCGGCCGGTGATGACCTCGCGGGCCTGGGCCCGCTGGGCGATCAGGATCGTCTCGGCCGCGCTGGTGTAGCCGTGCTCCCGGAACACCCGGGCTGCCTGTTCGTACGGGCCGGCGTCGTAGTCGGCCTGGCGGGCCAGCCAGCCGACCCGGGCCACGTGGTCCCAGGTCCGGCCGGCGTCGCTGCCGCGGGAGCGTTCGAACCGCTCGTAGGTGAAGCCGGAAACCAGGATCCGCGACGGCCAGCGGGCCGGGTTGTCGGCCAGGAACGTGGTGCTGGCGTTGGTGAAGTCCACGCTGGGCTCGGCCCGGGTCCAGCCCAGATCCATGCCGCCCCGGGCGTGCAGGGAGATCGCTTCGATGGCGTGGCCGCCCTGGTTGCGTTCGACCGGGCCGGGACAGTCGAAGGTGCCGCGGTCGCACTCCAGCCGGCCGGTCATGGTGGCCCGGCTCAGCAGGACCAGGCCGTTGGACCGGAAGCCGCGGGCCAGCACGACCGAGCCGCGCGCGGTGGCCTGGTGCAGGCTGAGGGTCACCCCGCCCGGGTTGTCGAGTTCGGTTCCGACCGCGACCACGCTGCCCAGGGTCGCGTTGCTGAACCGGAGGTTCCCGCCCTGGCCGTGCAGGCCCTGCAGCTCCACGTCGCCGTCCACGGTGGCGCCGCGGGCCGCGACCAGCGAGGACCGTTCCGGCTGGCTGAGCCGGGTATTGGTGAGGGTCAGCTGGCCGCCGATGCGGGCGCCGCCGAGCCGGATCGTGCCTTCCACCGTGACCCCGCTCATCATCAGCGTGGACCGCAGCCCGGCGTTGCTCAGGTCCAGCGCGGTCCGGCCCCCCGCCCGCAGCGCGCAGTCCGGGCCCACCGACAGCGCGCTCAGGTCGCCCATGGAGAAGTCCAGGCCCCCGGTGACCTCGCAGGTCCCCTCCAGCGCGACCTCCGCGCCCACGGCCAGCCGGGTGGCCGACATGGCCGTGCCGGAGACCCGGGTGCCCGCATGACCGCGGTCGGAGGGCATGCTGGCCGACCCCTCCAGGGTCGCGTTGCGGAACAGGAACTGGCCCGAGATCTGGGCGCTGCCGATGTCGACCCGGCCGCGGATCACCGGCCGGTAGCCGCCGCCGTCGACGATGAACAGGTTGCCGCCGATGATCGCGTCGGCCAGGTCCAGCGCGGGCCCGCGGGGCGCCTCGATGCGGCCGCCGATGATGTCCAGCGAGCCGCCGATCCGGGCCCCGGTCATGCGCAGCTCGCCCTCGGACACGAACCCGTGCAGCAGCCGGACCGGGCCGCCGGTCCGCATCCGGTCGGCCTGCACGGCCCGCTCCCCCTCGGCCCTGATCACCGTGTCCCGGCACAGCAGGCGGCCGCCGATGCGGGCCTCGCACAGCCAGACGGCCGACCGTTTACCCAGGCTGGCGCTGGTCTGGTGCGCCCCGGTGATGGTGGACCCGGACAGGTCCAGGTCGCCGCGCAGCCGCAGCCCGTTGCCGAGCAGGCCGGGCAGCCCGGGGCAGCCGGTCAGCGTGAGCTCGCGGAGCTTGGTCCCCCCCACGTGCAGGGGGGCGTCGAAGTCGCAGTCTTCGAACCGGAGCGGGACCGGGACGGTCAGCCCGGCCAGGTCGAGCGGGCCGCGCACGGCCACCTGCCGCAGCCGCAGGCCGCGCGGGTCGATCTGGTCCTTGAACTCCAGGCAGCAGCGCCGGAGCAGGCTGGCCTCGACCGGGCGGCGGCCCCCTTCGTGCGAGCCGTCCAGGACCTGGCCCTGGCGGGCCGCGTCCAGCAGCTCAGCCGCGCCGACGTCCTCCATGGTGCCCCACTGTGTCATGTCATTGGGTCACGCCGCCGCTGGGGCTGGGGAGCGGGTCCGCCCCGTGTTCAGGTGCCAGGGTTCAGGTGCCAGCGGACGATGGTGAACCCGAACCGGATCGCGGTGGCCAGCTTTTCCGGGTCCGGCCGGCCGTCGGCGTCGCCGATGCCCGCGAACCGCAGGACGGCCGGGTTGCGGTCGGCCATCAGCGCGAACAACCGTCCGATCTCGTCCGGGTCGCGGACCACCTCGGGCCGGGCGGCCACGTCACGCCCGCGCAGCCGCAGGGTCACCGGGCGATCGTCGCGCAGGTTCAGCTTCCACTTGCCGCCGCCCGGGGTCAGCAGGACGTCGCCGTCGCGGACGTAGGACAGCGGCTGGCGGTAGACGCGCCCGGTCTTGCGCCCCACGATGCGGGCCAGCATCAGGCGGCCGCCGAGCGGGGTCGGGAACGGCAGCCCGAGCACCGCCCGCATCGGCACGTTGGCGGCGCGGAAGAACCGGGCCTGCAGGCGCCGGGCCAGGGGCCGTCCGGTACCTGAGGCGGGCGGGGCGGCCCGGTTGGCCCCGCCACCGGGCGACGACGGCTGTGCCTGGGTCACGGTATTACCCGCCTTCCATATGATTTTGAAGGTTGGTTTTTTAAGTCAGACAATATGTACGAGTAAATTGGCGCGCGGCCTCGCTGTCAACGCGATTTTGGGCTCCGGGTCTTGCTCAGGCCGGCTGCAGGCCGGCGGCCGGAAGATCACGCATGCCCCGCAGCGGCGACAGGAACAGCCACAGCCCGGACAGGCAGCCCCCGGCCACCGCGACCCACAGCGTGCGGTGAACACCGAGCGCAGCGCCGAGCGCACCGGCGGCCAGGGCACCCAGCGGCAGCGTCCCCCAGCTGACCCAGCGCAAGACCGCACTGACCCGCCCGCGCATCTCCGCCGGGCAGGCCGCCTGCTGGTAGCTGGTCAGCGCGGTGGAACACAGCGTGGAGCTGAACGTCCAGGACATCCAGCCGGCCGCGAAGAGCAGCACCCGCCAGCCGGGCCGGGCCGCCGGGATCAGCAGCCCCGGCAGGGCGAACACCGTCATGGCCAGCCAGCACAAGCGGGCCGACCCGATCCGGGCCGCCAGCGGCCTGGCCGCCAGGCCGCCCGCGATACCACCGACCGCGCCCAGGGCCAGCAGGACCCCGACGTAGGCGGGACGCAGGTGAACCGTCCGGATCAGGAACACCGGCCCGAGCGTCTCTACCATGATCACGAAGAAGTTCGCGGTGCCGTTCCAGGCCGCCGACTTGCGCAGAATAGGCTCGCGCAGCACATAGGCCAGTCCGTCGCGCAACTGCGGCCAGAACCGGGACCGCCGCTCCGGCACGGCCCCGGCCGGGCGGGGCTCCCGGCGCCGGATCAGGAACAGGCACGCGGCCGCCACCGCGAAGGACAGCGCATCACCGGCCATGGCCTGAGCGGCTCCGGCCAGGCCGACCAGCAGCGCCCCCAGGGCGGGCCCGGCCACCAGCGCCACCGACTGGGTCGTGGCCAGCTTCCCGTTCCCGTCCACCAGCTGCTCACGATCAACAAGCGACGGCAGGTAGCTGGTGTACGAGACCAGGAAGAACGCGCTCAGCGAGCTGGCCAGCAGCGCCACCGCGTACAGCTGCCCCAGCGTCAGGACCCCAGTCAGCTGCGCGACCGGCACCCAGCCGATCACCGCCACGCTGGCCAGATCACAGCCGATCATCACCCGGCGCTTGCTGACCCGATCGGCCACCACCCCGGCCGGCAGGGCGACCAGCAGGTAGGCGGAGGTCGCCGCGGCCGACAGCAAGCCGACCTCAAGCGCCGTGGCCCTGAGCACCACGATGGCGACCAGCGGCAACGCCAGAATCGTCACCTGGGAACCGATCTGGCTCACCGTCTGCCCGCTCCACAACAGCAGGAAGTCACGATGGCGCCACAGGCCCGGTACGGACTGCGCCGGAATGTCAGGCATTGCCTCAATCTATTCGGCCCGGCCAGCGCCCAGGGTGCCAGCGCCGAGTGCTCAGCGCAGGGTGGCTTCGACCAGGCGGAGGACGTCGGGGACCACGGCGGTCAGGTTCTGGCCGGGGCCGGCCAGGGCGTCGAACAGCTCGAAGCTGGTCAGCGCGGCCAGCACGCGCACCAGGTGGTCCCGATCGGCCGGGGGCCCGGGCAGGCGCCCGGCCAGCACGGCCAGGCCGCCGTGGCGGCGCTCGTCACGGGCGGCGACGACCGCGCCGACCTCCGGGTCGAGGGCGGCCAGGGCCCGCAGCCGGCGGGTGGCGGCGCGGTCAACGGCCCAGAACCGGCCGAAGCAGCCCACGAAGACGTCCAGCCCGTGCCGCGGGTCCGGGTCGGTGAACGCGGCGGCCAGGCCGTCCAGCCCGCCCAGCTCGGCCAGGTGATCGCAGACCGCTTCCAGCAGGCCGGACTTCGAGCCGAACTGGTAGTAGACGGTGGCCCGGGCCACGTCGGCCCGGCGGGCCACCGCGTCCACGGTGAAGGCCGATCCGCCCGGCTCGGCCAGCAGTGACCGGGCCGCGGCCAGCACCTGCTGGCGGCTCTGGTCGATGGCCTCCTGACGCTTGCCCAGGTTGTAGGGTCGCGGGCTCATGCCGGCCGGTCACCTCCCCAGTCGGTCGGACGGGTTGTCCAGAGAAAATTGTTTCACGGCCGCCCCCGGAGCGGGGTTAGCCTGGCGGCGGGACGACGGGAGGCCGGCATGGATCAGGCCGAAGCCGCACGGCTGGAGCAGCGGATCAACCGCGAGGTCATCGCGCGCTTCCCGCCCGGCAGCGTACGCCGGGTGGCCCTGGTCCGCGACCACGAGGACCCGGCCCTGGAGCCGGGCGAACTGCTGATCCGGGTGTTCGCCGCGGCTTGGGGCGGCGCGCTGGACGACTGGGCCCAGGCCAACTCGGCGGGGATGCGGCGGCTGCGGCGGGAGCTGTCGCTGCGGCTGCCGCCGGCCCGGCTGCTGGAGTTCACGGTCGAGGGTCCCGGCGCCGAGCGGATCACCCTGGCCGACGACCCGGCCCTGGCCACCGAGCCGGTGCCGCTGGCCGAGGCCGTGCCGGTCATGGCCGGGCTGCTCCGGACCAATTACGTGTTCCCCGACCGGGGCGCGGCCGCCGCCGACGCCCTCGAAGCCAGCCTGGCCGCGGGTGAGTACGACGGCCTGGACGACGAGGCGCTGGCCGCGAAGCTGACCAGCCAGCTGTACGACGTCTGCCACGACCGGCACCTGCGGGTCCGGGTCCGGCCGCCCGGGGCGGGGCCCCGCGGGCCGGGCGGGCCGGGGCGTCCGGGTCGCGGCGGCACCCCGGACCGGCCTCCGCTGCCCAGCTGGCTGGAGCGGCACGGCCCGCACAGCTACGGCATCCACCGGGTCGAACGTCTGGACGGCGACGTCGGCTACCTCGACCTGCACGGCGTGGCCCACCCGGAGGACGGCGGCCCGGCCATCGCCGCCGCCATGGAGCTGGTCGCGGGGACCGGCGCGCTCATCATCGACCTGCGGCAGAACCACGGCGGTTCCCCGGACGGGGTGGTGTTCTGGCTGAGCTACCTGTTCCCGGACGCCAGCACCCACCTGAACGACATCTTCGACGCGGGCACCGGGGAGACCAAGCAGTTCTGGACGCTGGCCCACGTACCCGGCGACCGCTACCTGGACCGGCCCGTGTACGTGCTGACCAGCGCGAAGACGTTCTCGGGGGGCGAGGACTTCGCGTACTCCCTGCAGGCCCAGGGGCGGGCCGAGGTGATCGGCGAGACCACCGGCGGCGGGGCGCACCCGACCAGCACCACCCCGGTCACGCCGGCATTGGCGGTATCGGTCCCGTTCGCGCGTTCGGTCAACCCGGTGACCGGGACAAACTGGGAAGGCACCGGGGTGACCCCCGACCTGGCGGTCCCGGCCGATCAGGCCTTCGACGTCGCCTACGGCAAGGCCCTGCGGCACCTGCTGACCCTGGACGTGCCGCCGCCGCTGCTCGACGAGGCCCGGGAAGCCCTGGCCACGCTCGAGTCTTAGCTGGGGTCCGGCCTGGGGTCCGGGCCGCGCAGGCCGCTGAGCAGCAGGCTGGTCACGGTGTCGATGACCTGGTCGTCGTCGT
Organism: Streptosporangiaceae bacterium; assembly: GCA_036521155.1. Lineage (GTDB taxonomy): Bacteria > Actinomycetota > Actinomycetes > Streptosporangiales > Streptosporangiaceae > Bog-532. Next base: position 6,282 of record DATDIH010000295.1, read on the forward strand.
AGGGGGCCGGGCGGGCGGGCAGCAGGGCGTAGGCCAGGGTGGCCAGCACGCCCCCCATGGCCGCGGCCACCAGCCCGGGGTCACCGGGCAGCGGGCGGCCCTGCTGGCGCAGGTGTTCCAGGTGGTCGCGCAGGACCACGGTGTCGGTGCTGAGCTGCCGCCAGGACTCCCCCGCGGCCGGGCCGGCCGCCACCGTGGCCTCGTGCACGGCCAGCACCACCGGGAAGTTGTCGCGCATGGTGTGCCAGGCCGCGGCCAGGTGGGCCCGCAGCTGCTCGCGGTCGGTGAGGTCGTGGTCGGCCGGGTGGGGCTGGGCGGTGATCTCGTCCCTGGCCTGGTCGCGCAGGTCGCCGAGCAGGGCCTGGAGCAGGTCTTCCTTGCTGGCGAAGTGCTCGTAGAAGGACCCGGTGGCCCGCCCGGCCGCGCGGGTGATGTCGGTGATCTTGGTGTTCAGGTAGCCGCGCTCGGCGAACAACTGCCGGGCCGCGTCCTTGAGCGCGGCCTCGGTGCCCGCCGCCCTTTCCTTGCGAACGCCCACTGTCCACCCTCTCTGAGCCGACGGCCGCCCGGCCCGCGGCTCTTGCTGTTATCAGACCCGCTCTGAGGTGCCGCCCTTTTCTTGCTGTTATCAGGCTCGCTGGCTCGGCGTATCAGATTTTCTTGCTGTTATCAGGCCTGGCCTGCCGAATCCCCTTGACCCGCCCGCGCTCGCCTCATCATACTGAACCGCAGTTCGCCGAATTTAGATTCAGTGAATTTTAATTCAGCTCAGACGAAAGAACGGGGTGTATCGCGATGGAACGCAAGGGATTGAACGTGGTGGTCGCGGGCGGCGGGGTGGCCGGGACGGCCTGCGCGGTGGCGCTGGCCCGGATCGGAGCGCGGGTCACGGTGTACGAGGCGTACGAGGATCCGGCCGGCCCGGTGGGGTCGTTTCTGAGCCTGGCCGCCAATGGGCTGCGGGGGCTGGAGGTGCTCGGGGTACTGGACCAGGTGCGCACGGCCGGGTTCAGCGTCCCGCGGCAGCGGATGTGGTCCGGGCGCGGCCAGCTGCTGGGCGACGTGCCCCGCGGGCGCACCGGGGACGATCCGATGATCAGCGTGACGCTGATGCGGGCCGGCCTGGTGGCCGTGCTGCGGGACGAGGCCCGCCGGGCCGGGGCGGAGATCGTCACCGGCCGGCGGCTGGGCCAAGACGACCTGGCCGCGCGGGCCGGGGCCGAAGGCGCGGCGGACCTGGTGGTGGGGGCGGACGGGATCTGGTCCGCGGCCCGGCGCTTCCTCGATCCGGCCGCGCCCGCCCCGGTCTACGCCGGGCAGTACAGCGTGTCCGGGACCTCGTCCGGGCTGGGGCTGGAGCCGGGATCGTGGAACATGATCTACGGGCGGCACGGCGCGTTCATCTACCTGCCGGTGCCGGACGGGTCGGTGTGGTGGTCGGCTCAGGTGTCGTCACCCGAGCCCGCGGGGCCGGACGCGACCGCGCTCGGGATGCTGGCCGCCCGGTACGCGGCCGAAGACCGCGCGGCCGGCATCCTGCGGGCGGCGGACTCCGGGCCCGGGGTGACCGACCTGCACGTGCTGGCCCCGGTCCCGCGCTGGCACGACGACCGGACCGTCCTGGTCGGGGACGCCGCGCATCCGGTGGGCTCGGGGCAGGGGGCTTCGATGGCCATCGAGGACGCCATCGTGCTGGCCCAGGAGCTGCGGCGGGCCGGCTCGGTGCGGGCCGCGCTCACGGGCTATGAAGAGCGGCGCCGGACCCGGGTCGGGAAGATGGCCAGGACCGCGGCCGCCAACCGGGACGCCAAGGTGGCCGGGCCGATGGCGGCCCGGCTGCGCGACCTGATGATGCCGCTGTTCGTGGGCCGGTTCTACGAGAAGGCCACGGCCTGGCTGTACGCGTACGACCCCGGCACGCTGGCCGGGGTCGCAGAGGCGGAACGGGTTGCGGAGTGAACCGCGCGATTACTGCGCCGAGTTACTGTTCCTGGGAGCCGCGGGCCTTGCGGCCGCGGACGCGGCCGCGCTCCTTGGCGTCCAGGATCACCTTGCGCAGGCGCACCGCGGACGGGGAGACCTCGACGCACTCGTCGTCGGAACAGAACTCCAGGGCCTGCTCCAGGCTGAGCAGCCGTGGCGGGACCAAGCGCTCCAGCTCGTCGGCGGTGGACTGGCGGACGTTGGTCACCTTGCGCTCGCGGCAGATGTTGACGTCCATCTCGTCGGAGCGGGAGTTCTCGCCGACGATCATGCCCTCGTAGACCTCGGTGCCGGGCGACACGAACAGCGAGCCGCGGTCCTGCAGGCTGAACATGGCGTAGGCGGCGGCGTTGCCGGTCCGGTCGGCGACCAGCGAGCCGGACGGGCGGGTGCGCAGCTCACCGGACCAGGGCTCATAGCCCTCGAACACGTGGTGAGCGATGCCGGTGCCGCGGGTGTCGGACAGGAACTGGGTCCGGAAACCGATGAGCCCGCGCGACGGCACCACGAAGTCGAGGCGGACCCAGCCGGTGCCGTGATTGGTCATGGACTCCATCCGGCCCTTGCGCACAGCCAGGAGCTGGGTGACGGCGCCGAGGTACTCCTCGGGGACGTCCACTGCCAGCCGCTCGACCGGCTCGTGGACCTTGCCGTCCACCTCACGGGTGACGACCTGGGGACGGCCGACGGTCAGCTCGTAGCCTTCCCGCCGCATGGTCTCGACCAGGATGGCCAGGGCCAGCTCGCCGCGGCCCTGCACCTCCCAGGTGTCCGGGCGCTCGGTCGGCAGCACCTTCAGGGACACGTTGCCGACCAGCTCGCGGTCGAGCCGGTCCTTGACCAGGCGCGCGGTGACCTTGGTGCCCTTGTCCCGCCCGGCCAGCGGTGAGTTGTTCACGCCGATCGTCATCGAGATCGCGGGCTCGTCCACGGTGATCAGCGGCAGCGGGCGCGGGTCCTCCGGGTCGGCGATCGTCTCGCCGATCATGATGTCGGGGATCCCGGCGATGGCCACGATGTCACCGGGGCCGGCCGAGTCGGCCGATACCCGCTCCAGCGCCTCAGTCAGGAACAGCTCGGAGATCTTGACCCGCTCCACCGAACCGTTGCGGCGGATGAGCGCGGCCTGCTGACCCCGCTTCAGCGTCCCGTTGTAGATCCGGCACAGCCCGATACGGCCCAGGTAGGACGAGGCGTCCAGGTTGGTGACGTGCGCCTGCAGCGGCGCGTCGGGGTCGTAGGACGGGGCCGGCACGGTGTCCCGCAGCACCTGGAACAGCGGCTCCAGGTTCTCCGAGTCCGGCAGCTCGCCGTTGCCCGGGCGGTTCAGCGAGGCCCGGCCCGCCTTGGCCGAGGCATACACGATCGGGAACTCGATCTGCTCCTCGCTGGCGTCCAGGTCGATGAACAGCTCGTAACAGGCGTCCAGCACCTCGGCGATGCGCGCGTCCGGCCGGTCGACCTTGTTGATGACCAGGACGACCGGGAGCTTGGCCTCCAGCGTCTTGCGCAGCACGAACCGGGTCTGCGGCAGCGGGCCCTCGCTGGCGTCCACCAGCAGCACCACACCGTCGACCATGGACAGCCCGCGCTCGACCTCGCCGCCGAAGTCGGCGTGGCCGGGCGTGTCCACGATGTTGATGCTCAGCCCGTCGTGGTGCACCGCGGTGTTCTTGGCCAGGATCGTGATGCCCTTTTCCCGCTCCAGGTCACCGGAGTCCATGACCCGCTCGGCAACGTTCGACCCGGCCCGGAACGCGCCGGACTGCCACAGCATGGCGTCCACCAGCGTGGTCTTGCCGTGGTCGACGTGCGCGACGATCGCGACGTTCCTGATCTCGTCACGGGTGGCCGAGCCGATGTGGTCGGCGTGGCTGGCCTGAGGGATCTGGGTGGGGCTGATGGGCATGCGGAAGTCTCGCTCAATTTTGGTGCGGGATGAGCCGCCGGATGTACGGCCCGGTCAGTTTATGCGGCCCCGGTACAACAGGGCGCCGAGTGCTATAACACCGTGTCCTAGCAGCGAATTCCGGTGCCTTAGACCCTCCCTAAGGCATCCACGGGCGGTAGCCGGGGGCCTAAGACCATGACCGGCCCGGAGATAAGGCATTCGCCCGATGTGGGACCGGGGGTCTTACCGCGAACCTGAATGTGCGGGCGATCAGATGGTCGCCCTCGCGGGAGGAGTAACCATGCATCCGGAAATGATTCGTGTGATGGCCGATCAGCGTATTGGGGACTGGCGAGCCGAAGCGCGAGCCGGGTTCACGGCCAAGCTGGCGCGCCAGGCGCGGCGGGCGCGGCGCAGCCGCCGCACCACCGACCCGCTGGCCGGCGTCCGCGTCCCCGACTACATCGACGGCACGTTCCACGGCGGGGAGCGGAACGGCCAGGACCAGCCAGCGCAGACGGTCCGTTGACCAACCCATCAGATCGCGCCGCCGCCCCGGACCCTTCCCGGGGCGGCGGCGCCTCGTCGTCACGGCCTGGGCCGGAGCCGCCGCGCGGGGGCGGGCGGCTCCGGCTCACGGCCGTGCCCAATGGTCCGTCCGCCCGGCCCGACGAGGGCGCCCCGGCCCGCTTTAACCTGTCGGGAATGTCCGGGCCGGATGGCATCCTTGAGGGCATGAGCCCGCGGACGATCTCCGCCCCGCTGGTGGGGCGGACAGAGGAGATCGCCACGCTCCGGTCAGCGCTGGCCGGAGCGCGCGACGGCACGCCCGCCACCGTGCTCATCGGGGGTGAGGCCGGGGTGGGCAAGTCCCGGCTGATCGGCGAGTTCACCACCACCGAGCAGGACGCGGGCGTCCGGGTGCTGACCGGCGGCTGCCTGGAGCTCGGCGCCGACGGGCTGCCGTTCGCGCCGTTCACCGCGGTGCTCAGGGACCTGGTCCGGGAGTTCGGCGTGGACGGGCTGGCCGGGCTGCTGCCCGGCCGGGGGGCCCGGGAACTGGCCCGGCTCCTCCCGGAGCTGGGCGAACCGGTGACCTCGGCCGATGCCGGCGAGGCGCGGGCCCGGCTGTTCGAGCAGATACTGGTCCTGCTGGAGCGGCTGGCCGAAGCATCGCCGGTCGTCCTGGCCATCGAGGACGCGCACTGGGCCGACTCGTCCAGCCGGGATCTGCTGGCGTTTCTCATCCGCAACCAGCGGGCGCTGGACGCCGTGCTGATCATCGTCACCTACCGGTCCGACGAACTGCACCGCACCCACCCGCTGCGGCCCCTGCTGGCCGAGCTGGACCGGATCGACTGGGTCCAGCGGATGGACCTGCCCCGGCTGTCCCGGCGTGAGGCCAGCGAGCTGGCCACCCAGATCACCGGCCAGGTGCCGGACGCGGCCTGGACCGACCGGCTGTACCGGCGGACCGAGGGCAACCCGCTGTTCCTGGAGACCCTGCTGGCCACCCCGGGCAGCGGCGCGGGCCCGGACCGGGGCGGGCTGACCGACACCCCCGGCGACCTGCCCGACTCCCTGCGCGACCTGCTCCTGATCGGGGTGCGCCGGCTGCCGGAGGAGTCCCAGGAGGTGCTGCGGATCGCCAGCGCGGGCGGCGACCGGGTCGGGCACGCCCTGCTGGCCGCGGTGAGCGGCCTGGGCCCGGACCGGCTGAGCCAGGTCCTGCGCCCCGCGGTCATCGCCAACACGCTGGTCACCGAGGCCGACGACTACGTGTTCCGGCACGCGCTGATCCGCGAGGCCGTGCACGACGACCTGCTGCCCGGCGAGCACGGCCGCCTGCACGCGCGGTTCGCCGAGGCCATCGACTCCGACCGCAGCCTGGTGCCGCCGCACCGGGCGCACCTCGAGATGGCGCACCACTGGTATTCGGCCCACGACGTGACCTGGGCGCTGAACAGCGCCTGGCAGGCCGCGGCCGAGGCGTCCAAGTCGGTGGCCCACGCCGAGCGGCTGGCCCTGCTGGCCCGGGTGCTGGAGCTGTGGGACCAGGTGCCGGACGCCGCCACGAGGATCGGCGCCGACCACGCCCGGGTGCTGGAGGAGGCGGTGGAGTCGGCCAGCGACGCCGGGGACGCCGCTCGCGGTCTTTCTTTCGCCAGTGCCGCCCTGAAGGAACTGGACCCGGACGCCGAGCCGGTCCGGGTGGCCCTGCTGCTGAACCGCCGGTTCGGCTTCAAGCACCAGCTCGGCCACGAGACCAACGAGGACCTGGAAGAGGCGCTGGAGCTGGTGCCGGCCGGGGTGGCCGACACAGCCCGGGTGCAGATCCTGATCGCCTGCGGCAAGCACGGCGGCCGCCACACTGTCCGGGACCGCAGCTCGGCCGAGGAGGCGCTGGCCCTGGCCCGGCAGATCGGCGACCCGGCCCACGAAGCCAGCGCGCTGCAGTCGCTGGGCATCCTGGCCACCGGCTGCAGCGGCATGGCCGAGGTCGGCAGCGAGCCGCTGAACATGGTGACCGAGGCCCGGTCCCTGGCCACCGCGGCCAAGGCCTTCCGCACCCTGCTGGCCATCGCCACCAACGAGTCGCACCTGCTGGAAGGGGCCGGCGAGCACGAGGCCGCGGCCAAGGTGGCCCGCCAGGGCGCGGCCACCGCGGAAGAGTACGGTCTGGCCCGGACCACCGGCACGTTCCTGGCCATCAACCACGCCGAGCCGCTGATCTCGCTGGGCCGGTGGGACGAGGCCATGGAGGTCATCGAGCACGCCCGCGAGCTGGTCCCGCCGCCCATGCACCAGGCCTCGCTGAGCGTGCTGGCCGGCCTGATCGCCGCCGCCCGCGGCGACGCCGAGGCGGCCGGCCGGTGGTCTGACGTGGCCCGCGCGACGTTCCGCACCGCCCGCTACAAGGACCAGCACCACCTGCCCCACGACCAGCTCGAGATCGAGACCCGGGTGGCCGCCGGTGACCTGCCCGGCGCCGTGGCCACCGCGGCCGCGGCCCTCGACCAGCACGACGTGCTCGGCAGCGTGACCCGGTACGGCTGGCAGCTGCTGACCACGGCGGCCCGGGCCGCCGTGCTGGCCCTGGGTTCCGCCGACGGCGCGGTGCGAGGCGACGCGGCTGGCCTGCTGGACCGGCTGCACGACATCGCCGGTCAGCTCGAGGTGCACGGCCGGGTGCAGGAGGGGCATCGCCGCACGTTCGCGGCCCTGGAGTTGCAGGGCGCCTTCGAGCTGGCGGTCGCCGCCGGGCCGGACCGGGCCGCCAGGGCGGATGGCCAGCGGGACCCGGTGGCGCTGCGCGACGCCTGGGACGAGGCGGCCACGGCCTGGGAGGCCGTCCGGCAACCGTATCCGCAGGCCCGGGCGCTGCTGGGCGCGGCCACGGCCGCGCTGGCCACCGGGGACCGCGAGGGTGCCGCCCTGCGCCTGCGCCGGGCGGCCACCCTGGCCGACCCCCTGCGGGCCACGCCGCTGAGCGCGGAGATCATCCGCGTGTTCGGCCGGGCCCGGCCCGGCATGGCGCTGCGGAGCTCCCCCGGCGAGGCGTCCGGCTCCGGAGGCGGCTCGGGCTCCGGCTCCGGCTCGGGCTCCGGAGGCGCGACTGCCGGAACGGAAGCGTCCACTCCGTTCGGCCTGACCGCCCGCGAGCTGGAGGTGCTCCAGCTGGTGGCGGCCGGCCGCAGCAACCGCGAGATCGCCGCCGAGCTGTTCATCTCGGCCAAGACGGCCAGCGTGCACGTGTCCAACATCCTGGGCAAACTCGGCGTGGCCAGCCGCGGGGAAGCCGCCGCCACCGCCTACCGCGAAGGCCTGGCCGACCCCCACCCCGAGACCCAGGCCACCTCAGCCTGACCGATTGGCTTCGGGGGCGGGGCCTGGGCTCGGGCGCGGGGCCCTTTGGGTTCGGCGCGGAGCCTGGGGCGCGGGTGCGGGGCCCTTTGGGTTCGGGCGCGGAGCCGGGGGGCGCGGAGCCTGGACTCGAGTGCGGGACCTGGCGCGGGTGTGGGGCCTTGCGCGTGGCCGGGCCCGGAGCCCGGCGTGGACCCGCCTCTCTGGCCCCAGCTTTCACGGGCGTTTGAAGATCCATTCCCCGGGAGCGTTCTCAGTCGTATGCGCTGAAAGTGCTCCCCGGCAATGGATCATGAAAACGGGCGTGGCTGGTGTGACGCGAGGGGCCGCATGGGAGC
>DATDIH010000296.1:0-6227 GCA_036521155.1 Streptosporangiaceae bacterium
GACACCTCGTACACCCAGGCGATGTCGGCCTCGCCGAATGGCCGGAGGGTGAGCGGACCGGCTTCGATCACGGGCGGGGGCATGGCAGCATCCTCGCCCTCCGGGAGCCGGGACGCGTAACGGCGGGCCGGCCCGGAGGCCGGCCCGCCGTTGCGGGTGTTGCGGTCGAACCTAGTGCGCGTGACCGTGGCTGTGGCCGTGGCCGGCCGTGGCCGAGTCGTCGTCGTCCTCCGGCTTGTCCACCACGAGAGCCTCGGTGGTGAGCAGCATGCCGGCGATGGAGGCGGCGTTCTGAACCGCGGAGCGGGTGACCTTGACCGGGTCGATGACACCCTGGGCGATCAGGTCGCCGTACTCGCCGGTGGCGGCGTTGTAGCCGTGACCCGCGGGCAGGGACGCGACCTTGGCCGCGACCACGGAGCCCTCGGCGCCGGCGTTGATGGCGATCCAGCGGGTCGGCTCCGACAGCGAAGCCCGGACGATCTTGACGCCCGTGGCCTCGTCACCGGTGAGGCCGAGGTCGTCGAGGTCGTTGGCGACCGAGATGAGGGCGCTGCCGCCGCCCGCCACGATGCCTTCCTCGATGGCCGCGCGGGTCGCCGAGATGGCGTCCTCAAGGCGGTGCTTCTTTTCCTTGAGCTCCACCTCGGTGGCGGCACCGGCCCGCAGCACGCAGACGCCGCCGGACAGCTTGGCCAGCCGCTCCTGCAGCTTCTCGCGGTCCCAGTCGGAGTCGGTGTTGTCGATCTCGGTCCGGATCTGCCGGACCCGGTCCTGGATGGCGGCCTCGTCACCGGCGCCGTCGATGATCGTCGTGTTGTCCTTGGACACCACGATGCGGCGGGCGCGGCCCAGGTCGTCCAGACTGATGTTGTCCAGCCGCAGGCCCAGGGCCTCGCTGACGACCTGGCCACCGGTCAGGGTGGCGATGTCGGCCAGCATCGCCTTGCGGCGGTCGCCGAAGCCGGGGGCCTTGACCGCGGTCACGTTGAGCAGGCCGCGGATCTTGTTCACGACCAGCGTGGACAGGGCCTCACCCTCGACGTCCTCGGCCACCACGAGCAGCGGCCGCTTGGACTCGGCGATCTTCTCCAGCAGCGGCAGGAACTCGGCCATCGAGGAGATCTTGCCCTCGGTGATGAGGACGTAGCCGTCCTCGAGCACGGCCTCGAGCCGGTCCTGGTCGGTGATGAAGTACGGGCTGATGTAGCCCTTGTCGAACTGGAGGCCTTCGGTGAACTCCAGCTCGAGGCCCATGGTCGGGGCCTCTTCGACGGTGATCACGCCGTCCTTGCCGACCTTGGCGAACGCCTCGGCGATCAGCTCACCGATCTTGCTGTCCTGCGCCGAGACCGTGGCGACGTGAGCGATCTCGCTCTGCTCCTCGACGTCACGGGCCTGCTCGAGCAGCCGCTTGGACACCTCGGCGGCGGCGGCGTCGATCCCGCGCTTGAGCGAGATCGGGCCCGCGCCGGCCGCGACGGACCGGAGGCCGTTGTGCACCATGGCCTGGGCCAGCACGGTCGCCGTGGTGGTGCCGTCACCGGCGACGTCGTTGGTCTTGGTGGCGACTTCCTTGGCCAGCTGAGCGCCGAGGTTCTCGTAGTGGTCCTCGAGCTCCACCTCGCGGGCCACGGTCACGCCATCGTTGGTGATGGTGGGCGCGCCCCACTTCTTGTCGATCACGACGTTGCGGCCACGTGGGCCCAGCGTCACCTTGACGGTGTCGGCCAGCTTGTCGACACCGCGCTCCAGCGCGGAGCGCGCGTCAGAGCTGAACTCTAGGATTTTGGGCATTGACTACTACCTCACCCTGCGATTTTTCAAACAGATGTCGTACTAGCACGTGGCGGGGCGCGGCCGGACCACCCGGGCTGACGGTGCAGTCCAGGTGCCGGCACGTGCCGAGGGCGCCCGGCCGCCTTCGCGGCCCGGCGCCCTCAACCACGCATGTGCTGCGTCGTTCTTACTTCTCGACGACAGCGAGGACGTCGCGGGCGGAGAGTACGAGGTACTCCTCACCCGAGTACTTGACCTCGGTGCCGCCGTACTTGCTGTAGAGAACGATGTCCCCGACCTTGACGTCGACGGGCACGCGCTTGGCGCCTGCGTCGTCGAACCGGCCGGGGCCCACCGCCAGGACTTCGCCCTCCTGGGGCTTCTCCTTGGCGGTGTCCGGGATAACCAGACCAGAAGCCGTGGTTTGCTCCGCTTCAAGCGGGCGAACCACGATCCGGTCCTCAAGCGGCTTGAGAACAACCTTGGTGGCGGTCGTCACGATCTGACCTCCCCCTCCGGAAGGCTAAAGGAATAATGCATAGAGAGGGCGACCACAGCGGCCTGCCGTCGCGGGTGTCAGACTGCCTCGTCGCGTTAGCACTCTACTTGCCTGAGTGCTAGTCCGACAGTATCCAGACCGCACCGCCTCGTCAACACGGGGCCCCCTGGGTAACCTTCCGGCCACGTTTTTCACTTACCGTATTCACCTGATTACAGCGTGCTACTAGTGTGGGCCCGTCCGCGAGAGGATTATCCGGCACTCGCCAGGGGCCATGGGCCACATCGCGCACACGCGGCCGATGGACGCGGCGGCGGGATCCTCCACGGGATCGGCAGGACGCGGGCCCAGACTCACCCCAGCCCGGTATCCGGCGAGCGGTACCACCCCTGGCTAAGGAGCACCCCCCATGGATCAGTCGGCGAATCACCTGTTGCTGCGCGGCAGCCAGACCGGCCCGGCGGCGGACCGGATGCGCGATCTGCTCGCGCGCACGGTCCAGGATCACGTGTCCGACCAGCGGTCGCACGCGAGCGCGCTGGAGGAGATCCGCAAACACCTGGAGGGCCTCGAGTGGCTGGTCAAGGAGGTCCGCGAGCATGAGCTGGTCGACCTGGCCAGCCAGCTGACCGCGCAGACCGAGGCCATGCGGCGCCAGCTGGCCGAGGCCAGCGAGAAGGCGCCGTCCTGGGCCGAGTCGCTGCCGGAGAACCTGCAGTCGCTGTCGGCCCAGATGAAGCCGGTGGCCGAGCTGCCCTCGCTGTGGGCCGACCTGGGCGTGATGGCCGAGAACGTCGACCAGGTGCTGCCCCGGCTGGAGGCCATCTGCGACCTGATCAGCCAGGCCAAGGACATGCTGCGGGTCCAGGAAGGGCGCCTGAACAGCCTGCAGCAGCACGGCAGCCAGCTGCAGCAGAGCATGGAGACGGCGGCGGGCCGGTTCGGCCGGCTGGACAAGGCCCTGACCGAGCTGTCCCAGCGCGCGGCCTACCTGGACAAGGAACTGTCGGCCATCAAGGGCCGCATCGACCAGGGCCTCACGGCGCAGACGGCCCGGTTCGACCAGGGGCTGGCCGCGCTGTCGGAACGCCTCGAGGTCAAGCTGGATGAGGGCCTGACCGGGACGGCCGGGAAGATCGACGACCTGGCCGGCACGGTGTCCGGCGTGGCCAGCCAGGTGGACCTGGTCGGCGGCCAGGTCCAGGTGGCCCACGGCCGGCTGGAGCGGCTCGACGAGCGGCTGGGTGACACCGACGACAAGGTCGGCACGGTCGACAACAAGCTGGGCGCGGTGGACGCCAAGCTGACCGGGACCGACGGCAAGGTCGGGGCGCTGTCCAACCGGATCGACCGGCTGGACGACCACATCGGCGACACCGACGACCGGATGGGGCTGATCAACGAGCGGATCGCCGCCATCGACGAGCAGATGGGGACGATCAGCAGCCAGGTGGCGACGGTCAGCGAGCGCACCGCGCCGCTGGCCGACCGGCTGACCAGCCTGGACGCGGCACTGACCCGGACCGACGGCAAGATCGGCGCCCTCGACACCCGGCTGGCCGCCACCGACGGCACGGTGGGCGAGCTCGGCAGCCACATCGAGCTGCTGAGCGAGCAGCTGGCCGAGACCAGCGAGCAGGCCAACGGCCGCATCGGCCAGCTCGGTGAGCGCCTCACCGAGACCAGCGAGCAGACCGCGACCCGGATCGAGCAGCTCGGTCAGCGGCTGGCCGAGACCAGTCAGCAGGCCAGCACCCGGATCGACCACCTCGGGCAGCAGCTGGCCCAGCAGATCACGCAGAGCAGCGAGCAGGCCAGCAGCCAGATCGAGCAGGTCCGTACGCGCCTGACCGAGACCGGCGCCCAGATCGGCGGGCTCGACGAGCACATCGTCGCGGTCAACGGCACGCTGACCGCCCACATCACCTCGGTCGACGAGAAGCTGGGCGAGCACATCGCGGCCGTGGACGACCTGCTGAGCGGGCTGGACACCCGGATGGAGAACCTGGACGGGCGGCTGGAGGGCCTGGGCACCAACGTCGGCGCGCACGCCGAGCGGATCGGGGCGGTGGACGAGAGCATCGGCGCGGTGGACGAGCGGATCGCCTCGGTCGACCACAAGATCGGCTCGCTGGACGGCCGGATGGACGGCCTGGACGGGCGGCTGGAAGGGGTCGGCGGCCGGATCGAGGGCATGGGGGCCAAGTTCGGGGCGGTCGACGGCCGGCTGGAGTCGGTGACCCGGCAGCTGACCCAGCTGCCCGCCTCGCTCGGCCTGGAGGAGGCCCAGCGCAAGCTCGGCGAGGCCGCCGACAGGTCCACCTCGGCGCTGGCCACCCGGATGGAGGCGCTGGAGGGCCGGCTGGCCCAGGTGCTGTCCCCGCTGGCCGACGAGCTCCGGTCCCGGCCCGGCCACGCCGAGGTCGAAGACGTGGTGACCAAGGTGGTGACCGCGGTGGTCAGCACCGTGCAGTCCGACATGGCCCACCGGCTCGAGTCGCTGGAGGAGACCGTGCTCACCCTGGCCGAGGCCCTGCTGCGGCCGGGCCGGCGGACCGTGCCCGGGCAGCGGGACAGCGAGCACGCCTGACCTGACCTGACCTGACCTGACCTGGCCGCCAGGCCATGGCGACAGGCCTGAGACGACGGGGGCGCCAGAACGACGGGGGCGTCAGCCGGAGGGCCGTCACCAGCGAAGAACAGCCGCAGCACCCAGAGATGGGAGAGCACTCCCGGGACACGGCCAGGTTCACGCCGGTGACGGCCCTTTCGGCTGCTCGGGCCCTTTCGGCTGCTCAGGCCCTTCCGGCTGGCCAGGCCCGTCAGGAATTCGAGGCCGCCGAGGGCGTCCAGGGCGTCCAGGGCCTGTTTCCAAGTGATTGATGTGGCATGGCTGGTTTGCGGGTCTCACTCTGAGCCGCCGCGTCGCACCGGCCCCATGGCTTGCAGGGCCGTCCATCGATCAGCAAAGTGGGCGATTTCTGCTACTCCAGCGACAGTTTCCGCCCACAAAGCCGGGCCAGGGACCAGCCCGCACCACCACCAACGTCGAAACAGGCTGTCCCAGGCCGGGAGCGGGCTACTCCCACTCGATGGTGCCGGGCGGCTTGCTGGTCACGTCGACCACGACCCGGTTGATCTGCGGCACCTCGTTGGTGATCCGGGTCGAGATGTGGGCCAGCACGTCCTCGGGCAGCCGGGCCCAGTCCGCGGTCATGGCGTCCTCGCTGGTGACCGGGCGGAGCACCACCGGGTGGCCGTAGGTCCGGCCGTCACCCTGCACCCCCACCGAACGAACGTCGGCCAGCAGGACCACCGGGCACTGCCAGATGCGCCGGTCCAGCCCGGCCCGGGACAGTTCCTCCCGGACGATGGCGTCGGCGTCGCGCAGCACGGCCAGCCGGTCCGCGGTCACCTCACCGATGATCCGGATGGCCAGGCCGGGTCCGGGGAACGGCTGCCGCCACACGATGTCGTGCGGCAGCCCCAGCTCCTCGCCGACCCGGCGAACCTCGTCCTTGAACAACGCCCGCAACGGCTCGACCAGCTCGAACTTCAGGTCGGCGGGCAGGCCGCCCACGTTGTGGTGGGACTTGATGTTGGCCGCCCCGGTGCCGCCGCCGGACTCCACCACGTCCGGGTAGAGCGTGCCCTGGACCAGGAAGCGGGCCGACTCGCCCTGGCTCTGGGCTTCGGCCGCGATGTCGGTGGCGGCGCGCTCGAACGTGCGGATGAACTCGCGGCCGATGATCTTGCGCTTCTGCTCGGGGTCGCTCACGCCGTCCAGCGCGCCGAGGAACTCACCGGCCGCGCTGACCACCTTGAGCCGGACCCCGGTGGCGGCCACGAAGTCGTTCTCGACCTGCTCGGCCTCGCCCTTGCGGAGCAGCCCGTGGTCGACGAACACGCAGTGCAGCCGGTCGCCGATGGCCCGCTGGACCAGGGCCGC
>DATDIH010000297.1:0-2067 GCA_036521155.1 Streptosporangiaceae bacterium
CTGGACGGCATGCCGCTGGCCATCGAGCTGGCCGCGGCCCGGGTCCGCGCGCTGTCGGTGGAGCAGATCGCCAGCCGGCTCGATGACCGCTTCCGGCTGCTGGCCTCGGGCGACCGGACCGCCCCGCCCCGGCAGAAGACCTTGAGGGCCGCCGTGGACTGGAGCTATGAGCTGCTGAGCGAGCCGGAGCAGATCCTGCTGCGGCGGCTGTCGGTGTTCGCGGGCTGGGGCCTGGACATGGCCGAGCAGGTCTGCGCGGATGAGCAGATCCCGGCCGGCATGGTGCTCGACCTGATGGCCGCGCTCATCGACAAGTCACTGGTCACCTTCGACCACGAGCTGCGCGGCGAGTCCCGCTACCGGCTGCTGGACACCATCAAGGAGTACGCGGCCAGCCGGCTGGCCGCCTCGGGCGAGGAGGATGCGCTCCGGCTGCGGCACCGCGACTACCTGCTCCGCTACGGGGAGTACGTCGTGTCGCAGGCGTTCGTCCGGGGCGCGCCGTCCTGGCCGGAGCGGGTCGCCCTGTACCGGGCGATCACCGTGGACCTGGCCAACTACCGGCTCGCGCTGGCCACCTCGCTGCGCCATGGCGACACCGCCGAAGGGCTGCGGATGTGCGGCGCCATGCGCAACCCCTGGGTGACGCACGGGGACGTGACCGAGGGCGCGGGCTGGTTCGACCGCTTCCTGGCGACGTCGGACGGCCTGCCGCCTGAGGTACGCGGTCCGGCCCTGGTGTTCCGCGGCGACCTGGCCTTCGAGCAGCAGGACTACCCCACCGTGCAGCGCTGCGCCCGCGAGGGACTGGACCTGTGCCGGGAGGCGGGCGACCCGCACGAGGCGGGCGCGCTCCGGCTGCTTGCCGTGGCCAGCCTGCGGGCCGGCAACCTGGCCGAGGCGGTGGCCCGGATCGATGAGGCGGTGGACACCGCCCACAAGCTCGGCAACGACTGGGAGGAAGGGCTGGCGCTGAGCATCAAGGCAGCCGGCCTGGCCCGGCTGGGCAGCCTCCGCGAGGCGCAGCGCATCTACGAGGCGGCCCTCGATGTGCTCCGGGACAACAACGGGTGGGGAGTGGCCCAGGTCCACGTGGGGCGGGGCGGGATCGCCCGCGCCCGCGGCGACCACCAGGCCGCGATCAGGCACTACCAGGGAGCGCTCAGCCTGTACCAGGAGATCGATGCCCGGCCGGAGATCGCCCGGTGCCTGGCGGGCATCGCCTCGGTGGCGCTCATCCAGGGTGACCTGGACCTGTGCCGGGCCAGCCTGACCGAGAGCCTGGCGCTGAGCCTGGCCACCGGCCAGCGGCTGCCGGTCGCCCGCGGGCTGGAGGCCTTCGCGGCCCTGGAGGCCCAGGCCGGCGATGCGGTACGCGCCGCCCGGCTGGCCGGGGCCGCGCTCGAGCTGCGTTCCGCGGCCGGGCACCCGCCCTCAGCGGGGGCGGGCGCGCGGCTGGAGGACCTGCTCGGTCCCGCCCGCCGGTCCCTCGGCGAGCTGCGGGCGACCGCCCTGCTGGAAGAGGGCCGCGCGATGGGCGCCGACGAGGCGGCCCGGTACGCGATGGGCAGGCCGACGGCCGTGCCGGCCGAGGCGTACGGCGCCACGCCGGCCGGCGGCTGGCCCAGGCCGGCCGAGAATGGCCAGCACGCGACTAGCCAGCACGGCGCGCCCGCCGCGGCCAGCGCGCCGCCCGGGGGGGCCGGCGGCCCGGCGGTGCCCTCCACGCTGACCCCGCGGGAGCGTGAGCTCGCCACGCTGATCGCCCGGGGCCTGAGCAACCGGGCCATCGCTGACGAGCTGGTGATCAGCCAGGCCACGGTGGCCCGGCATGTGGCCAACATGCTGACCAAGCTGGGTTTCAGTTCCCGGGCGCAGATCGCGGCGTGGGTCGCCCGGCAGCCCAGGCCGGACGCCTGAAAAAAACCGGCCTACATACCCATCCGCCGCCGCTGCGGCACCGAAATACACACGGCACTGCATAGTTCGGCGCATGTGGACCTGGCCCGTACATACGTAAGGTCATCCACAGAGTTCCGGCAAGTCATGCGCGGCATGGGGGCCCGC
>DATDIH010000298.1:0-17309 GCA_036521155.1 Streptosporangiaceae bacterium
GTCGCCAGAACAGCTGACGGACGAGCAGAAGGAGCAAACCGCCCAGATGATCCGGATGGCGGAGCTGATGACGGCCGGTAGGCCAGCGGCCGACCCCGAGGTCCAGGCCGAGGTGGACCAGCACTACCACTGGGTGGCCCAATACTGGACCCCCACCGCGCAGGCCTACCGCAACCTGGGTCAGATGTACGTCAGCGACGAGCGGTTCCGCGCCAACTACGAGGCGATCACCACCGGGCTGGCCGCCTACCAGCGCGACGCCATGGCCGTCTACGCCGACGAGCGCCTTTCCTGACCAGCGTCGTCCTGGACGCCGGCCTCTTCGGCGTCCGTCTCGGCCAGGCGCTCGTGCAGGCGGGTGCGGATCTCGTCCGGGGTGTAGGCCCGGCGGCGGCGTTCGGCGCGGACGATCACCGCCCCGGTGGCGGCTACGCCCGCGAAACTCGCCAGGCCCAGGATCTTCCAGGTACGTCCGCTCGGCCACTGCACGTGCCTAGGCTAGCGGCCATGCCTGCGAACCGGCGGCCCCCGGCGGTCACCCTCGAAGAAGCAGCCGCGCTGACCCGCACCGGCGACGTGTGGCTGTTCCGTGGTCGCAAGCCCGGCGACCGGGCCATCCAGGTCGCGACCAACAGCCCGGTCAACCACGTGGGCATGGCCGTGGTGCTGGAGGACCTGCCGCCGCTGCTGTGGCACGCCGAGCTGGGGCGGTCCCTGCCCGACCTGTGGTCCGGCACCCGCCACCGCGGGGTGCAACTGCACGACCTGCGCGGCGCCGTGACCGTGTGGGCCGAACGCTACGGCCAGCGGGTCTGGCTGCGGCAGCTGGACCCGCCGGCCGCGCCGGAGATGGAAGACGCGGTGCTGCGCACGATCGCGCGGCTGGACGGGCTGCCGTTCCCGTCCACCGCCGGGCTGGCCTCGAGCTGGCTGCGGGGCCGGATCCCGTCCCTGGGGCAACTGCCGTCACTGGTCAAGCTACCGTCGGCGGCCACCCTGCGCGGGCTCAGCCGCCCGGCTGCCGAGGCGGTGCTGGAAACCGCCTACTGCGCCGAGGTGCTGGCCGCCACCTACCAGGGCATGGGCCTGCTCGACGGCCGCCACCGCACCAACTGGTACGACGCGGGCCGGTTCTGGAGCGGCGACGAGCTGCAACTGGCCCACGGCTACCAGCTGGGCGGCGAGATCGCCGTGACCGGTCTGACCGGTACGTCCGGGCGTGCCCGCCACCCCGCGGGGCGGACCGCCCGCCGGGCCGTGCCACACCCCCGTCGCCCGGCCGCCGACTGAGGTACCCTCACGGGCGTGATCGACCCCGTGGTGAGCCTTTCCTGGTGGCAGCAGCACCGCGACGACGTGGTGCTGGCCGATGTCCGCTGGTACCTGGACGGCCGGTCCGGGCCGGACGCCTACGAGGCCGGGCACCTGCCCGGCGCCGTGTTCGTCGACCTTGACGAATGGCTCGCCGGGCAGCCCAGCGCGGAAGACGGGCGGCACCCGCTGCCCAGCCCGGCGTTGTTCGCGGGTGGCATGGCCCGCCTGGGCATCTCCGACGCCGACACCGTGGTCGCCTACGACGATGCGGGTGGCACCACCGCGGCCCGGCTGGTCTGGATGCTGCGCGCCACCGGCCGTTCGGCCACCCTGCTGGACGGTGGCCTGCAGGCGTACTCCGGCCCGCTGGAGACCGGGACCCCGGCCCGGGAGCCGGCCCCGTTCACCCCGCGCCCCTGGCCCGAGGACTACCTGGCCACCATCGACGAAGCCACCGACGCCGGCAACGTGGTCGTCGACGCCCGCGACCGGGCCCGCTACCGCGGCGACACCGAGCCGGTCGATCCCCGCCCCGGTCACATTCCCGGCGCCCGCAGCCTGCCCTGCCGCGAGAACCTGGGTCCCGACGGCCGGTTCCTTCCGGTCCCGCAACTCCGCCAGAAGCTGACCGAGGCCGGCGTCGCCGACGCCGCCACGCTCATCTCCTACTGCGGCTCCGGCGTCACCGCGTGCCACAACCTGCTGATGATCGAGCACGCCGGCCTCGGCCGCGGCCGCCTGTACCCGGGCTCTTGGTCCCAGTACAGCCACACCTCCCGCCCCGCCGCCACCGGCGACACCCGCTGACCCATTGCCGTCGGGCAACCATTGCCGCCAGGCAAAACAAAACGCGTAATTACGCATATGCAGTCTGATCGGGGGCAGGGACCCCCCATGGGTGCAATGGACAAGCTCAAGAACAGGCTCCAAATGGGCAAGGGCCGGGCCAAGCAGAACGTCGGCCGGGCCACGGACAACCGCAGCATGGAAGCCGAGGGCCAGGGCGACCGGGTCGCCGGCAGCACCAAGCAGGTCGGCGAGCAGGCCAAGGACGCCGGCAAGAACATCAAGGACGCCTTCAAGAAGCCCTGACCAAACCAGGGCCCGACCCCGACACGGCCCGGCCGGGCCCCTGATCACTGGGGTCAAGTAGCGGGCTAGCCTGCCAACCGGCAGGCTAGCCGCCGTGGATTCATACAATGACTTCTTCGCCGGGTCGGCCACGATCGCCGGTGCGCTGGTGGGGCTGCTGTTCGTCGCCCTGTCGATCCAGCCCGAGCGCAACCGGGACCGCCACTCGGTCGAACACCGCGCCGTGGCTGGCACCGCCTTCACCGCGCTGCTCGACGCGCTGTTCACCTCGCTCATCGGCCTGCAGCCTGGCGCTGGCCTGCAGTATGGCGCGATTATTTTCGGCGCCCTCGGGCTGATCAGCAGCATCAACCTGTCCCGCCGGCTGCGGGCGGCCCGGCACGAGGTTCAGCTGTCCCGGCGCTGGTCGACGTTCATGGGGTTCATCATCGTCGTCTACGCGGCCCAGCTGGTCGTCGGGCTGTGGCCGCACATGAAGCCGGGCGAGGAGGCCAGCTACACCGCCGCCTTCATCTACGCCATGTTCAGCCTGGGCATCGCCCGGTCCTGGGAACTGCTCGGCATGCAGGGCACCAGCCTCATCGAGACGATTCGCGGAACGCTGCCCCATTCCCACGCGCAGAATTCCCACGCGCAGACGCCCGGGCACCCGTCGGCCCCCGGAGACCCGTCGGACCCGGCCGGCCCGCCCGCCGCGCCCTGAGCGCAGGTCGGCCAGGGCCAGGAACGTGGCCGCTGACAGCAGCAGCACCCCGCCGCCCAGCGTGGCCACGGTCAGCGGCTCACCGAACATCACCACCCCGAGCGCGGCCGCGCTGACCGGCTCGATCAGCATGATCACCGAGGCGGTGGCCGCCCGCACCGTCGCCGCCCCGGCGAAGTACAGCGGGTAGGCCAGGGCGGTCGGCACGGCGGCCAGGTAGCCGAGCACCCCCAGCGTCTCCGCCGGGTGCAGCGAGTTTGGCAGCAGGCCGGTGGCCAGGGCGAACGGCAGCAACAGCACCGCCCCGAGGCCGAACGCCCACGTCGTCATGGTGACCGCGTCCGCGTCACCCGATGATCCGGCCTGGCCGGCCCACCGGGCCACCAACGACGCCTGCGCGTACCCGGCCGCGGACAGCAGGGCCAGGGCGACGCCGAGGGGCCGCACGGCCCCGGCCGGATTGCCCAGTACCAGCACGACCAGGCCACCGAGCGCGGCGGTCATGGCAGCCACGCCGCCGCGCGGCAGCCGTTCGGCCAGCAACAGCCGCGCGCCCACCGCGATCAGCAGCGGGCCCGCGCCCAGGGTGACCACGGTGCCCACGGCCAGCCCGGTGACCTGGACCGCGCCAAAGTACGAGGTCTGGAACACGGCCAGGCCGAACCCGGTCAGCAGCCGCACCAGCAGCGCCCGCCGCCCGAGCCGCCGAAACCGCCAGGGACGCCGTGACCGGAGCAGTCCGAAGAGCAGCAGCAACACCAGCCCACCAGCGTTCCGCCAAAACGAGACGCTGATCGGCCCGAGGTCGCTGGACCGGTAGATGAGGCCGGCCGCCGCGCCCGCGGTGCCCCAGGCGGCACCGGCGACGGTCAGGCAGGCCAGGCCACGCCCCGAGGACAGGCCAGAAACAGAAGAAGACACAACAGTTCTCCGCAACCGAGTGGTGATGAGGACCCGTATGCGGGCAGCGCCACCCGGCGCGCGAGGATCTGACTCCCGGCGCGGCGGCTTTTCGTGGAGCCCGCCTAAGCGGCGGGCGGGGGGAGAACTGTCGTCAGTCGCACAATCGGTCACCATAGCCGATCGGGCGCACCACAACCGGGGTACCTACACCCACGAAGAGCCCGAAAAGCCTGAAAACCTTAAACCTTGATATATCGAAGGTTGGTTGAACGGAGCCCCCCATGACGCAGACGGCCCACGGTCCTGGCGGTCAGGTCGAATCCCCGCCTGGCCCCCGGCGCCACCCCCTGGCCCCGCTCACGGTGGAAGAGTCCGCCACCGCCTCCCGCATCGCCCTGGCCACCGCGGGCGACGGCGCCCGGCTGACCTACTGCGAGCTGGTCGAGCCCGCCAAGGCCCAGGTCCTCAACTGGGACAGCCCAGACGGTGCGGGCCCAGACGGTGCGGGCCCAGACGGTGCGGGCCAGCCCGTGCCCCGCCTGGCCCGCTGCGTGCTCTACCAGCCCTCGGTCGCGGACGGCGCCGCCCACACCACCGTGGTCACGGTGTCCCTGGACGACCGGGCGGTCACCGGAGCGGTCCCGGTCCCCGGTGTCCAGCCGCCCATCACGTTCGCCGAGTACACGGCCAACGGCGAGCAGGTCAAGGCCGACGCCGGGTTCCAGGCCGCCATGGCCCGGCGTGGCGTCACCGACATGAGCCAGGTCCAGGTCGATGCCTGGCCCGCCAGCTACGTGGGCCAGGAGGTGGACCGGTCCGGCCGCCGGCTGGCCCGCGGTGTGGCCTACGTGCTGGACGGCCCGGGTCCCAACCCCTACGCCCGGCCGGTGGAGAACCTGGTCGCGGTGCTGGACCGGGACACCGGCGAGGTGGTCGAGCTGATCGACGGCGACGTGGTACCCATTCCGCGTGACCCCGGGCGCTACGACGCGGCCAGCCAGCCGAGCCCGCGCGAGCTGGCCCCGCTGCAGATCCTGCAGCCGGACGGGCCCGGCTTCACCATCGAGGACGGTCTGCTCCGCTGGGGCCCGTGGCAGCTGCGGCTGTCCATGCACCCCATCGAGGGCCTGGTCCTGCATCAGGTCTGCTACATCGAGGGCGACCGGGCCCGGCCGGTCCTGTACCGGGCCAGCGTGGCCGAGATGGTCGTGCCCTACGGCTCGACCGCCATCAACCACTGGTGGAAGAACGCGTTCGACGCCGGCGACGTAGGCCTGGGCAAGACGGCCAACTCGCTCACCCTGGGCTGCGACTGCCTGGGCGAGATCGTCTACCTGGACGGGGTCGAGATCGACGAGGATGGCACCGCCCGCCCGCACCCCAAGGTCATCTGCCTGCACGAAGAGGACTACGGCATCGGCTGGAAGCACACGGACCGGGCCAACGGCCTGGCCGAGGTCCGGCGGTCGCGGCGCATGGTGGCCTCGTCCATCGCCACCGTGGGCAACTACGAGTACGGCTTCTTCTGGTACTTCTACCTCGACGGCACGATCCAGGCCGAGGTCAAGCTGACCGGCATCATCCAGACCCAGGCCGTCGAGCCCGGCACCCGGGTGCCGTACGCCAGCCCGGTCACCCCGGAGCTGGCCGGGCCGCACCACCAGCACCTGTTCAGCTTCCGCCTCGACACCTGCGTGGACGGCCCGGTGAACTCGGTTTACGAGGTCGACGCGGTGCCGGTCCCGGTCGGCCCGGACAACCCGCACGGCAACGCCTTCACCGCCCGCAGCACGCTGCTGGCCACCGAACGGGGCGCGCAGCGGATGGCCGCCGCCGAGCACAGCCGGTACTGGAAGATCGTCAACCACGGCTCGGTCAACGCCTGCGGCGAACCCGTGGCCTACAAGCTCATCCCGCAGCCGTCGGCCCCGCTGCTGGCCCAGCCCACCGCGGCCATCGCCAGCCGGGCCGCGTTCGCCACCAGGCACCTGTGGGTGACCCCGTTCCGGCCGGACGAGCGGCATCCGGCCGGTGACTTTCCCAACCAGCACCCGGGCGGGGCCGGGCTGCCCGCCTGGACGGCCGCGGACCGGCCGGTGGCCGACACCGACGTGGTGCTCTGGCACACGGTGGGCACCACCCATTTCTGCCGCCCCGAGGACTTCCCGGTCATGCCGGTGGAGTACGTCGGCTTCACGCTCAAGCCCATGGGTTTCTTCGACCGCAACCCCGCCATCGACCTGGCCCGGTTACGCCGCCAGCAAACACCGGGAGGGGGCAATCCGGGCATCGGGAACCTACGATGGCTCTATGCGCCCTGACCGGGGCCTCCCTGCGCCGAGGCCCCCGCATGGACCTGACGACCTTACGGAGCATTCATGCCCTTGACCGCGCCCAACGCCCGCGCCGACAACGCGCGGACCGCGATCATCACCGTCGACGACGACCCGGACGTCTCCCGCGCCGTCGCGCGCGACCTGCGGCGCAAGTACGGCAGCGAGTACCGCATCGTCCGCGCCGAGTCCGGGGAATCGGCCCTGGAAGCCCTGCGCGAACTGAAGCTGCGCGGCGACCAGGTGGCCGTGATCCTGGCCGACTACCGCATGCCGAACATGAACGGCGTCGAGTTCCTCGAACACGCGATGGACATCTACCCCGGCGCCCGCCGCGTGCTGCTCACCGCCTACGCCGACACCAGCGCCGCCATCGACGCCATCAACGTGGTCGACCTCGACCACTACCTGCTCAAGCCCTGGGACCCGCCGGAGGAGAAGCTCTACCCGGTGGTGGACACCCTGCTGGACAGCTGGCGGACCTCCGACCACCACGTGGTGCCGGAGATCAAGTGCATCGGGCACCGCTGGAACGCGCGCTCGTCCGACGTGCGCGAGTTCCTGGCCCGTAACCAGGTCCCGTACCGCTGGTTCTCCACCGACGAGCCCGAGGGCAAGCGGATGCTGGAGGCGGCCGGCGAGGACGGGCTCAAGCTGCCGGTGATCATCACCTTGGACCACGAGGTGCTGGTCGAGCCCTCCGACGCCGAGCTGGCCGAAAAGGTCGGCCTGGCCACCAGCCCGTCCTCGGACTTCTACGACCTGATCGTGGTCGGCGGCGGCCCGGCGGGCCTGGGCGCCGCCGTCTACGGGGCGTCCGAAGGGCTGCGGACCGTGCTGCTGGAGCGCACCGCCACCGGCGGGCAGGCCGGGCAGAGCTCCCGGATCGAGAACTACCTCGGCTTCCCCGACGGGGTGTCCGGAGCCCAGCTCACCACCCGGGCCCGGCTGCAGGCGGCCAAGTTCGGCGCCGAGGTGCTCACCACCCGCGAGGTGACCGGGCTGGAGATCAACGGCTCGGCCCGCACGGTGCGCTTCTCCGATGGCACCTCGCTGGACGCGCACAGCGTGATCCTGACCACCGGGGTCGCCTACCGGCAGCTGCGCGCGCCCGGCCTGGACGACCTGACCGGAGCCGGCGTCTACTACGGCTCCGCGCTGACCGAGGCGGCCTCCTGCGTCGACAACGACGTCTTCATCGTCGGCGGGGCCAACTCGGCCGGGCAGTCCGCGGTCTACCTGTCCCGCATGGCCAAGTCGGTGACGCTGCTGGTGCGCGGCCCGTCGCTGACCAAGTCGATGTCGCACTACCTGATCGAGCAGGTCGAGAGCGTTCCGAACATCACCGTGCGCACCTGCACCACGGTGGTCGGCGCTCGCGGCGACGGGCACCTGGAGGGCCTGACCCTGCAGGACGCCAACACCGGCGAGACCGAGGACGTCGCCGCCCAGCACCTGTTCGTGTTCATCGGCGCGGCCCCGCTGACCAAGTGGCTCGATGGGGTGCTTGAGCGCGACGACCACGGGTTCGTGCTCACCGGCCCGGACCTTTCCGCCGACGGCGAGCCGCCCAAGGAATGGCCGCTGGACCGCGCGCCTTATCACCTAGAGGCCAGCGTGCCCGGGGTATTCGTGGCCGGCGACGTGCGAGCGGAATCCGCCAAGCGTGTCGCCTCCGCCGTGGGCGAGGGCGCCATGGCCGTCATGCTGGTCCATCGTTACCTGGAGAAGCTGTGACCAACACCAGTCCCTGCGACCCGGCCGAGCTGCGGTCCCTGTTCCTGTTTGAGAAGCTCGACGACGACCAGCTGGACTGGCTGTGCCGCGAAGGCCGCATCGAGACCTTCGAGCCCGGCCCGGTCTACTCCGAAGGCGACCCGGCCACCTGCTTCTACGTGCTGCTCGAGGGCACCCTGGTGATGTCCCGCCGGGTGGGAGCGGACGACATCGAGGTCAACCGGACCTCTTACCGGGGCGTGTACGCGGGTGCGTTCCAGGCCTACCTGGGGGACCGTGCGGCCAGTGCCTACAACAGCTCGATGCGGGTCACGGTGCCGTCCCGCTTCTACGTGCTGAACGCGGAATGCTTCGCCGAGATGATGAAGACCTGGTTCCCGATGGCCGTGCACCTGCTGGAGGGCGCGTTCTTCGGGGTCAGCGCGACCAACCGGGCCATCAGCCAGCGGGAGCGGCTGCTGGCCCTGGGCTCGCTGTCGGCGGGCCTGACCCACGAGCTGAACAACCCGGCCGCGGCCGCGGTCCGGGCCACCTCGTCGCTACGCGACCGGGTGGCCGGCATGCGCCACAAGCTCACCAAGATCTCCAAGCACCCCTACCAGCAGGAGACGCTGGAGAGCCTGATGGAGCTGCAGGAACGGGCCGTGGAGCGGGTGGCCAAGGCCCCCCAGCTCGGCCCGATGGAGGCCTCCGACGCCGAGGACACGGTGGCCGACTGGCTCGACGACCACGACGTCAGCGGCGGCTGGGACCTGGCCCCGGTCCTGGTCCAGGCCGGGATCGACACCGAGTGGCTGGACCAGATGGCCGACATCGTCGAGGCGGCCGACCTGGAGGGCGCCACTCGCTGGCTGACCTACACGGTCGAGACCGAGCTGCTCATGAACGAGATCCAGGACGCCTCGGGCCGGATCATGCACCTGGTCGGCGCGGCCAAGCAGTATTCCCAGCTGGACCGGGCGCCCTACCAGGAGATCGACGTGCACGACCTGCTGGACAGCACGCTGGTCATGCTGGCCGCCAAGATCGGCCCGGACATCACCATCGTCAAGGACTACGACCGCACGCTGCCCAAGATCCCGGCCTACGCCGCCGAGCTGAACCAGGTGTGGACCAACCTGATCGACAACGCGGTGTCGGCCATGGATCATCACGGCACGCTCACCATCCGCACCGCCCACGACCGCGACCAGCTGCTGGTCGAGTTCGGTGACACCGGGTCGGGGGTGCCCAAGGAGATCCAGTCCCGTATCTTCGACCCGTTCTTCACCACCAAGCCGGTCGGTGAGGGCACCGGGCTGGGACTCGACATCTCCTGGCGGATCGTGGTCAAGAAGCACCACGGCGAGATCAACCTGGTCTCGGAGCCGGGTAGCACCAAGTTCATGGTCTGGCTGCCGCTCACGGCCCAGAACCCCGACGACGAAGCGGTGCCCGCCCCGGAACCGGCGCAGGCGCCCCAGGACCAGGAGAGCGAGAGCGTATGAGCGAGATTCCCGGCGTCGACCCGTCGGTGGCCCCCAGCGGCCCCGGCTGCTCGGAGTGCGACGCGGCCGGCGGCTGGTGGTTCCACCTGCGCCGCTGTGCCCAGTGCGGGCACGTCGGCTGCTGTGACTCCTCGCCGTCCCAGCACGCCAGCGCCCACGCCAAGGAGACCGGCCACCCGGTCATCCAGAGCTTCGAGCCGCAGGAAGTCTGGTTCTGGAGCTACCCCGACAACCGGCTGTACGAGCGGGGCCCGGAACTGGCCGCGCCGCACCACCACCCGCTGGAACAGACCACGCCCGGCCCCGAGGACCGCGTCCCCGCCGACTGGCAGGCCCACCTGCACTTCTGACCGGTCTACCAGTCCAGGCTCTTCGAGGTGAAGTGGGTCAGGCCGTCGATGTCGTCGGCCTTGTAGACGTGCCGCGGCGGGGTCTCGAACGTCGCGTACGGGCTGACCCGCAGCACCACGCGCTTCTCCTCCGCGCACATCTTCTGGATCGCGGGGTACTTGTCGTCGGGCACGGGCTCACCCGACATCAGCTCGACCACCTTGCGCATCAGCTGACTCCCCGCCTCCGGGTCCGGGTCGAGCACCGCCCGGCCGTAGACCTGCAGGTAGGTGAGGGGCCAGTTCTCGTCCAGCACGCACAGGCTGACGTTGGGGTCGCGCTGCACGGCCTTGGCCTTGGCCCGGTCGGCCATGGTCGAGACCAGCAGGTCGTCGCCGTCCACGATGTAGTACACGACGGTCATGGCCGGCCCGTCGTTCTTCCGGTTGTAGCCGAAGATGCAGGTGCGGTGGTCCCGGACGAACTGCCGGCGCTCCTCACGATCCATCTGGTGTCTCCCGCCCCGCGATGCGAACGATTGCAGGCTCATAGTGTCTCCTGCCCTGCCGATCTTGTCAGCCCGGGGGCCGTAACGTAAGTCTCATGCGCGCATGGGTAGTGGCCGAACCCGGCCCGATCACCGGTGGTCCCCTGGAGCTGACCGACGACCGCCCGGTCCCCGAGCCCGGCCCCGGCCAGTTGCTGATCAAGCTCATCGCCTGCGGGGTGTGCCGCACTGACCTGCACCTGGCCGAGGGAGACCTGCCGCCGCACCACCCGCGGACCACGCCCGGCCACGAGATCGTGGGCCGGGTCACCGCGACCGGCCCGGGGACCACCCGGTTCGGCGTGGGGGACCGGGTCGGGGCGGCCTGGCTGGCCGGCGTCGACGGGTCGTGCAAGTTCTGCCGCCGCGGCCAGGAGAACCTGTGCCCCGGCTCCACCTATACCGGCTGGGACATCAACGGCGGGTACGCCGACTACGTGATCGTGGCCGACGCCTTCGCGCACCCACTGCCGGGCGGGTTCAGCGACACCGAGGTCGCGCCGCTGCTGTGCGCGGGCATCATCGGCTACCGGGCCCTGGTCCGGGCCGAAGTCCCGCCCGGCGGCACCCTCGGCATCTGGGGCTTCGGCGGGTCCGCGCACCTGGCCGCCCAGGTCGCCATCGCCCAGGGTGCCGAGGTACACGTCTTCACTCGCGGTGAGTCAGCCCGCGACCTGGCCCGCAGCCTGGGCGCCGCCTCCATGCAGGACTCCTACGACCCGGCCCCGGTGCCGCTGGACTCGGCCATCTTGTTCGCCCCGGTGGGGGAGATGGTCCCGGCCGCGCTGGCCGCCCTGGACCGTAACGGGACGCTGTCGGTGGCGGGCATCTACCTGACCGACATCCCGTCCCTCAACTACGAAAAGCACCTGTTCCAGGAGCGCAACCTGCGCAGCGTCACCTCCAACACCCGCGGCGACGCCCAGGAGTTTCTCACCCTGGCCGAGCGCCTCAAGCTCAGGGTGACCACCACCCCCTACCCGTTCCGCCAGGCCGATCAGGCCCTGGCCGACCTGAAGGCCGGCCGCGTCGATGGCGCGGCCGTGCTTCAGTTCTGAATGAACGTACTGAATTCCGCGCTGGTGGCCTTCGGGGTCGCCCTGACCATCCTGGTCTTCGCGTTCGGGGTACGCCGGCTGCTCGGACTCCGGCTGGCCCCCGTGCGCACGCTGCTGGCCGGGCTGATCGCGTTCTTCTCGGCCCAGCCGATCGTCAGCGCGATCGGCTGACCTTCCTGGCCGCCGCGGCCGGGATCATGGCCGTGCTCATGATCGGCCTGCACGGCGGCCCCAGCGTGACCCGGCAGGTCAGCCTCTACGTCTTCTTCGGTTACTGCCTGCTGGTGGTGGCGGCCATCCTGGCCGTGCGCGTCCTGGTCCTGGTGTTCCGGCCCGACCGCGCCTTACCGCTCAGTCGGTGATCGCGGTCTCCTCGCGCGGGCCGGTCTCGCGCCGGATGCTGAAGAAGTCCGAGCGGAGCACGAAGCGGGCCACGAACATCAGCACCACCCCGGCCAGCACGATGCCCAGCATCGACCAGCGCTGCGACGCGGGCGCCTCCATCAGCGACTTGACCACGATGTAGGCCAGGAACCCGGCCGAGGCGATGGGCAGGATCCCGAGCATGATCGTGTCCTTGGGGTTGGACAGCCGGCGCCGGAAGTACACGATCGTGGCCAGCGCGGTCAGGATGTAGAACACCGAGAACAGCAGGCCGGTGATGGCGACCACGTCGTCGAAGGCGTTCTCCACCGACGTGGCCAGCAGGTAGATCCAGGTCAGGATGACCACCAGCAGTCCGACCACGATGCTGGCGATGGCCGGGGTGGAGAACCGGCGGCTGATCGCGCCCAGGCTGGGCGGCAGCACCCGCTTCTTGGCCATGTCCATGATGATCCGGGCCGTGACCACGATGCCCGCGCCGGTGCTGGCGATGGCCGACAGCGCGATCGACAGCGCCATCACCTTGGACCAGCCGCTGCCCGCGATGACCTGGGTCACGTAGACCGGGGCGTCGGCCGCGTTGGCCTGCAGCGCCTTGGGGGAGACGGCACCCTGCAGCCCCACGATGGCCACGAAGTACACCACGGCCAGCAGGGCCACCGCGATGAGCACGGCCCGGCCCGGGTTGATGCGCCGGCGCTGGGTTTCCTCGTTCACGTAAATGGCGCCGTCCCAGCCGGTGAACATGAACACCGCGATGAGAAAGCCGGCCACCGCGCTGCCCTTGCCGCCTTCTCCGGTGGGGCTGGCCCAGCCCGAGGTGATCGGGTGCACGCCGTGGTGGTGACCGAGCACGAACGCGAACGCGATAATGGCGAAGACAATGAGGATGGCGTACTCGACCATCGCCATTCCGATCTGGGTCCGGGCCGTGAGCTTGATGCCGACCACCGCAATGATGATCATGATCAACCCGAGTGCGGTGTCAAGCCCGATGTTTCCCCAGGTCGCGGTGGAATTGGACCCGAATACGGCCAGCACCGACGGGGCCAGCACCTCGACGCCGCTGAGCGTGCCGAGGACGTAGGCGGCCACCATCAGCCAGCCGGTCAGGAAGCCGAGGTACGGGTTGATGGCCCGGCCGACCCATTCGAACGACGCCCCGGCGCTGGCGTTCCACATGTTCAGCTTGCGGTAGGCGTTGGCGATGATCAGCATCGGGATCGCGATGAGGATGATGATCGGGCCGCTGCCGTAGGCGGTGGCGCCGGCCAGGGCGGCCAGGGTCAGTCCGACCGAGGCGGCCGGGGCCGAGGCCGCCATGCCGATGATGGTGTCCTCGGTGACGTTGATCGCGTCGGATTCCAGGTGGCCGCCAGAGCGCGCGGTATCCAAGGAGACGGACGGCTTGGTCATTTCTTCTCCACCCCAGAGTGGGACCCGGAGCCCTGAGCCCGGTTAGCGTCTGTAATTGTCCTAAAACCCCGTCCAGGTGGCAACAGTTCATTACTGACAAATCATGAATTGAGCGCTGAAACAGTGGTAACGAGTACTGAAGCCCCGGTCCATTAACACGGATTGTCTGTTCCTCCGAGCGTGAATGGTGCTACCTGACCGAAATGACGGTCAGGTCGTTATCTGCGCTCGCCGCGGCCGTCAGTAGGCTGCCGCTCATGACCGCGGAGCACAGCGACCCCGAGGGCCGTGATCCCGTGAACCGGTATCCCGTGGACCGGGATCCCGTGGACACCGTCCTGGCCCGGCTCGGTCCCCGCTGGCAGGATGTCGACCCCCTGTTGCCTGAGCCTTCTTTTCCTTTCGAAGGTTGCGGGCATGAGTTCACGGTCACTGCGCCGTCCGGCGGCCCCGAGGCCGTGGCGTGCTGTGTCCACTGGACCGGCCAGCCGGGATCGCTGGACCTGTGCTGGGGCACGGCCCGGCAGTACCGGCTCACGGCCCGGGTCGCGGGCCCGGACGTGGCCGGGTCGCTGGACCAGCTGCTGTCCGCCTGGCGTGACCACCTGGCCGGCCAGCCGGACCTGGCCGGCCCGGACACCTCGGCCATTCTTTCCTGGCCCAGCCGTGATGTCGCCGGGGTGGCCCCCCTGCTGCACCACGGACTGCAGCCGCTGGCCGTGGTGGCGGCCCGGCCGATCTCGCGGCTGGGCGCGCCCGCCGGGGTACCGGACGGCATCCGGATCCGGCGGGCCGGCCCGGACGACCTGGCCGCCGTGGTCCGCCTGGAGCACGAGGTGGTCCGCTACGACGCCAACTTCGTGGCCGTCATCGACCGCCCGTGGACCGCGGACGCGCTGGCCGCCGAGGCCGAGCAAGCGCTGGCCGTCCCCGAACCCTGGGTCTGGCTGGCCGAACGGGAACCAGACGGCGAACCGGTCGGCGTGCTGAACGCCCAATCCCCGGCCACCGCGGGCTGGATCGCACCGCTCACCAGCCGGGCGCCGGTGGCCTACAACCTGCTGACCGGGGTGAGCGCCACCCGGCGCGGCGGCGGCATCGGGGCCGCCCTGGCCACCCGCTTCCACCAGGCCGCCGAAGCCGCCGACGTGGCCGTGACCCTGCTGCACTACGCCCAGCTCAACCCGCGTTCGATGCCGTTCTGGAGCCAGCAGGGCTACCGGCCGCTGTGGACCCTGTGGGAGGCCCACCCGGCCTCGTCACTGCGCTAACGGCACGCCCCCGCCAACTCCGCGAGCCCCACCACACCGTGCACCCCATCAGCCCCCTGTGCCCCATCTACCGCGTACACCCCACGAAGCCCGTCAGGTCCCGGCCAAATGCTCACCCAGCGCGGCCCGGAACTTCTCCGGCTGGTCCAGGTGCGGGCCGTGCCCGGAGTCCGCGATGACCACCTCGCGGTACCGGCCGCCCGCGGCCGCGTACCCGTCCAGTACGTACCGGGTCTGGGTCACCATCGGCTGCGGCGGCCAGGTCTGCTCGCCCGGCCAGCCCGGCACCACCGCCACCGAACCCAGGTAGGCCAGGTCGTACAGAGAGGAGTCGGACACGATCACATCGTCGGCCCCACGCAGCCACAGGATCGGCGGCTTGGGGTTCACCCCGGACAGATCCTCGATCCGGAAGTGCGTTGGGGCCATGGTGTTGAGCACGCCGTGGTCGCCGGGCGCGATCCCCGGCCACCCCGCCGCCGGACGCGAGTCGCCCGGGTAGTGGCCGTCGCCGATCCGGGTCGACAGCATGGATTCGACGAAGATGTCCAGCTGTTCGGGCACGAACGGCGGCTTGACGTAGTGGGCCAGCAGTACCTGGCGCGGGGACAGCGGATCATCGCCGCCGCGGTCGCCCGCGGCCAGGCGGGCGATGAACTCCGGATTCCCGGTCCCGCCGCCGGACCCGGCCCCGGACGGGTCGCACAGCGTGCCCTCCGGCCCCCGGGTGCCGCCGAACCCGAACGGCGACACCGGGTCGACCAGCGTCAGCGAGGCCACCCGGTGCCCGTCCGGCCGGTCGGCCAGGTATTGCAGGACCACCCCGCCGCCCATGCTCCAGCCGACCAGGTGCACCCCGTCGAGGCCGAGCGCTTCAATGGCGGCGGCCAGGTCGTCCGCGTAGTCCCGGAGCCCGCGGGTCGCGTCCACCGGCTCCGGGTCGGTGTCGCCGAACCCGCGCAGGTCCAGGGCCAGCGCCCGGAACCCGGCCGGCAACGCCAGCATGGTCGGCTGCCAGAACAGCGACGATGACACGTTGCCGTGCACGAACAGCACCGGGGACCCGGTGCGCCCGTCCGCCTCGAGCACCCCCACCGTCAGCCGCCCGGTCGGCACCCGGCGCGCCGAGATCCCCGGCAGCAGTGTTTCCATTGATCCCTCCGGCGTGTTCGCTGTCAGCCCAGGTCATCGTAGCGACGCCAACTCAAGCCGGCCCTCGGCCACCTTCTCGCCCCGGCTCCCGCCTCCCGCCTCCCGCCTCCCGCCTCCCGGCTCCCGCCTCCCGCCTCCCGCCCCCGTTTCCTGGCCCCGCTGGCCGGCGCCTGGCAATGAAAGGCCACTGCCATTCGGTCCTTCAATGTGTAGTAATCGTGTGCAATTTTTCGAAATTCTAATCCGCCATTCCTGTTGCGCTAATCCAGGCAGTTTCGATATCATGTTCGTATTAAATCTCTGGCAGGCTGAAGAGGCGGTGAACAACGACGATGAAAGGCATCAGCGAGAGCGATGGCAGTACGGTGCCGTCACTACCCGGCCTGCAGTTCACTACCTATCTGGGCGCACCCCCGGCCGAGGTTTCCTGCCCGCCGGAATACGCCGACGTGCCCGTCCGGGAATTGTTCGATCAGATAGAGGCCGAACGGCGGCGGTGCGCCGCAGCCGCGGCGGGGGAGAGCCTGGCGGCCGGGTTCCGGCCGCGTGCTGAGTCAGCCTCATCGCCTTCTGGGTCCGGGTTCGGGTCCGGTGGTGCGCTGGACACTCAGCTGCCGGACGGCATGCTGGCCGCTCTGGCTGATGCAGCCACCCGGGACGGGCGGCTGGTCGACCTGGATGATGACGAGCTGATCGGAATCATCCGGGCCTGGCACCGGCTGGAGTCCTGGTGCGCCTCTGGCGTGCTGACCGCGGTCGCGGAGCTGGCCCGCCGCCGCCCCGCCGAAGCGACCGTGCCTGCTGCTCCGGGAGCGTTCCCGGAGCAGCTGAGCGAGTTCGTCTCCGACGAGATTGCGGCCGCGCTGACGCTGACCGCACGGAGGGCCGAGACCTGTCAGGACTTGTCGCTGGACCTGGCCAGCCGGTTGCCCGGCACCGCGAAGGCTCTCCACGAAGGCGTCATTGATCCACCTAAAGCCCAGTTGATCGCCGAGGCCACCCGCATCCTGACCGATGAGCAAGCCCGCCTGGTCGAGGCCCGGATCCTGCCTCGGGCCGGGCAGCAGACCACCGGCCGGCTGCGTGCCGCCGTGGCCCGCGCGGTGCTGGCCGTCGACCCCGAGGCGGCGATCCGGCGGCGGGAGGAAGCCCAGAAGGACCCGCGGGTGCGCCGCTGGCAGGAGGACGCCGGCACCGCTGCCCTAGCCGGCTATTGTCTGCCACCCGCCGAGGTGCTCGAGGCCGACCAGCGCCTCACCGACCAGGCCCTGGCCCTCCGCCAGGCGGGGCTGCCCGGATCAGTGGAAGAACTACGTGCCCGCGCCTATCTCGATGCGCTGCTCGGCCAGGACTCAGCTCCGCTCACCAGCCCAGCGCCCGCGGATGATCACGGCCCGGCCACCACACCCACAACGCCCAGCACACCGACCGCACCCAGCGGGCCCGGGCGTCAGCCGTCGCTGGCCGCACGGGTCACGCTCACCGTGCCGCTGTCCACCTACCTTGACTCAGGCACCGAGCCCGGCCACGTGGCCGGGCTCGGGCCCATCGACCCGGCCCTGGCTCGCGAGCTGACCGTCCG
>DATDIH010000299.1:0-9461 GCA_036521155.1 Streptosporangiaceae bacterium
TGTTGCGACGGGCGAGATCGAGCGGGAATGGGAGATCGGCCGGCCCGTTCAGGTACCGATTTGGTACTTGTTCGGTACTGGAAAGGATGGCTCGCCCAGTAGCTTTGTCGCGTGAATATGGGGGGCTTGACGGAGGAAACCTCAGTGATCGAGATCAGCATGCCCACCCAGCACATCGTGCAAGCCATCCGGGCCAGCCAGGGCGCCGACGGTTCGGCGGCCGGCCTGGAGATCACCGGAGCCAGCCTGAACCAGGGCGTCGTGCGCTACCAGGCCCGGATGGACGGCCAGGACCGGATACTGGAGGACGACGTGGCCGCCGTGCTGTCATTCCTCCACGTGACCAGCGGACGCATCGTGGACGTTTCCTACGACCCGGCCGGGCTGGTCAGCTTCACCCTGGCCTAACCGGCGGAGCGCCGGTTCAGCTCGGCCAGGCCCGCCTGGCGCATGGGCTCCAGGGGGGCCGGGCGGCCGGTCATCAGCTCGAACTGGCCGGCCGCCTGGTGCAGGAGGAGGTCGAAGCCGCCGACCACGGTGGCCCCGGCCTGCCGGGTGGCCTGGGCCAGGCGGGTCGGCCAGGGAGCGTAGACCACGTCGAACACGCAGGGCGGGACCGAGACGCCCGCCACGCAGCCTTCGATAAAAAAATCAGCGGCACCGGCCGGCAGGGTGGAGATGAGCAGATCCGGTGGCGGCAGCACACCGGCACGCTGGTCAGCCAGGGACTGGAGGGTGACCTCAACCCCCAGGTGTTCGGCGACCGCTAGCAGGCCAGTGGCCCGGGCGGGGTCGCGGACCGCGACCGTCACCGCGGCCAGGCCCAGCTCGCGCAGGGCGGCCAGGGCCGAGCTGGCGGTGGCCCCGCCGCCCAGGATGACCGCTGACTTGGGCGTGGTCACCCCGGCCTCGGCCAGGGCGGCCACCATGCCGGCCACGTCGGTGTTGTAGCCGTGGCGCCGGTCATGGTCGAAGATCACGGTGTTGGCTCCGCCGGTGTCGGCGGCCACCGGGTCCACGGTGTCCAGCAACGGCAGCACGGCCCGCTTGAGCGGCATGGTCAGCGACAGCCCGGCCCAGCCGGGCCCGCACGAGGCGATCAGGTCGGGCAAACCGGCTTCGGCGCACTCGATGGCCGTGTAGGACCAGTCCTCCAGCCCGAGGGCGGCGTAGCCCGCCTGGTGCAGCGCCGGGGACAGCGAGTGGGCGATCGGGGACCCGAGGACGGCGGCTTTCACCAGGCCGATGTTATCGGGCTCACTTGCCCAGGTTGTGCTCCAGTTCCTGGCGGAACTGCTCGAACTGCGACTCGCTGGCGGTGAACTTGGTCAGCCCGGTCTTGGGGTTGGTGGTCACGAAGTACAGGTTGTTGCCGGACCCAGGGTGCAGGGCGGCTTCGATGGCGGCGTGACCGGGGTTGTCGATCGGGCCCGGCGGCAGGCCGGTGTACTTGTACGTGTTGTACGGCGAGGTGCTCTGCAGCTGCTGGTTGGAGGCGATGATGCCGTACGTGTTCAGCCCGTACATGACCGTGCTGTCCAGCTGCAGCTTCATGCCCTTATTGAGCCGGTTGTAGATGACCCGGGCGATCTGCTGGTAGTAGGTGGTGCTGCCGCCTTCGGCCTGGATCAGGCTGGCCACGATCATGACCTTGCCCGGATCCAGCTTCACCGCGCCCGCCTGCTGGGTCAGGTTGTCGTTCGTGGCCTCCTGGTTGAACCGGTCCACCATGCCCTTGAGCACGTCGGTGGCGGTCTGGTTGGGCTGCACCTCGTAGGTGGCCGGGAACAGGTAACCCTCGACCTTGCCGCCCGCGTAGGAAGGCAGGCCGAGCGCGCCCGGCTGCCTGAGCGCGGCCTGGTAGTCGGCCAGCGGGATGCCGGAATGCGCCCCGAGCTGGGCCACGATCTGCGACACCCGCAAACCCTCGGGGATGGTGATCTTGTCCTGGATCCGCGTTGACTGGCTGACCAGCAGCGCGTAGGCCAAGGTGGCCTGCATGTGCTTCTTCACCCGGTAGGTACCGGGCTCCAGGCTGCGGCTGCTGGTGCTGTGCTCGGCGGCCAGCTCGAAGGCCCGCAGGCTGGCCACCACGCCCAGCTTGACCAGGCGCTGGCCCACGGCGGTGGCGGTCTGCCCGGTCTGCACCTGCACCACGGCCTGGCCCGCGCCGGCGCCGGCGTAGTCGGCCGGGTAGTAGCGGCCCTGGACGAACTTGTAGGCGTACCAGCCGCCCGCGCCCAGCGGCAGCAGCAGGATGACCAGGATGATGACCAGCGGGACCAGCCAGCGCCGGCGGCGCTTGCCGCTGCTGCTGCCGCCGCCGCGGCCAGACTTGCGGCCGCCCCGGCCACCGCGGCCGGTTTGGTCATCGTTGTCGTCGTAGTCGTCCTCGTCGCGGGGACCACCCAGCCCGGGTACGAACCGGTCGTCGTCCTCGTAACCGTCCTCGTCATCCCAGGGCGGGGCGGAGGCGGCTTCGGGCACTGGCTCGTGGCGCTGCTCGTGGCGCTCGCGGCGGCGCGACCGGCCCGTTTGGGGGGCCCGGGCGAGTCGGGGGTTCGGGCCGGATTGGGCGGCGTGGCCGGGGCCGGCCACGTGCTGGGCCCAGTCGTCGGTCTCGGGGAAGTCGTAATCGTCGG
Source organism: Streptosporangiaceae bacterium (assembly GCA_036521155.1). Taxonomy (GTDB): domain Bacteria; phylum Actinomycetota; class Actinomycetes; order Streptosporangiales; family Streptosporangiaceae; genus Bog-532. The sequence goes on from DATDIH010000299.1 coordinate 2,643, forward strand.
GCGGGGCGGCCGGGGCGGCCGGGGGCTCGGCCCGGCGGCGGCCGCCGTAGCCGTCGCGGTCGGCGTAGGCGTCACCGCGGTCCGCGTAACCGTCCCGCTCCGCGTAGGGATCGGGGCGCTGCGCGTAGCCGTCCTGATCGGCGTAGGGGTCGCGGCGGCCCGCGTAGCCGTCGCGGTCGGCGTAGGGGTCGATGAAGTCGTCCGGATCCGGGCCCCGGTCCGCGCCGCGACGGCCGGACCAGCCGGTGGGGCGGTCGTAGGCCACGGTGCTGTCGTGGGCGTCGTTGCCGTTGCCGTTGCGGTTGCCGCCGGCACCGGGCTGGTACTGGTCCCCGTTGGGGACGAAGCCGGGACGGGGGTGGCCGCCCGAGGGGGCCCAGGCCGACGGGGCCTGCGGGTTCTGAGGGACCTGCTGGCCTGGTGGGCCCTGCGAGGGTCGCCGGGCGGGCCGGAACGGCGGGGCTTGCGGGGCCTGTGGGGCCTGTGGGGCCTGTGGTGCTTGCGGGGTCTGTGGTGCTGGTGAGCCCTGCGTGCGGCGTGGGGCCGGCTGGAAGGGTGGGGCCGGCGAGCTCTGTGGCTCGGGGTATTCGGGGCGCTGGGGGTGTTCGGGGTGTTCGGGGCGGCGCCGGGTACCCCGGTAGGGCGCGCCCGCCTGGTAGGGGTCGGCCGGCGGGTAGGGGTCGGCCGACGGGTAGGGGTCGGCCGGCGGGTACGGAGCAGTTCTCGAGTCGAGACCAGAGTCCTGGTAGGGGTCCGCACCCCAGCCGGAACTGGGCGGCCCGCCAGGGCCCGGCTGTACACCGGGGCCGGGCTGGCGGCCGTGCCGTCCCGGCCGGCCCGGCGGCTGCTCTTCCCCCGGAATGGTGCTCACGCTGTCGGGCGGCACGGTGAAGTCGGGCCGCGGGCCGTAGCGGGACGGCCAGCCGTTCTGCGGCGGGGCGTCCTGGGACGGCGGGCGCGCGTGCCTGCGCGCACGGCCGGGCTCCGTGCGATCCTCCCCCTCGCTCATGGAGCCATCCTGCCCGGTACGGGCACGAGTTCACCTGGAGGATCGCCGGTGGCCCGCTCGTTGTCCAGCGCGGCCTGGAGCAGGACCGCGGCCGCGGCCGCGTCCACGATGCCGCGGCGCGCCTTGGAGTTCTTGCCGCCCTGGCGCAAGACGGCGTGCGCGGTGGTGGTGGTGAACCGCTCGTCGAACAGCCGCACCGGCACCGGGGCGATGCGGGCGGCCAGGTCGGTGGCCACCTGGCGGGCGGTCACGGCGGCCTGCCCCTGCCGCCCGGCCAGGGTGGTGGGCAGGCCCACGATGACCTCCAGGGCCTGCTCGGCGGCGGTCAGCGCGGCCAGCCGGTCCAGGTCGCCGCGGCCATGCGCGATCACCTCGAGCGGGCTGGCCAGCACGCCGTCCGGGTCACTGCGGGCCACCCCGACGCGGACCGAGCCCACATCGACGGCCAGCCGCACCCCCCGCCTCACCGCAGCGGGCTCGGGGTGCACGTCACGGGCGGCAGGCCCGGACCAGGCGCAGGACACGCGGGACACCATGGCATCACGTTAACCCGCCGGCCTAGGCGCCGTCCCTCAAAGCATCCCGAACCGCCCCAAACGCGGCGTTGATGCGGCCGTCGCCGTCGCCGCCCAAGGGGGCGCCGCCACCCTGGGCCACGTCGGGCTTGCCGCCGCCGCCACCGCCGAGAGCCCGCGCGGCCACGCCCACCAGCGCGCCCGCGGCCAGCTTGCGGTCCCGGGCCGCCTCATTGGCGGCGACCACAACCACCGGCCGGTCCGACGGCACGCCCACGACCATCACCACGGCCGGGTGCTCCCCCGGTATCCGGCCGCGGATGTCCAGGGCCAGCTCGCGGAGGCTGTCGGCGTCGGTGCCGTCCGGGGCCCGGTGCGCGACCAGGGCCACCCCGCCCACGTCCTCGGGCCGGGCGGCCAGGTCACCGGCCACCTCGAGCAGCTGCGCGGACCGCACCCGCTGCAGTTCCCGCTCGGCCTCCCGTAGCCGGGTGACCAGGGAGGAGACGCGCTCGGGCAGCTCCTCGCGCCGGGTCTTGAGCTGCTCGCTGAGCTGGCTGACCAGGATGTTCTCCTTGGCCAGGAAGCGGAAGGCGTCGATGCCGACCAGCGCCTCGACGCGCCGGACCCCCGAGCCGATCGAGGACTCGCTGAGCAGCTTGATCAGGCCGAGCTGGCCGGAGTGGGCCACGTGGGTGCCACCGCACAGCTCACGGGAGTAGTCCCCGACCTCGACCACGCGCACCTCGTTGCCGTACTTCTCCCCGAACAAGGCCAGCGCGCCCATGGACCGCGCCTCGTCGATCGAGGTGTGGAAGGCCCGCACGTCCAGGTCGTTGATGAGCACCTGGTTGACCTCGTCCTCGGTCTCGTTCAGCACCGAGCGGGGCACCGCCCCGGGCGAGGTGAAGTCGAACCGCAGCCGGCCCGGCGCGTTCTCCGAGCCGGCCTGCGCGGCCGCGTCCCCCAGCGCACCGCGCAGCGCCCGGTGCACCAGGTGGGTCGCGGTGTGCGAGCGGGAGATGGCCCGGCGGCGTTCCACGTCGATCTCGGCGAACGCGGGCGCGCCCACGCTCACCTCACCGAAGCTCACCTTGCCGCGGTGCACGATCAGCCCGGGCAGGGGGACCTGGACGTCGAACACCTCGACCTGGCTGTCCGGGCTGCCCCCGGAGCCGGCGATCCGGATGACGCCGCCATCGGGCAGCTGGCCGCCGCTCTCGGCGTAGAACGGGGTGCGGTCCAGCACCACCGAGACCGCCGCACCCTCCCGGGCCGACGGCACCGGCAGGTCGTCAACCAGCAGGCCGACCACGGTCGCCTCGCCGTTGAACTGGTCGTAGCCGGTGAAATCGCTGGCGCCCGCGCGCTCGCGCAGGTCGGCCAGCACGGAGATGTCGGCGTTGCCGGTCTTCTTCTGCGCGGCGTCGGCCTTGGCCCGGTCGCGCTGGGCCCCCATCAGCCGCCGGAAGCCCTCCTCGTCGACCGACAGGCCCTGCTCCTCGGCCATCTCCAGGGTCAGCTCGATCGGGAACCCGTAGGTGTCGTGCAGCTGGAACGCCTGATCACCGGACAGCTGGGTGGACTTCTTGCGCCGGGTCTCCTCGGTCGCCGCGTCGAAGATCGCGGTACCGGTGCGCAGCGTGCCCAGGAACGCCGCCTCCTCCGCGTCCAGGACGGTGTGGACGTTGGCCGCGTCCCGGCGCAACTCCGGGTACAGCGGGGCCATGGCCTCGATCGCGGTCACACCCAGCTCGTGCAGGAAAAGCTCGTCGCTGGCGGATCCCCGGCCCCCGCCGCCGCGCTGGCCGCCGGACAGCATGCGCAGGTTGCGGATGCTGCGGCGCAGGATCCGCCGCAGCACGTAGCCGCGGCCTTCGTTGCTGGGGATGACCCCGTCCTCGACCAGCATGACCGAGGCCCGCACGTGGTCGGCGACCACCTTGAGCGCGATGTCGGAGCGCTCGCTGGCCCCGTAGCGCTGCTCGGTCAGCTCGGCCGCGCGGTCCAGGATCTTGTAGGTGGTGTCGATCTCGTAGATGTTGTCGACGCCCTGCAGGATCGCGGCCATCCGCTCCAGGCCCATGCCGGTGTCCACGTTGCGGAACGGCAGCGGGCCCGCGATGTCGAAGTCGGTCTTGGACCGGAACGCGCTCAGCTGGTCCTGCATGAAGACCAGGTTCCAGACCTCGAGGTAGCGGTCTTCGTCGGCCTCGGGGCCGCCTTCCCGGCCGTACTCCGGGCCGCGGTCGTAGTAGATCTCCGAGCACGGGCCGCCCGGGCCGGGCACGCCCATGCTCCAGTAGTTGTCGGCCAGGCCACGGCGCTGGATCCGGCTCTCCGGGAGCTTGACCACGTCCCGCCAGATCTCGTAGGCCTCTTCGTCCTCGGGCAGCACGGTGGCCCACAGCCGGTCCTCGGGGAACCCGAACCCGCCGTCACGCTCGGAGCGGGTCAGCAGCTCCCAGGCGTACGGGATGGCCATGTCCTTGAAGTAGTCACCGAACGACCAGTTGCCGAGCATCTGGAAGAAGGTGGCGTGCCGGGTGGTCTTGCCGACCTCTTCGATGTCCCCGGTGCGCACGCACTTCTGCACGTCGGCGGCGCGCTTGTAGGGCGGAGTCTGCTGGCCGAGCAGGTACGGCTTGAACGGCTGCATTCCGGCGATGACGAACAGCACCGTCGGGTCGTCGGCCACCAGCGAGGCCGACGGCACGATCGTGTGCCCGTGCTGTTCGAAATATCCCAGGAAGCGGCGCGCAATTTCTGCCGACTCCATTAGCGGCCATCCTTCACATGATTGAAAATCGAGCGCGGGCCGCCATTGGCAGCCCGCGGTTACCAGTTGTCACCGCCAGGGTAGAGCCTGGCTAGTCGTCCTGCCGACTCATATAAACGTCCATGCCCTCGCGCACGTCGTGGGCGAACCGGCCCGCCGAGCGCACGCCGGAGACCGCTGCCTTCTGGGCCTTCCAGGCCGCCCGCGAGGTCCGCCAGGCGGTCCGGGTAGCGGACCAGGTCGCCGGCGCCGCCGGACGGCGCGCGACCGGGGACGCGGGGACGTGACCTTCCGTATAACGGTGCTGGGAGGCGGCGGAACCGGACTCGGCCACGCGTGGCGGCCAGAACGGGCCGGGCGCGGACTGGGCCTGATCGGGCCGGGCCGGGCCGGATTGGGCCGGAGCCAGCTGGATGGCGCCCGGCTGGATGGCGCCCGGCTGGATGGCGCCGTTGACGCGGACCTGGACGGCCCGGCCCACGGCGGACACGCGCCGGTAGCCGGCGATCCCGGCCGCGGCCCCCACCGACAGCCAGAACGCGCGGCGGATCACCGCCGGCCTCCCACCGAGCTGAGCGAGGCCGGCTCGGACTTGGGCCGGGCCGGGATGGCGTTGGCCGGGGTGGCCTGGCCGTCCCGGCGCAGGCTGACCGCGTGCCGGACCCCGTACACGAACGCGGCGGCGCGGCCGGCGGGTCCGGTGGCCACGGCCCGGCCCAGCCCGGCCAGGGCCGACACCTGGGCGCTGAGCTGGGACATGCCGGTGTTCAGCTCGTCCATGCCCTCGGCCACGCTGCTGGTGGCGTCGAGTTGCTCGTGGGCCCGGTCCACGGCGGCCTGGGCGCGCTCGAACATGCTGTCACTACGCGTGTTCAGGTCGGCGACCAGGCGGCGGGCTTCGGTCAGCAGCCGGGCCAGCCGGATCAGGACGTAGACGGCCGCGCAGACCAGCACGGCGAAGAAGAAGGCGGCGACCAGCGCGGCCACATCTCCCCAGTTGACCATGCGTGCTTCCTCCGTCGGCGGCGGTGGTTAGCGGCGTTTCTCTATTTGGCCGACCCTATCGCCTGCGCAAGATGGCGCGGATCTTACTGGCGCGTTCGGCGACGCGGGCCTCGTTACCGTGCCCCGTGGGCTGGTAGTAAACCCGGTCGGCCACCGAGTCAGGAGCATAACGCTGGGTCACGACCCCCTCCTCGAAGTCGTGCGGGTACTTGTACTCCTCGCCGTGGCCGAGTTTGCTGGCCCCCGCGTAGTGGGCATCGCGCAGGTGCGCGGGCACCGGCCCGATCAGCCCGGCCCGCACGTCGGCCGAGGCTTCGCTGATGGCCTTGACGACCGCGTTCGACTTAGGCGCCAGGGCCAGGTGGATCACGGCCTGGGCCAGGTTGATGCGGGCTTCCGGCAGCCCGACGAACTCGACCGCCTGGGCCGCGGCGATAGCCACCGGCAGCGCGGTGGGGTCGGCCATGCCCACATCCTCGCTGGCGTGCACGATGATCCGGCGGGCGATGAACCGGGGATCCTCCCCGGCCTCGATCATCCGGGCCAGGTAGTGCAGGGCGGCGTCGACGTCGCTGCCCCGGATGGACTTGATGAACGCGCTGATCACGTCGTAGTGCTGATCGCCGTCGCGGTCGTAGCGGACCGCGGCCTGGTTCACGGCCTTCTCCAGCGCGGCGGTGTCGATCAGCCCGTCTTTGGGCACGCCCAGGGCGGCGGCTTCCAGGTAGGTCAGGGAGCGGCGGGCGTCGCCGCCGGCCAGCCGGACCAGGTGGTCCAGGGCCTCGTCGTCCATGCTCACCTGGTTGTCGAGGCCTCGCGGGTCGGCGATGGCGCGGCGGATCACGCCCTTGATGTCGTCGTCGGACAGCGAGGTCAGCGTGAGCAGCAGCGACCGGGACAGCAGCGGGCTGACCACGGAGAAGAACGGGTTCTCGGTGGTGGCGCCGATGAACGACACCCAGCGGTTCTCCACCGCGGGCAGCAGCGCGTCCTGCTGGGTCTTGGAGAACCGGTGCACCTCGTCGATGAACAGCACGGTCTGCACGCCGGTCATGCCCAGGTCGCGGCGGGCGGCGTCAACCGCGGCGCGCACGTCCTTGACCCCGGCGGTCACCGCGGAGAGTTCGACGAACTTGCGCTTGGTGACCTGCGAGACGACGTAGGCCAGGGTGGTCTTGCCGGTCCCGGGCGGCCCCCACAGCAGCAGCGACATGGGCGCGTCGTTGTCGATCAGCTTGCGGAACGGGGTGCCCGCGCCGGTCAGGTGCTGCTGGCCGATGACCTCGTCCAGGTTGCGGGGGCGCATCCGCACCGCGAGCGGCGCCGCCGCCGAGGCCGCTTCCTCCTCGGCTTCATCGAACAGGCTGCCGGACTGGGGCGCCTGGCCTCCATAGGTTCTGGCCACACACCGACAGTAACCGACCCACGCGACGAATCGTTACATCGTGGCGGCTTCCGGGAAACGTGTGTTGTTTTCGAGCCGGACGGGGGTTTTGGCCGACTGGGCGGCC
>DATDIH010000300.1:0-2216 GCA_036521155.1 Streptosporangiaceae bacterium
GTGAGGGTCTGCCGGGCCGCGGCCGGGAGGCCAGCCAAGCCGCCGCGGGCGGCCAGCAGGTGGCCGAGCGGGTTCACGCCGAGGACCGCGGCGAACAGTGACGACACCGGCGGCAGCGCGGCGACCTGGTGCGCGACGCCGGGTGCCACGCCCTGCTGGCGCAGGCCGCTGGCCAGCGTCACCGGGAGGCGGCTGGCCAGCCCGGCGATCATGACCGAGAAGAACACGCCGATCGACAACGCGGTGCCGGAGTTCTGGAAGGTCGAGCGCATGCCCGAGGCCGCGCCGCGCTGGCTGGCCGGGACGCTGCCCATGATCGAGGAGGAGTTAGGCGCGGCGAACATCCCGCTGCCGATCCCGTTCAGCGCGATGAGCAGCGCGAAGGCCGGGTAGGGGAAGTTGACCGGCAGCAGCATCAGGCCGATGAAGCTGCCGCCGAAGACCGCCATCCCGGCGGTCGCGATGCCGCGAGAACCGAACTTGTCGGACAGGAAGCCCGCGACCGGCCCCGAGACCAGGAACCCGGCGGTGAGGGGAAGCAGGAAGATGCCCGCCCACAGCGGGGTCTGGCTGTAGTCATAGCCATGCAGCGGCAGCCAGATGCCCTGCAGCCAGATGATGAGCATGAACTGCAGTCCGCCGCGGGCGATGGCCACCGCCAGGCCGGCCAGGTTGCCGGCCGTGAAGGCGCGGATGCGGAACAGGCTGAGCTGGAACATCGGCGCTTCTGTGCGGGTCTCCAGGATGACGAACGCGGCCAGCAGCGCGCTGCCGCCGGCCAGCCCGACGAGCACCCAGGGGCTGGTCCAGCCCATCGTGTGCCCGCCGTGGGGCTGAATGCCGTAGGTGACGGCGATCAGCACCGCGCTCAGGCCGACGGCGAAGGTGATGTTGCCCCACCAGTCGATGCGCGCGGGGTGGCGCTCGCCGTTGTCGCGCAGCTGCAGGTACGCCCAGATGGTGCCGTAGATGCCGACCGGCACGTTGACCCAGAACACCCAGCGCCAGTCGATGGCGGCCAGCAGGCCGCCCGCGACCAGCCCGACGAACATGCCGGCCAGGCCCGCGACCTGGTTCGTGCCGAGCGCGAAGCCACGCTGCTCGGCCGGGAAGGCGTCGGTCAGGATCGCGGCCGAGTTCGCCATCAGCATGGACCCGCCGACGGCTTGCAGCAGGCGCCAGCCGATCAGCCATAGCGCCCCGTGGCCGCCCGTGAACGGGTCGAAGGAAAGCAGGATGGACGCGACCGTGAAGACGACGAAGCCGGAGTTGTAGATCCGGACCCGGCCGAACATGTCGCCCAGGCGGCCCACGGTCACCACCAGCACGGCCTGAACGAGCCGGTAGCCCATGATCATCCACAGCAGGTAGCTGATGCTGCCCGGGGCCAGCGGGTCCAGGTGGATGCCGCGGAAGATGGCCGGCAGGGCGATGATGACGATCGACCCGTCCAGCGTGGCCATGAACATGGACGCGGTGGTGTTGGCCAGCGCCACCCACTTGTAGCGATCGCCGGGGGCGGCGCTCTCCCGCCGGTTTCGCGCGGTGTGAAGCTTGGTCATAGCGATTGCGCCAGCCGTTCGAGCAGCGGTGCGGCCGCCATCAGCTGGTTCAGCTCATCGAGGGTGAACCCGGCGGACAGCGCGCGGGCGAACTGCCCGGTGCGCGCGTCGCGCTTGTCCCTGAGCAGCTGCCGGCCGAGGTCGGTGACCGAGAGGACGACCCGCCTGCCGTCGTGCGCGTCCGGGCCGCGCCGGACCAGGCCGCGTGCTTCGAGCGCGCTCAGCGTCGCGCCCATCGACTGGGGGCTGATTTGCTCCAGCCGGGCCAGCGCGCTGGAGGTGGCCGGACCGCCGCGGTCCAGCCGGGCCAGTGCCGAGGTCTCCGGCACGGTGAGCTCGCCCGCTACCCGGACCTGGCGCATCTGGCGCAGCAGCAGCCCGATGCTGACGCGGAGGGCGGCCGCGACATCGTGCGGATCGGGATCTCCGGTCATACGCTAAGCCTAAACTGATAAGTCTAGCCTTAGCAAATTCGCCGTAATGGGGTGGGTCGGAGCGGTGATGGGCGGATGGATGCGGCTTTGTCTGCAGTTTCGGGTGGCAGGGCACACCGCTTGAAACCGCCCACCCGAAACCGCAGACAAATCGGAGTCGGTGGCGCGGTGAGGCGGGGCGCGGGGGTGGCCAGGGGCGCAGCAGGGTCTTGGCCAGCCT
>DATDIH010000301.1:0-5670 GCA_036521155.1 Streptosporangiaceae bacterium
TGGATCGGCCCGGACCGCGGTGCCGGCGCCGGCGCCGCCGGACGGCGCGGGCGCCGGGACGTGGGCCGACCGGTATTCGGTGACGAACGGGTGCTCGCCGCTGTCGAACGCTGAGCCGGATCGCGACCGGCGGGCCGGGCGCACCGTGGTGGCCGGCGACGGGCCGGTGGCACCGGGCGCGCGGGACGGCCCGGGATGCGGGGAGAAGCCAGGACGGCGGCCGGGCCGGGGGGTGCCGGCTGGCCCGGGTTCGTACGTCCGCGGCGTGAACCGGGGACCCGCACCGGCGGGCGCACCGGAGCGCATCTCGTCACGACCACTCTCGGGTCGGCGGTCCATCGTTCCTCGGGTCCTCTACTGGCCGTCAGGGAACAGGCCGCAGTCGGCGGCCAAGTTCCGTGCCTAGCGCCCGCATCAGCGGTTTTAGCGAGGCGCCCGTTGGTGGTGCCAGGTGCTGAAGTCAGCCAGCGACGTTGCTGCCCCTAATGTTTACCGCGTCTCAAAAAGTTATTTGCTCGAATCGACGGCAAAGGTACTTACAAACCGATATCGACGCAGGGGCCGGCAAATCCGGCCCGGTTCCGGGGCGCCCCGGCCACGGTAGGGGAGACGATCGGGCCCGGCCCGAAGTTCCCGGCCGCCCCGGCCTGTGAACACGCTATGGCCGCGCGTGGCCGTCGGGTGGACGGTCCCTCTACAGTAGGTCCGTGCGCCGAGGACCCCGTTCGTCAGGCAAGGGCGCTGACACGAGCCACCGGTCCGACGCCCCGCCGCCGCAGGCCGGGGCGTCCGGGCCGGATGAGTCCGCCTCCGGCCCGGCCGACGCCTCCGCCCCAGGCAACGTCCCAGGCGACGTCGCCGGTGACGTCACGAGCGACGTTACGGGCGCGGCCAGCAGCACCCGGGCCAACACCGCCGCCATCCGCACGCTCGGCGACAGCCCCGACGAGGGGGATGGCTCCGCCGCCGAGGACGCGACCCTCGAAAGCGCAGCCGTCGACGCCGCGCCCCCGGACGGCACCAAAGACTCCAGCCCGGCCAGCCCCGGGGGCCCGGACAAGCCAAACCCGTCCCGCCTCGGCCGCCTCGCTGGCCGCATCCCCCGCCGTCGCCCCGGCCGCCCTCGGCGCCCCGGTCCCAGCCGCCTGCCCGGCCTGATCTTCGCCGCGGTGACGATCGCCCCGGCCCTGCTGGTCATGGCCTGGCTGCTGGCCGGGCTGCCGCTGCTGCTGGCCGGCCGGTTCTCCGACATCCCGATGCTGATCATCTCGATCCCGCTCGCGGTGGCCCTGCTGTTCCTGGTCATGCGGGATCTGCCGTCGGCCTGGCCGCACGGGGTGCGCGAACTGTGGGACCGGACCCGCGACCGCCCGGTACCCCCGGAGGCACCGGCTCCCGGGACGCAGCCCGCTCCGGGGGACTCCGAAGCCACCGACGTTCAATCTGAAAAAGAGCCGAGCCAGCCCGGCGCCGAATCCCGGCCCCGGGCCGACGTTCCCTGGTGGGCCCTGATCGGGACGCTGGTGGTGGCGGCCGGATTCGCGGCGTGGCAGCTGGGCGAGAACTCCCAGCAGATCATCGTGCTGCGCGACCCCGCCAGCTACCTGCAGTTCGCCTACTGGATCGCGCATCAGGGCAGCACCCGCATCCCGGAGTCGCTGCCCGCGTTCGGCGGCTCGCACCCGGGCATGACCTTCGGCAGCCTGGGCTTCTTCCAGTCCGGCGGGACGATCGTGCCGCAGTTCATGGCCGGGCTGCCCATGATCCTGGCCATCGGGGTCTGGGCGGGCGGCCCGCTGGCCGCGGTGGCCATGGCCCCGTTCATCGGCGCCGCCGCTGTGCTGGCTTTTGCCGGCCTGGTCGGACGGCTGGCCGGGGGCCGCTGGGCCCCGGCCGGGGCCCTGATCCTGGCCATCAGCCTGCCCGAGCAGTACACCAGCCGGAACACGTTCAGCGAGACGCTGGCCCAGATCGTGCTGTTCGGCGGGTTGTGCATGCTGGCCGACTCGTTCACCCTGACCAGCGGGCGGCACGCCGCGAGCCCGCCGGTGGCCAGCTCCTGGCGGGACGGGCCCGCCCCCAACATTGCGCTGGCCTTCCTCGGTGGCCTGGCCATCGGGCTCACCCTGCTCATCCGCATCGACGGCATCAGCGACCTGCTGCCGGCCATCCCGTTCCTGGGCATCCTGCTGCTGACCCGGCGGCCCCAGGCGCTGCCGTTCGGCCTCGGCCTGGTCATCGGGGTCGCCTACGGGCTGGCCGACGGTTTCGTGCTGTCCCGGCCCTACCTGGACTCGCTGTCCAGCTCGCTGCGGCCGCTGGCCATGATCGCCCTCGGGGTGGTCGCGCTGACCGGCATCGTCATGGGCCTGCTCAACGTCCGGGTCATCCGGCGGTGGACCCGGGCCGCGCTGCGGGCCCGGCCGCTGCGCTGGCTGCCCGACGCGGTCGCGGTGCTGACCGTGCTGGTCGTCATCGGGTTCGCGGTGCGCCCGTACTTCCAGACCGTCCGCGGCGAGACCGATCCCGGCACGATCAGCTACGTGGCCGAGCTGCAGAAGCTCGCGCACCTGGCCATCGACGGCCACCGCCAGTACTCCGAAGACAGCCTGTACTGGGTCATCTGGTACCTGGGGGTGCCCGCGGTCATCCTGGGCACGCTGGGCCTGGCCCTGCTCGCCCGCCGCGCGCTGAAATCCCTCATCACCTGGCGTGACAGCGGCGCGGCCCGGATCTGGGCCCTGCCCCTGATGATCACCGGCTGGGTGATCGTGAGCGTGCTGTGGCGGCCGGGCATCATCCCCGACCAGCCGTGGGCCAGCCGCCGCCTGGTCCCGGTGGTGCTGCCGGGCCTGATCCTGGCCGCGACCTGGATGGCGGCCTGGATCAAGGAGCGTGGCCGGCGGCTGGGGGCCAGCCCGGTGGCGGCGGCCATCGTGGCCGTGTGCTGCGTGATCGCGCTGCTGGTCCCGGCGGCGGTGACCACCTTCGGGGTCGGCACGACCAGAACTGCCGCGGGCTCGTCCCGGCCCACCGCCAACGGCCTGGCCTTCAAACGGACGGGCGCCGGGGAGAACCGGGCGGTCCGCGAGCTGTGTTCGGCGATCGGCCCGAACGCCTCGGTGGTCATCCTCGACTCGCTCACCGCCGACCGGTTCAGCCAGGTCATCCGGGGGATGTGCGAAACCCCGACGACCCGGATCGACAGCGCCACCGCCGGGGAAGTGTCCGCGGTGGAGGCCGGGATCGAGCGCGCCGGGCGGCGTCCGGTCCTGCTGGCCGGCACCCAGGCTCAGCTGGCTCCGTACGGCGATTCGGCCCGTAAAGTCCTCGATCTGCTCACCACGCAGGACGCCCACGAACTGACCCAGCCACCCACCCGGACCTGGCTCATTCACTTCGTGGTCTGGATGTCGAACCCGGGCGGAGTCTCCGGAGGAGGCGTGGCGAGCCAGGCGGCAGAGTATTCTCGCCACGCGTGAGCACACCTAGCGAACCAGGGCCCTTCGGCGACCGGTCCGACGAGCCGGCCAGGCGCAACCGGGCCGGCGGGTCTCACGAACGCCCAGGCCGGTCGCGTGGCCGGTCCGGCGGGTCGCGCCCGTCCGACCGGTCCCAGCGCCCCGACCGAGACCCGTCCCAGCCACCGCCCGGCCCGCCGCCCGCGGCGTCAGGTCCCCCGCCGGCCGGATCGCCGCTGGACGACATGTTCCCGGACCAGTCGCCCTGGCCGGACCAGGACTGGCCCGGCCCCGGCGTCCCGGCTGACGGTGCCAACGGCAACGGCGTTCCCGGTGCCCCGACCGGACCGGCTTACTCCTACCCGCCGCCCGCGCCCTACGACCCGAACGAGCCGCCGGTGTCCTACGACCCGGCGCAGCCCCCGGGGCCTTACCAGCCGGGCCCGGCGACCTCGCCGTTCGACTCCGTCCCCGGCGTTCCCCCGTTCGACTCCGACCCACTCACCCCACCGCCCCCACACGCCTCGTACGACGCGCCGCCCCCACCGGCCCCGTACGACCCATCAGGCCCGCAGGCCGCTTACGACGCGCCGGGCTCTTACGACCCGGGCACGTACCAGCAGGCCCCCACCTACGAGCTGCCGCCCTCCTACGAGGGCGCCACCAGCTACGACCCCCCGCCCGGCTACGCCGATCCGGCCACCTACGGCACGTCGCCGGCCTACGCGACCCCGCCCGGCTACGACCAGCCGGGCGCGGTGGCCGGCGACCCCGCCTACCCGGCGCCCCCGTTCGGGACCGCTCCGGCCGCCGTGATGCTCCCACCCGAACCCGAGCCGGAGCCCGAGTTCACCTACCAGGGTGCGCCCGACGACGGCCAGGCCCCGCACGTGTCCATCGTGCTGCCCTGCTACAACGAGCAGGACCACGTGCTGCGCGAGCTGGAGCGGATCAGCCGGGCCATGGACGCCAGCGGGATGCCCTACGAGCTGATCGCGGTCGACGACGCCTCCACCGACGCCACCCTGGCCCGGCTCCAGCTGGCCGCGCCGAAGCTGCCGCGGCTGAAGATCCGGCACTTCCCCCGCAACGGCGGCGCGGGCACCGTCCGCCGGCTCGGCAGCCAGCAGGCCCAGGGCGAGATCGTGGTCTGGACCGACGCCGACATGACCTACCCCAACGAGCGCATCCCCGAGCTGGTGGCCATGCTCGACGCCGATCCCACCATCGACCAGGTGGTCGGCGCGCGGACCAGCGAGGAGGGCACGCACAAGTTCGTCCGGGTCCCGGCCAAGTGGTTCATCCGCAAGCTGGCCGAGAAGCTGACCAACTCCGAGATCCCGGACCTGAACTCGGGGTTGCGGGCGTTCCGCCGCGAGGTCGCCCTGCCCTACCTGCGGCTACTGCCGGCCGGGTTCTCCTGCGTGACCACGATCACCTTGTCGTTCCTGTCCAACGAACACGGCGTGAAGTACGTCCCGATCGATTACGCCAAGCGGGCCGGGGTCTCGAAGTTCAAGTTCGTCTCCGACGCCTACCGGTACATCCTCCAGGTGCTCCGCATGGTGATGTACTTCAACCCGCTCAAGGTGCTCATGCCGGTCGCGCTGTTCCTGCTCGGCCTGGGCATCCTCAAGGGCATCTACGACATGGCCCGGCACCCGTTCTACTTCGCCATCGACACGGTGCTGATCTTCCTGACCGGGCTGATCATCGCCTCGATGGCGCTGCTGGCCGATCTGATCGTGAGGTCCCGCGGCGACACCTGACCCCCGGCTATCCTCTGCTCCGTGCGGATCGCGCTGATCGGCCCGGCGCACCCCTACAAGGGGGGCGGCGCCCGGCACACCACCGAACTGGCCCGCTGGCTGGCCGACGCCGGTCACGACGTGGTGCTCGAATCGTGGCGGCACCAGTACCCGGCCGGCCTGTACCCGGGCGGGCGCCAGACCGTCGACGTTCCCGACGGCGAGCCGTTCGGCAACACCCGCCAGGACCTGTCCTGGGCCCACCCGGTCAGCTGGTGGCGGGCCGGCCGCCGGCTCCGGTCCGCCGACCTGGTCGCGTTCACCATGATGATCCCGCCCCAGGCCGGCCCGTACCTGGGCATCATGGCCGCCCTGCGCGGCCCCGGCCGCCGGTCCCGCGCCGCCGGGCCGTCCCCGCGGACCGTGGTGATCTGCCACAACGTGCTGCCGCACGAGAGCCG
>DATDIH010000302.1:0-20635 GCA_036521155.1 Streptosporangiaceae bacterium
GGCCACCGGGCGGGGGGCGGGGGCCGCCGGGCCGGGGGCCCCCGGGGCGGGGGCCGCGTGCTTGCCGCGCCGCGCCGGGGCCGCCGCCGTGGGGGCCATGGTGATCAGCTCCAGGTCCGCGCCGTCGCCGCGGGAGAGCCAGGCCACCACCAGCGGGCAGCCCGCGGTGGCGGCGGCCAGGGCGGCGGGCCGGATGGCCGCGTAGTCGTCTTCGGCGGAGCCAGCTGCCTCGGGGGCGGCCATGCTCAGAACTCGCCACCAGGGTCCGGTCAGCGCCCCGTCCCTCGCCCGGTTCATCGCAGGCCGTGATTGCTCCATCACATTGAGTGCTTAGCAGGCCGGGCCGGGGCCCCGCTACCGCATCGGCCAGAGTGACCGTGGTCAGTCGTCCTCGCGCCGGCGCCAGTCGAGCCGCTCGGGCGGCGGTCCGAGGTTGGGCGGCAGCTGGGCTTCGCCGTCGGTGTCCCGCCAGCTCACGTCCTGGCCACGCCGGGGGGCCGGGGCCGCGGCCGCGGCCGGGCGGGGCGGGGTACTCAGCCCGGCGGCGGCCAGGTCCCGGGAGGCGCGCCGGGCTTCGTCCAGCGGCCGCAGCGTGGCCGTGGGCAGGCCGAAGATCCCCGGATTGGCGTCGGCCACCAGCACGCGGCGCCCTTCCGGCCCGGAGTAGGTGATGATCATCGCGCTGGGCGGCAGCTGCTGCAGCTCGTGGGGCTCGACCAGGAACTCCCGGGACCGCTGCACGGTCCGGGCCCGGGAATCGCTGTCGGTCACCGCCCGCGAGGTGCTGATCCCCCAGGCCGTGCTCTCGCTGATGCCGGTGGTGAGCGACTCCGACTCGCTGAACCCGGACGACTCGCTGCGGTCCTGGCTGCGGGAGGCCGTGCCGGGGTCCAGCGGCACGAAGCTGCCGCGGGACGCGCCCCGGCCCCGGCTGCGCCCGGTCGTCCGGCTGGCCGAGCTGGACTCAGACCGCGACTCCGACGTGCCCAGCGTGCTGGTGTAGGAATCCCCGGTGGTGTCGCCGACCGAGGTGCCGGCGGTGTCGGTCAGCTGGGCCAGCACGAACCGGTGCTCGGTGCCGAGCTGCTCGCTGGCCGCCTTGGCGTCGGCGGCGTTGCCCAGCCGCATGAAGGCCACCACGGCGTGACCACGGCCGAGCCGGTCCCGCACCGTGGCCGGGATCGACCGGTAGGCCAGCACCAGCCCGGTGCCGGTGGTCTCACAGGCGCTGGCCAGCCCGTCCAGGATCTCGTCCGGCAGCTGCTCGGCGCCGAGCAGGACCACGGTGTGCCGCCACCGGTCACCGGGCGAGGACTGGCGCACGGCCTGGGTCAGCGCGGCCGCCACGTAGTTGCCCAGGACCGGGCGTCCGGCCGCCCCGGTCTCCGGCCCGGTGGCCACGACCCGGAGCCGGGACCGGGTGGCCGGGGCCGGCCCGGTGCCGACCGGGTCCAGGGCGCGCAGCTGGGACTCCAGGGCCCAGGCCCGCTCGACCACCATCTGGTCGGCGCCGCGGCCGAACATCGTGGCCAGCCGGTCGATCTGCCGGGTGGTCAGCAGCCCCTGCGCCGCGTCCTCGCGCACGTCGCCGATGTGCCCGAGGACCCGCAGGGCCGCCGTGACCTGGGCCACGGTGGCCTGGGCGCCGAGCACGCCCAGGACCCGGTCCAGGATCGCGTGGTCGCGGAACCGGGTCCCGGCCGGGTGGTTCTCGTCGGCCGGGCCGCTGGCCACCTGGGTCAGCAGGTCGGCCAGGGCGGCCGGGGGCAGGCCGGTGCCCAGGTCCAGCCGGGGCAGATCGCCGGGCAGCACCCAGACCAGCGGGTCGAGGCCGGCCCGCCGGGCCACCGCCAGCAGGTCGTGCGCGACCGCCCCGTCGGTGAGGTCGGCCACGGTGACCTCACCGCCGGCCTGCAGCCGGGGCAGGCCGATCATGGTCAGCATGGCCGACCAGCCCGCCAGCGTGCCCCCGGCCACGTCGATGCGGTCGACGTCGCGTCCCAGCGATACCGCGTACCAGTGCTTCTGCTGCTCGTAGGCGGCCCGCCGGGCCTGCCAGTCCCGGGTCTGCTCGGCGTGCCGGGCCTGCCACTCGAACAGCCGGGCCTCCTGCAAGGCGGCGATCTTCGCCACCCGGCGCCGTTCGGCCGCCACCCGGGTCCGCATGGCGTGCTCGCTGCGCCGGATCTGCCGCCCGGCCCAGGCCGCCGCGGCCAGGCCGGCCAGCATGCCCACCGTGGTCAGCGCCGGGTTGAGCAGGCCCAGCACGCCGAGGGTGGCCAGGCCCGCGGCCAGCACCACCCCGGCCCCGAGCAGCACCTCCAGCGGGCGGTCGAGCCGCCGCTGCTCCCGGCGCTGGGCCGCCATCCAGCCGGGGTTCAGCTGTTCGCGGGCAGGCGGGGTGGGCCGTCGCGGGGACGGTCCCGGGTGGGGGTGGACCAGCGCGTACTGCCAGCCCAGGTACAGCCGGTCGTCCCGCAGCGGGCCCAGCCGCTCGGGCTCGGCCGCGAGGTCCAGGGGTTCGAGGCGGCCGGGCGGGTCCGCCGTGGCGCTGGCGGGGAGCTCGGCCGGGGGGCCCGCGGTGGTCATGTCGCCTCCGGCACGGCGGGCGCGGGCCGGGTCAGGGACGTCCCGGGGGTGCCGGGAGCCGGGCGCGACGGCGGCTTGGCCGGGGCGGGCAGCGCGGCGGGCACGGTCCGGCCCGCGGCCACCAGCCGGCCGGCGGGCGCCCGGACCACCAGCGCGAACCGGCCGCGGCCCAGTTGCTGCAGGGCTTCGGCGGTCACCATCGGGGTGGCGGTCAGCTCCTGGTCGCCGGTCCCGGCCCACGGCTCGGGCATCAGTCGTTCGCCGGTCTGGCGGGCGAACCGCTCCGCGCTCTCGGCATCGGGCATCCTGTGGATGACCAAGGCTCTTACCTGATCGGCGACGCCGCCACCGGCCCGGGCCGAGCTGGTGGTGAGCATGACCGGGAGCCCGGCTTCGGCGCCCCGGCTGATCAGCTCGCGGAGCATGGGCTGGGGCAGGCCCTCGCAGTGGTCGAACCAGACCAGCCCGTCGCCGTCCACGCCGATCTCCTGCAGGTCGGCGTCGGTAGCCAGGATGTCCTGGCCGATCAGCCAGGCCAGCCGGGCCGCGGCGCTGGCGTGCCCGGCCGAGCCGAGCGAGAACAGGACCACGGCCCGCTCCCGGACCACGCGGCCGATGTCGATGTGGCCGCCGCCGCTGTGCCCCCCATTGGCCGGCGCGGGCCGCAGCCAGCGCCCGATGGGCGACTCCCGCAGCTGGGCCAGCTGGCTGGCCACGGTCATCAGCAGCTCGGGCTCGGCCCGGACCAGGCCGACCGAGGAGCGGACGCGCTCGGTGAGCGCGGCGTGGCGGGGGTGGTAGGGCGGCACCTGGGCCAGCCGGGCTTCCAGGGCCAGCGGGTCGAGCAGGTGGGCCACGTCGTCCAGGATCGGGATCCGGCGGTCGGCCGGGGCCGCCTCGATCAGCTCGAACACGTCGGTCAGGTAGGTGGCGAAGCTCCGCCGGTACCCGTCGGCCGTGCCCGACCAGTTGATCATCGCGGTGACCAGGTCGGCCCGGCGGGCCGGGCTCCCGACCCGGAACGGCTCGTAGGACCCGGGCCCGGACGCGCCGAACTCGTAGAACGGGGCGTCCACCGCCGCACAGAGCGCGGCCAGCGACGCGGCCAGGCCGGTTCCCTCGCCGTTGGCGCTGCCCAGGTTGACCACGACGACCGGCTTGCGCAGCCGGATGGCCGCGTGCACGACCTGGAAGCTGCTGGTGGTGGTGCCGGACCGGGCGCCGCCCACGACCAGGGCGCCGCCCGCGATCTCCGGCCAGGCCAGCGCGGCCGGGCGGCCCGACCGCTCGTCCACGCCGAGGCAGGCTCCGTCCCGGGCCACCACGCCCCCGGCCCGGACGGCGCGGATCACGGCGGCCCGGCGGACCGCGACCAGCAGGCCGGCCCGCGGCGGCGGCACGTCCCATTCGTCGGTGTGCAGCCAGTCCAGCCAGGCCCCGATGGCGGCTTCGGCCGCCCCGGCCATCAGCGCGACCGGGAGTTGCCGGGGCAGCCAGTGCCCCATGGCCGAGTAGGCCACGCCCAGGTGCAGCAGCCGGGACGAGTCACCGCCGATGCCGCCCACGTAGGACGCGACCAGCTTGGGCCCGGCCGTGAAGCCCGCCAGCGCGGTGGCCGGCCCGATGGCCAGCGTCCACAGGAACCCGCCCGCGGCCGGCACTCCCAGCCACGCTGGACGCCACCGGGTCACCTTGGTCACGCCGTAGAAGATCAGGGCCAGGATCAATGTCAGCTGGGCGAAGATCAGATGCAGCACGACCAGCAGCACGCCGATCGCAGCCAGAAGCTCGCCACGGCGGGGAGTATCGCGAGAGATCACATAGCGTGCGCGCCGCGGCGCGCGCGGCGCCGTGACAAGCGGCTCGGCTGGCATCGGCATTAGATTCGCAGTAAGACGCGGCACGTGTCCACAAACCCCGGCCCGTCCGGGGTTTCGCGCCACTCAACAGTACGCACCGGCCGGTCCCCCGGTTCACCGAACCGCCCCTACCCGGGCTAACTCCCGATGTTGCCGATCAGCCCGGCCGAGATGGACTGAATCTCAGCCGGCAACGGCTGGAAACTGACCTTCGACAGGTAACTGGGCGAGTTTCCGGTCGTGATGGCCCAGTGCAGGAAGGCCTTGAGCGTCTGCGCCTTGGCCGCACTGGCCTGCCTGGTACTCACGATCCCGTACTCGTAGTTCACGATCGGATACGACCCCGCCGCCGACCCGTTGATCATCGAGATCGTGCCGCCCGGCGGTGTCTCGGAGGTGAAGCCGTTGGCCCCGGCGCTGATGGTGTCCGCGGTCGGAGCCTCGTAATTGCCGGCCCCGTTCAGCAGCTCGGCCTGCCCCAGGCCGGCCGCGCTGGTCTTGGCTTCGTAGCTGATGCCGATGTAGGCCACGCAGCCCTCGTGGGCCGCGCAGGCGGCCACCATGCCGCTGTTGCCCTTGGCGCTCACCTCGCGGTCCAGCTGCGGCCAGGCCACGGTGGTGCCGAACGCGAACGCGCTCTTCCAGGCCGGGTCCTGGGCCGACAGGTAGCTGGTGAACAGGAACGTGTCCCCCGAGCTGTCCGAGCGCCGGATCGGGACGATCTTGGTGCTGGGCAGCGGGACCCCCGGGTTGATCTTGGCGATGGCCTCGTCGTCCCAGCTGGTGATGGAGCCGTCATAGATCCCGGCCAGCACGGTGCCGTTGAGCTTCAGGCTGGATATCCCGGGCAGGTTGACGCTGATCTGCTGGGCCGACACGGCCAGCGGGATGTTCTCCAGTTCCGGGCTCTGGGTCTGCTGGCCGCTGGACAGGTAGGCGTCCGAAGCCCCGATGTCCGCGGTCCCGGCCGCCGCCCCGGAGATGCCCTTGCCCGACCCGGTCCCGGCGGTGGAGATCGACACCTGGCGGTACTGCTGCCGGTAGCCCGGCGCCCAGAGGTTGAACAGCGGGAACAGCAGCGTGCTGCCGGTCTCCTTCAGCGACACCGCGGCCGCTGCGGGCGCGGACGGCAGGGCCGCGGCCGGCGTCGGGCCATCGGCCGCCGCCACCCCCGCGGCCGTGGGCACCGTGTCGCCGCCGGTGCTGCAGGCCGCCGTGAGCAGGGCGGCCAGGACCAGCGTCGAGGCCGCCAGCGGGGCGACGAGCGGGACGCGGAACCGGTGAGCCACCGGGAGGCACTCCTTAACGAGGGTCAGGATGCGGACGCGGATGCGGACGTCTCGACGGAGACCTTGAAGAAGTCGGGACGCAGCATCACCACGGTAAGGGCCACCGGGGCCGCCGCGGCGTCAAACCGGATGGTCACCGTGATAGCGGACTGACCGGGCGCCAGGTGCAGGCCGCGGGCGATGGACGGCTGCGGGGGCCGCAGCTCCACGTTCAGCGCGGCCGGCCGCCCGGCGGCCAGGCCGGTTTCCGGCTCCCGGTCAGCCTCGTCGCCGCCGGCCGGTGGTTCCGACAGCACCCGGTCGAAGGCGGGGATCCAGCTGAGCTCGTCGTCGGCCCGGGGCGCGCTGACCTTCCCGCCGGGCGCGTGGCTGCCGGGCGACTGCGGCACGTAGGCGGTGGACATGGCGACCGGGCTGCCGCCCGAGGTCCACAGGCAGCGGACGACCCGGACCTGGGTCCCCGGGTTGAGGCCGAGCGCCCAGCAGATGTCCTGCGGCGCCTGGCGCCGGGACACGTGCTTGGCCTGGCAGCTGATGGCGCTGCCCATCGGGTCGACGGTCGTGTTCAGCCCGGCCACGCCCTCGATCGGGATCTGGTACTCGGCCGGGCTGGCCCGGTACAGCTGCCCGTCCGGGAGCTTGCGCAGCAGCGAGCGGCGGGACAGTTCCTCGACCGCCACGTCGATCTCGGCCAGGCTGACGCTGAACCGGCGGGCCAGGGCGCTGCGGCGGGGCAGCTTCCAGCCGGGCTCCCGGTGCACCAGCGCCGCGGCCATCCGGTCGGCCAGCACGCCGGCCGCCGACCGGGTGGCACCGGAGCCTTCCCCATTGAGGGTCCCGGCATCGTCCGGGCTGTTGCCGTCCGGGCTGTTGCCGTCCTCGGCCGGCGACCCGTCCCCACGCTCGAGCCCGGCCGTCATTCCGCGATACGCCGGGAGCGGGCCGGCCGACGGGTCCGGCCCGGAGCGGGATCAGCCGACGGTTTGCAAACCACTCTCGTGCGCCCTCACTCGGTAGCGGGCTGTCAGTGGGACGGGACTTGCGTGCCGTACCGGGAAGGCCCTTATGTCCGTTTCCATTGTTAGCCAGCGGTGGTGAATCGGAGTTGAACGATGTCCTGAGCCGAGGCGACCACTGGGCGACATGTCCGCGAACCGGCCGAGGTTCAGTTTTCCTCGGGCTGCTGCGATCCGGCCAGGTAGACCACCCGGCTGGCGATATTGACGGCATGGTCGCCGAGCCGCTCGTAGAACCGCGCCACCAGGGTCATCTCCATGGTCACCGGTATGGACATGCCCCCGGAGGCCAGCTCGCCGATCAGGCTGGAGTGCAGCTCGTCCATTTCCTCGTCCCGCTCGGCCAGCACGTCCGCTCCCGAGGCGTCCCGCCGGTACCAGGCGTCGATGGCCTGCCGCCACATGTCGCTGGCCAGCTCGCCCATGCGCTCGACCAGCCCCCGGGTACGGGGCGACAGGTCGGCAGCCAGAAAGTGGTCGGCCCGGCGGGCGATGTGTTCCACCAGGCTGTGGGAGCGTTCGAGCTCGGGCACGATGCGCAGCACGGTCAGCAGGAACCGGAGGTCGCTGGCGACCGGTGCCTGCATCAGGATGGCCCGGCTGACCAGGGACTCCAGCTCGGGGTAGAGCTCTTCGATGGTCTTTTCCCGCTCGGCCAGCAGCTTGACCACTTCGTTGTTGCCGGTCAGCAGGGCGTCGGTGGCCCGGGTCAGGTCCTCGGCCAGCATGCCGAACATCTCGATGACCCGGGCCTCAATGGCGTCCAGCTCCTGCTGGAACTCCTGCCGGAACTCAGCCATGACCTCAGCCCATCCGGCCAGTGACGTAAGCCTGGGTGCGCGGATCGTGCGGGTCCTCGAAGATCTGCTGGGTCTGGCCGTACTCGACCAGGACCCCGGTCCGGGTGTCGCTCTCCTCGTTGCGCAGCACCGAGAAGAACGCGGTCCGGTCGCTGACCCGGGTGGCCTGCTGCATGTTGTGGGTGACGATGACGATCGTGTACTGGGACTTGATCTCTTTCATCAGGTCCTCGATCGCACTGGTGGCGATGGGGTCGAGCGCCGAGCAGGGCTCGTCCATCAGCACCACGTCCGGCTCGACGGCCAGCGTGCGGGCGATGCACAGCCGCTGGGCCTGGCCACCGGACAGACCCAGGGCCGAGGCCTTGAGCCGGTGCTTGACCTCGTCCCACAGTGCGGCCTGGATCAGCGACTTCTCTACGATCTCGTCCAGCCGCTTCTTGTTCCGGATGCCGTTGATGCGGGGCCCGTAGGCGATGTTGTCGTAGATCGACTTGGGGAACGGGTTCGGCTTCTGGAAGACCATGCCGATCTTGCGGCGCACGGCGATCGGCGACACGTCCTTGCCGTACAGCGGGGTGCCCCGGTAGCGCACGTCCCCCTCGACCCGGGCCCCGACCACCAGGTCGTTCATACGGTTGAGGCTGCGCAGCACCGTGGTCTTACCGCACCCGGACGGCCCGATGAAGGCGGTGATCTCGTTCTCGTAGATGGACAGCTTGACGTCCGTGACGGCCCGGAACGAGCCGTAGTAGATCGAGATGCCGTTGGCGTCGAAGATGGTCGTGCCGCTGCCGTACGACTCGGCCCCGTCCTGCGGGCGCGTGTCCTGCGGGCGCGCGGCCGCTCGGGCCTGCCGTTCAGCCACGACGTTCGGCTCTGGGGTTGGTTCCATGACTCCTAGCGCCCCACTTTGGTAAATCGTGCGGTGATGAACCGGGCCACGACCAAAAGGATAAAAGCGATCACGATCAACGTCAGGGCCGCGCCCCAGGCCCGGGCCTGGGCCCCGGTGTACGGCGATGACGCGTTGGCGAAGATCTGCGCGGGCAGGGCCGTGTTGGCCCCATTGAACACGTCGGTGTTGGTCGTGGTCACGGTGAGGATGGTGAACAGCAGCGGCGCGGTCTCGCCCGCGGCCCGGGCCACCGCCAGCAGGGCCCCGCTGACGATGCCGCCGATGGCGGTGGGCAGCACCACGGTCAGCGTGACCCGGGACCGGGTGGACCCGAGAGCGTAGCTCGCTTCACGCAGCGGGTCCGGCACCAGCGAGAGCATCTGCTGGCTGGACCGGATGACCACCGGCAGCATCAGGCAGGCCAGCGCGAACGCGCCGCCCACGCCGTTGAAGCCGAAGTGCAGGGTCCAGATGGAGAAGATGAACAGGCCCATGACGATCGAGGGCACGCCGGTCATCACGTCGGCAAAAAACCCGATGAACCGGGACAGCAGGTTGTTCTTGCCGTATTCGTTGAGGTATATCGCGCCCAGCACGCCGAGCGGGACCGCCATCAGCGTGGCCAGCCCGGTGATCTCCAGCGTGCCGACGACCGCGGGCCCCATGCCGCCAATGCTGGCGGGCAGCACGTTGGGCGGGATCGAGGCGGTCAGGAACTGCCCGCTGATGATCCCGGCGCCCTTGGAGATCACGGTGTACAGCACGAACACCAGCGGGACCAGGATGAGCAGCATGGCCAGCACCATGAGCACGGTCATGATCTGGTTCTTGGTCCTGCGCCAGGAGGCCGGTTCCCGCAGGTCGACGGCTGGCTGCTGTGGAGTCGTGGCCATCAGGCCCCCCTTGAGCGCCGGGTGGAACGCGCCACCACCGACCGGGCGATGATGTTGATGATGATGGTCAGGGCGAAGAGCAGCACACCAAGACCGATCAGCGCGGCGCGGAACGTCCCCGACGCCTCACCGAACTCGTTGGCGATGACCGCGGGCATCGAGTCACCCGGCGCGAACAGGTGCGACGTGATCTGCACCGAGGAGCCGATGACCAGCGCGGCCGCGATCGTCTCGCCCATGGCCCGGCCCAGCCCGAGCAGGATCGACCCGACGATGCCGGCCTGGCTGTGCGGCCAGACCGCGCCCCGGATCATCTCCCACCGGGTGGCGCCCAGCGCGTAGGCGCCCTCCCGGTCGATGACCGGGACGGTCGCGATCACCTCGCGGGACAGCGAGGTGATGATCGGCGTGATCATAAAGGCCAGGATCAGGCCGGCGGTGAAGAACGAGGCCCCGCTGACCGGCGGGCCGAACAGCGAGCCGAGCACCGGAGTGCCCTTCACCCCGTTTCCGATCGAGGTGTAGATCTTCTGCAGCCAGGGAGCGAGGACCAGGATGCCCCACAGCCCCCAGACCACGGATGGGACCACCGCCAGCAGGTCGATCAGGTACACGATCGGCCGTGACCAGCGCCGCGGCACGACCTCGGTCAGCAGCAGGGCGATGCCCAGGCTGAGCGGCACCGCGATGATGATGGCGATGAGCGAGCTGATCGCGGTGCCGTAGACGAAGCCCAGCGCGCCGAACTTGTTGGTCGACGGATTCCAGGCCGTCGAGAAGACGCCGGACAGGCCCTCGGCACTGAACCAGGACGAGGCCTGCTGGCTGGTCGTGACGGCGATCAGGATCAGGATGGCGAGCACCAGCAGGCCGGCCGCCAGCGCCAGGATCTGGAACAGACGGTCGCCGAGCGGCCGCCGTTTCCCCAGGGCGCCGGCCGGGCCGGCCTGCTGGTTTGATGTTGCTGTGCTCACTTAACTGTGCTCACTTAACTGGGCTCACTCACTGGGCTCACCCTCAGCTGGGTTACTTGATCTCGCTGAGCTGGGCCTTGGCCTTGGCGTCGATGCTGGCCGGCAGCGGCGCGTAGTTCAGCTCGGGCAGCAGCTTCTGGCCGTCGCCGAGCAGGTAGCTCAGGTAGGCCTTGACCGCGGCGGCCTTCTTCGTCGCCGCGTTCACCAGGTCCCAGGACTGGTAGGTGACCGGGTAGGAGCTGGCCCCCGAGGCCCAGATCGCGCTGAAGGTCAGGTCGGGCGCGACCGTGGCGTTGGCCGCGGCGGCCGAGGCCGAGGAGGCCGACGGCGCGACGAAGCTGCCACTGGAGTTCTTCACCGAGGCCATGGACAGGTTGGAGGCCTTGGCGTCGGAGTAGTCCACGTAGCCGATGGCGCCCGGGGTGCTCTTGACGATCGAGTCGACCCCGCCGTTACCGGTGCCGCCCCGGCTGTTGGACGGCCAGCTGATGGTCGAGCTGCTGCCGAGCTTCCACACGCCGGGGGCCGACTTGACCAGGAACTCGGAGAAGTTCTGGGTGGTGCCGGAGGAGTCCGAGCGGCGGGCGATGGTGATCGCCGTGCTGGGCAGGGTGGCCCCGGGGTTGAGCGCCTTGATGGCCGGGTCGTTCCAGGTCTTGATCGTGCCGTCGAAGATCTTGGCGGTCGTCGGCCCGTCCAGCTTGAGGTTCTTCACCCCGGACAGGTTGTAGGAGATCGCGATCGGGCCGATCACGACCGGGAAGTAGAGGATCTTCGCGCCCTTGAAGCCCGCTACTTCCTTGGCCGGAATCGGCGAGTCCGAACCGGCGAAGTCGACCACGCCCGACGCCAGGTCCGTGCGGCCCTTGCCGGAGCCGCCGCCGCCGTAGTTGACCGTCAGGTTCGGGTCGGTCTGCTTGATGGCCTGGATGGCCGCCTGCTGGAACGTGGTCTGGAAGGTCGAGCCACTGGCGTTCAGCGTGCCCGAGACGTTGGCCGAGGTGCTGCCGCCGGAGCCGCTGCTGCTGCTGGCCGACGCGCTGCTGCTGGCTCCGCCCGAGCCGCTGCCCGACGAGGAGCAGGCCGCCACCAGGGCCACCGCGGCCAGGCTGACACCGCCGGCCACGGCGGCCTTCTGGATGCGCACACGATGCATATTGAAAGAACCCCTTTTTATCACTCTGGACTGTGTGACCACGGCCATTGGCCGTGCGTCTGCCCCGCGCGGTCACACGAATTGGCAGAACGGCGTCGGCCGGTTTACCTCCCGGCCGAGGATGAGCTGGCGGTCGACGTCTGACACCTCACCCGACACGTAAGGCCCACCGGTTTGCCCGGTGTGCGCCGTGATGTCGACGCCTCAAGGTAAGGGGCCCAAAGTTAATGAAAGGCAAACAAGCCCTTAACTCCACCTAGCTAATGGCTGTGGTTTCGGCGTCCCAGACCAGAAAGAATGAATTTTCCTTTCTGGCCACCTGCTCGTAACTTTCGGGCCAGCCGGCCGATCCGATGCCGTTATTCAGGGGTGATTTCATTTCCGGCCACGCAAAAACCCCGCCCCGCGGCGAGTGCCGCGGGGCGGGGCTGATGACCGTGACCGGGCCCGGCGGACCGGGCCCGGGCGTTCACCGGTGGGTCAGACGGCCACCTCGACCTTGGTGACCTTGCCGTACTCGGCCGACACGCTGCGGTCGGCGCGGGCCCCGCCGGGGGCCAGCACCCGCAGGGTCCAGGTGCCGGGAGCGGCGAAGAAGCGGAAGCCGCCGTCCTCGCCCAGCGGCACCTCGGCCACGAACTCGTCGCCGGTGCCCAGCAGCCGGGCGTACCCGGTGGTCAGCGGGGCGTTGTCGCGGACCACGCGGCCCTCGACCACGGCCTGGGTGCCGGCGTTGCTGGCCGCCGACACGGGCACGCCGCCCGCGGGCGCGCCGCAGCCGTCGCCGGCCTGGTTCGCGTCGCTCATCGGGCGTCACCCAGCTCGATCGGCACGCCCACCAGCGAGCCGTACTCGGTCCAGGAGCCGTCGTAGTTCTTCACGTTCGGCTGCTCCAGGATCTCGTGCAGGACGAACCAGGTATGCGCCGAGCGCTCACCGATCCGGCAGTAGGCGATGGTGTCCTTGTTGAAGTCCAGCCCGGCCTCGTCCTTGTAAAGCTCGGTGAGGTCGTCGTCGGACTTGAACGTGCCGTCCTCGTTGGCCGCCTTGGACCACGGGACGTTCTTGGCGGTGGGGATGTGCCCGCCGCGCTGCGCCTGCTCCTGCGGCAGGTGCGCCGGAGCCAGCAGCCGGCCCGCGAACTCGTCCGGCGAGCGGACGTCGACCAGGTTGCGCTTGCCGATCGCGTCCACGACCTCGTCGCGCTTGGCCCGCAGCGACGCGTCCTGCTCAGACGCCTTGTAGTCGGTCGCCGCGCGCTGCGGCACGTCGGTGGTGAGCTCGCGGGAGTCCAGCTCCCACTTCTTGCGGCCGCCGTCGAGCAGCTTGGTGTTCTGGTGGCCGTACAGCTTGAAGTACCAGTAGGCGTAGGACGCGAACCAGTTGTTGTTGCCACCGTAGAGAACCACGAGGTCGTCGTTGGCGATGCCCCGCTCGGACAGCAGCTTCTCGAACCCGACCCGGTCCACGAAGTCCCGGCGCACCGGGTCCTGCAGGTCCTTCTTCCAGTCGATCTTGATGGCGTTGCGAATGTGACCCTTGTCGTAAGCGCTGGTGTCCTCGTCGACCTCGACCAGGACCACCCCCGGGTCGCCGGCGTGCGCTTCCACCCACTCGGCGTCCACGAGGACTTCTGAGCGGCTCATTGGCTGAAAACCTCCTTGATGGATCAGGCCGCCGGGCTTCCCTGCGACGACGGCCAGATCCGGCGGATGAACAGATACATCTGGCAGCCCAGGCAGAAGTCAAACGCCGCGTTGAGGAACGCGGCCGCCAGGGCCAAAGCAGTGAACGCGATCCCGATCCCGGTGACCCCGGTGGCGTAGCCGATCACGCCGACCGCGGCGAAGACCGTCCCCACGCCCTGCGCGAACCGCGGGGGCGCGGCCGGCTCGAAGCGGGTGGGCGGACCCAGCCGGGGCCGGATCAGGAAGCGGTAGATGAGCCCGTAGGGCGCGTACCGCATCCCGGCGATGGCGCCGACCGCGAACACCAGCGTCTGGGCCAGCAGCAGCCACATGCTGGTGGTGACCAGGGCCAGGGCCAGCACGACGGCCGTGATGACCGCGGCGAATCTGGGCCCTCTCGCGTCGATGTCCATGGCTGTGCTCCTTGCTGCTGACGAACTTTCCCGGAACTTCCTGCCGGGCACGACCGGACCCCGCGGTGGGCAGGGGTCAGCGGCCGGACACGGCATGCTGACGGGAGGGGCAGCGGGGCGGTGACCGTCACCGGCGGACCAGCCGTCGGCTCAGTGCGCCGCCCGCATGCTGCGGCCCGGGGACCGCCGACACAGTGCGGTGGCCACCCGGCAGAAATCGACGGCGCGGCGCTTGGTCAGCCGCTGCGCGGTCCATGAAGGCACGTAGACGATGGTATGCGGGGTGGGCCCGGCTGTCACGCCCCGGTTGATACCGGATCGTGACATTACCGACCTTCTTTGTAGATTATGCCCTTGAACTGGCATTTCAATCACCAGCCGGAGCTACTGAGGGCTTCCCGGGTGCGGGAGTGGCATTTCCGGGACCCGAGATCACGTCCCCCAGGGCGGCGATGACGTCGGGCTTGCGGGGCAGACCGGTGGCCTGCCGGGTGATGGTCCCGTCCGGCCCGAGGACCAGCACGGTCGGGGTCGACAGCACGTTGAGCCGGCGCACCAGGTCCAGCCGCGACTCCGCGTCGATCTCCACGTAGGCCACCCCGTCGACCAGGCCGGCCACGTCGCCCAGGAGCTGCCGGGTGGCCCGGCAGGGCGCACAGAAGGCGCTGGAGAACTGGACCAGGGTGGCCCGCGGGCCCAGGTCCTGCCGCAGGTCGGTGGCGGTGAGCCGCCCCCGGGCCGGGTCCTGCGCCTGCGCCTCGCGCGGAGCGCGCAGCTGGCCCTGGCGGCGGCGCCAGATCAGGCCCAGTGGAGTCAGCACCACCAGCACCACGATCAGCACGATCACACCTGCGGTCATACCCCTACCAAGCGCGTGGCGGCGGCAGGCATTCCACGGCTTCCGTCGTGGGCACCCGGCCGCCCATCCGGGCGGCCCCTCAGCTCATGGTGAAGGTGGCCAGCTGCTGGTTGCCCGCGGTCACGTCCATGCCCTGGACCTGCCCGCCCGGCACCCAGGAGGAACCGGGGAACCAGTCCGTTTCGCCGGGGCTGGTGACCGTCCAGCCCGCCGCCAGCAGGTGCACGCCCTGAGAATTGGTGACCCACAGCTGGCAGGTGGTGCCCTTGGGCACGCCGGTGATCTGCACGTCGTAGGCGACGCCCCAGGCCAGCCGCTGGTACCGGATGGTCGCGTTGACGCCCTTCAGGGCCGAGGTGGTGGTGGCCGTCTTCCAGTTGGCCGGCGGGGCGGGCGACGCGCTGATCTGGGCCGCGGACGAGTCCGAGGCCAGCCGCAGGCCCGCGGCGGAGCCGCCCGCCGCGATGACCACGGCCGCCGCGGCGGCCAGGATCTGCCACCGCCGGCTCCGGCGCCGCCGGGCCGCGGTCAGCGAGACCAGCGAGTCGACGAAGTCCTCCCGGGGGGTCTCCTCGGGCGGCCGCGGATCGGCGTCCTCGGAGGAGATGCGGCCTACCTCATCCGTGCCCACCCGGGCCAGCAGTGCGGGCAGCCCGGCCAGGCCGGCCAGCTCGTCGCGGCATTCGGCACAGCCGGAGACGTGCGCATCGACCAGCGACCGTTCGGCCGGGTCGATGGCACCCAGGACGTAGACACCGAGCGCCTGTCGCGTGTCAGCACATTCCCACGCCGACGTCATGGCGCAAGTCCTCTCTCTTCCAGCGCGAGCTTCAGCGCCTTGAGCGCGTAGAAGGTGCGGGATTTCACCGTGCCCGACGGGATCCCGAGGGTGGCTGCGGCCTCCGCGACCGAACAGCCTCGATAGTAGGTCTCGATGATGACCCGGCGGTGGTCCGGGCGCAGGGTGGCCAGGGCGTCGGCCACGGCCCACGATTCCAGGGCCCGGTCGGCGTCATCGGCCACGGCCACCAGTTCCAGCGCGCCCTGCCCGACCTCGGGCGGACGTGACTGCCGGGCCCGGTAGGCGTCGACCGCGAGGTTCCGGGCCACCGCGAACAGCCACGGCCGGGCCGGCCGGTCGGCCAGTGCTTCCGGGTGCCGCCAGGCACGGACCACCGTCTCCTGCACGAGGTCTTCGGCGCGCTGCTTGTCGCCGCCAGTGAGATGGAGCGCATAACGGAGCAGCGCACCGCCATGCTCGGCGTAGAGCGCCCGAATGTACGCCTCGTCGGCCACCGTGTCTTGCGGCGCCGCGGATCCCGAGCCTCCCATGTCATGGAATACGGTTCCGCAACCAGACCGGTTCAAATCGCGTTGAAAGTTCGTACTTTTATTTAATTTTGAAGGCCACAGATGGGAGCCCCGTCTCGGCGATTCCCGTCACCAACTTGGGTTATTTTGCGTCCCGCTCGTCACTCGCGCCCCACCCGCGTGCCCGCTCTCCACGGCCCGCCTGGGCTCTGCTGGCCCAATGTGCGCAATGGTTAATTGCGCGCACCCCAGGGTCGGCACAGGTCCATTGCGAACATGGTGGGCGGGAGTTGCTATTGGCCGTTGGTGCTGAATGACACGTTGCTGGCGGTGGCCCCGACCCGGACTCCGCCCGGGACCACGTGAACCGACTTGATCGACAGGTGCAGCGGCAGCCCGGTGACCGGCACCACGAAATGGAACTGGCCCGAGATCAGGCTGGACAGCGCGCCGCCGTCGTGGGCCACCTGGATGCGGGTCGGCGTGACCGCGATGCCCGAGCCGCTGGGCGACAGCAGCGCGTCGGCCGTGACCGGGAGGCTGAGCCCGAGGTAGCTCACCTTGCCGGACAGCCGCAGCGCGCTGCCGTCCTGGCTGAGCTGGACTCCGGCCGGCAGGCGACGGCGCACCGACGCGAACGGCACGGTGGCGGTACCGGAGACCCGGGCCGCGCTGATGGTGGCCGAGCCGTGCCCCATCAGATCGCTCATGGGGGCCCGGACCCCGGTCAGCTTGGCCACCAGATTGTCGACGGTCACGCCCTGGGTGGTCAGCTGGCCGGTGGACACGTCGATCTCGTCGTAGTGCCCGGACACGACCTGGGTCAGGAACGGGAACCCGTGCACGCTGACCGACGGCTTCGACGGCAGGTGGTACGCGGTCTGGATATGGTCGGCGACCTCGTGGTCGGCCACGACCACGCCGATCCGGTCGGCCGCCACCAGCAGCCCGGCCAGGATGATCACAAAGATCAGCAGCTTCCGCATCGGGACGGGAGCGTACCCGGAGAGAGGGGGGTAAACCGGTCACCGGCCGGGAGGGCCAGGGAAGCTGGGCGCAGCCGTTCCGGACGGCCGGCGTCGTGGCCGGTCAGCCGCCGGCGAAGGGGGGCAGCACCTCGATCACGGCCGCACCGGGCAGGCTGATGTCCTCGTGCCGACGCACCCCGGCGGGCGAGCCGTCGACCAGAAACGACGACCGGGCCAGCACGGCGCGCAGGCGATCACCGGCGCCATCGTCGCGCCGGGCGAGCACCGCCGACAAGGCTTCGGCCAGCGTGCCGGCTTCGCAGGATTCGGCCGCGACCCCGGCCGCCTCCTTGGCCGCCGCCCAGTAGCGGATGGTAATCATGGCCATATCGGTTATCCTCATTGACAATGGGATCCGGGCGACGCTGCCCCCGGGTCCCTGTGTGTTTTTACAGGCTAGTGCCGGTGCGCTGGGCGCCGCGGAGTGGAGGTGGAACCGCTTGAGCGATCTGCTCCTGCTGACCGGGACGCTCGAACCGTCCACGGAGGTGCTGCCCGCCCTCGGCCTGCTGCTGCACTCGGTGCGGGTCATGCCCCCGGAGGCCTCGGCCCTGATCGACGCGCCGCCCGGCGACGTGGTACTGGTCGACGCGCGCCGCGACCTGGCCCACGGAAAGAGCATCTGCAAGCTGCTGCTGACCACCGGGCTCGACTGCCCGCTCATGATCATTGTCACCGAGGGCGGCCTGGCCGCGGTCAGCGCGGACTGGGGCGCCGACGACGTGGTACTCAACACGGCCGGTCCGGCCGAGGTCGAGGCGCGGCTCCGGCTGGCGCTGGGCCGCCGGGCCCGGAACGCAGCCGCCGACGCACCGGACGAGATCAAGTCCGGTGACCTCACCATCGACGAGGCCACCTACTCCGCCCGCCTGCGCGGGCGGGCGCTGGACCTCACGTTCAAGGAATTCGAACTGCTGAAGTTCCTGGCCCAGCACCCGGGCCGGGTTTTCACCCGGGCTCACCTGCTGCAGGAGGTCTGGGGGTATGACTACTTCGGCGGCACCCGCACGGTAGACGTGCATGTCCGGCGGCTGCGGGCCAAGCTCGGCACCGAGCACGAGGCCCTGATCGGCACCGTCCGTAACGTCGGCTACCGTTTCGTGCCGTTCAAGGGCGTCAGCGACCAGCCGGACAGCACGGACGCGGGAGACGATGACCACGACACCGGACCCGACGACGAAGCCGGGCTCAGCCGCGACGACAGCGGGCTCAGCCGGGCCAGCCACGTCCACGGGGCCTAGCCCCGCTGACCAGGCCGGCCGCCCGGCCGTGACCGAGACCGGGTCGCTCGACCCAGGCCAGCGCGATCAGGTGCTGCGGCTGGTGGCCGAGGCCGCCGAAGCCGACGGGGTGGCCCCGCTGTCCGAGCAGACCATGCTGCACGTGCGTTACGGCGGCCCGCCGGCCCCGGATGACGAGGACCGCGATCGGTCCGCGGGCGACAGCGGCCAGCCCGGCCCGGCCGGGCTTGACCTGCTGGCCACGGCCGACGGCGTGATCACCGGCTACGCCCACCTGGACTGGGAGGAGCCCGGGCTGGCCAGCGCCGAGCTGGTCACGGGCCCGGGCCAGCGGCGCCAGGGCACCGGCCGGGCGCTGCTGGACGGCCTGATCGAGCGGGCCGGATCGGG
Organism: Streptosporangiaceae bacterium; assembly: GCA_036521155.1. Lineage (GTDB taxonomy): Bacteria > Actinomycetota > Actinomycetes > Streptosporangiales > Streptosporangiaceae > Bog-532. The sequence continues at coordinate 18,405 of DATDIH010000302.1, forward strand.
CCTGCTGCGGGTGTGGGCCCATGGCGACCTGCCCGCGGCCGCGGCGCTGGCCCGGTCGGCCGGGCTGAGCCGGGTCCGGGCGCTGTTCCAGATGAGCCGGCCGCTGCGGGACCCGCTGCCCGAGCCGTCGCTGCCCGCCGGGGTCACGCTGCGCACGTTCGTGCCCGGGCAGGACGAAGACGCCTGGCTCCGGCTCAACGCGCTGGCCTTCGCCCATCACCCCGAGCAGGGGGCCTGGACCCGGATCGATCTGGACCTGCGCGAGCAGGAGGCATGGTTCGATCCGGCCGGCTTCTTCCTGGCCGAGCGGGACGGGCGGCTGGCCGGATTCCACTGGACCAAGGTGCACGACGGGGAGACCGGCGAGGTGTACGTGGTCGGGGTCGACCCGGCCGAGCAGGGGTCGGGCCTGGGCCGCGCGCTCACCCTGACCGGGCTGCGCTATCTGCGGGACGATCGGAGCCTGGCCGAGGTGATGCTGTACGTGGACGAGGAGAACCGGGCCGCGGTGCGGATGTACACCGCACTCGGCTTCACGCTCGCCACCACCGACGTGATGTACGGGACGGGCTGATCCGCGGACGCGGGAGTATGGCCCGATCCATGCCCCGGACGGGCTAGGCGATCCGGCCGAGCACCTTGGGCTCGGGGCTGACGCCCAGCACCTCGTCCAGCTCTTCGCGGGACAGCGGGCCGTCGCTGGCGGCCACCGCACCCAGCACCTCGGCGTACAGCTCGATCTCGTCCAGGGCGACCAGATCGTGAACACGAAGATCGACGTACTCGGGCACCGTGCTCACCTCCGTCGACGCTGACGCTTGACGCCTGATGCATCAAGGCTACGTCGTCCGCCGCCGATCCGCATGACCCATCAGGGCCATTCCTGGACCACCCACCGGTGTGGTTTTACCCAGCCAGCCGGTCACAATTCCACTAATCGCCCGATATGGCGGCCCGTGATCCGGTAGGGCTTGGACGTGAGGGCTGTGCGCCATTGTGCATGCACGATCATGAGGTCCGGGCCCGGTTCCGGAGCATGCCCGCGATGACCGCAGGCGCCCCGGACGGGACCGGCGGCCCGCCAGCCCGGACCGCGACGGTCCGCGACCCAGCGAGTGCCAAGCGTGCACGTCACAAGGTTTCAGCGGGTCAAACCGGGTGCATAACGGTGCACTTGGACGTTTCGGTTGCGCGGAAGGGCCGTTCGGGACAAGAGTCGTGCACATATCGATCTCACCACAGCACACAAGGTTCCCGCAGACATCACGCCCCCTGCTCAGTAGTCCCGCGATAACGTGCCTACCGGTCAACTTTTCCCGCACGCTCCCGGATATAAGGTCCTCGTGAAGCCATGAACGAAAATACCGATCTTCTTCCCAACCTCTCCAGCCAAGAAGACGCTTTCGAGGTTCAGATGCGCGGCTACAGCCGGCGGCAGGTCGACGATTTCGTCGCCCGCTGCCGGGGCCAGATCCACGAGCTCGAGGAGCGGCTGGGCCGTGCGCTGGACGAGGGCGAGCAGCTGCGCCAGGAGGTGACCTCCCTCCGCCAGCAGGCCCTGGGCAACCGGCCGGCCCACGAGGAGGTCAGCGAGCGGATCTCCCAGATCCTGAAGCTGGCCGATGACGAGGCCAAGGCGCAGAAGAACCGTGCTGACGGTGACATCAAGAAGCAGCTGACCGATGCCTCGTCCGAAGCCGACCGGGTCAAGAAGGAGGCCCGGGAGCAGGCCGAGCACATGCTCACGGCCGCCCAGGAGCAGGCCGAGCGGGCCATCTCCTCGGCCCGGTCCGAGGCGGACAAGACGAGGACGACCGCGCGGGCCGAAGCTGACCACACCACGGCGGACGCGCGCAAGAAGGCGGACACCGTGCTGTCCGGGGCCAAGTCGCAGGCCAAGCAGACGCTGGACGAGGCCACGGCGCGAGCGGCGGCCATCCACGACGGCGCCGAGCGGCGGCTCAACCTGCTGAGCACGCGGCACGGCGAGACCATCCGGCGGCTGACCGACATCCTGGACGGCGTGTCCGGCCTGGTCGCGGCGGAGACCGCCCGGCCGTCGCTGGAGGACGAGGTCGACCAGCACGTGGCCAAGGCCATGGGCCAGAAGAAGGCCGAGGCGGCCAACGCGGGTCCGGGCACCCCGCCGGCACCGGGCGCGGGTGCCCCGAACGGCGCTCCGGCACCGGGCCGGCCCGGCCATGGCATCCCGGTCGGCGACGCCGCCGCCG
>DATDIH010000303.1:0-39466 GCA_036521155.1 Streptosporangiaceae bacterium
CTGGAGGACATCACCGAGGGCGAGCTGCGCATCGGCGGCAAGGTGGTGAACAACGCGGCCCCCAAGGACCGCGACATCGCCATGGTCTTCCAGAGCTACGCCCTGTACCCGCACATGACCGTGCGGGAGAACATGGGCTTCGCGCTCAAGCTGGCCAAGCGGCCGCAGAAGGAGATCGACGACAAGGTCAACGAGGCGGCCCGGATCCTGGACCTGACCCAGCACCTGGACCGCAAGCCGTCCAACCTGTCCGGTGGCCAGCGGCAGCGGGTGGCCATGGGCCGGGCCATCGTCCGCGACCCGGCCGCGTTCCTGATGGACGAGCCGCTGTCCAACCTGGACGCCAAGCTCCGGGTGCAGATGCGCACCGAGGTGTCGCGGATCCAGCGGCGGCTGGGCACCACCACCGTGTACGTGACCCACGACCAGACCGAGGCCATGACCCTGGGCGACCGGGTGGCGGTCATGCGGGCCGGCTTGCTACAGCAGCTCGGCGCGCCGCAGGAGCTGTACGACCGGCCGAACAACCTGTTCGTGGCCGGCTTCATCGGCTCGCCGTCGATGAACTTCCTGCCCAGCCACGTCGAGGACGGCACCCTGCACACCCCGCTGGGTAACGTTCCGCTGACCGGCCAGCTACGGCAGGCGCTGGAGCGGGCCGACGCCCCGCGCGACCTCATGGTCGGCATCCGGCCGGAGAACTTCGAGGACGCCGCGCTGGTCCCGGCGGCGGCCCGGGACAACGGGCTGCTCTTCCGGGCCAACATAGACGTGGTCGAGTCCATGGGCTCCGACGTGTTCGTCTACTTCACCAAGGAGTTCAGCGGCGACGTCAACGCGGACGAACTCCGGGAGCTGGCCGAGGACTCGGGCTCGGCCGACACCGGCGCCAGCGGTCAATCCATCACCGCCCGGCTGGACACCGAGACCACCGCGCGCGAGGGTCAGGAGACCGAGCTGTGGGCCGATCTGCGGAACATGCACATCTTCAACCCCGCGACCGGCGCCAACATCACCCTGGACGGCGGTTCCGACGGCCCCGTGGTCGGCGGCAGCACGGGTGCTCCCGCTCGCGAGGCCACGGCCGAGACGCCCGCGGCTGAGACGCCGGCCGAGCCGGCGCCTCCGGCTGGCGGTGCGGCCTCGGACACCCCGGCCGGCGGAGCCACCGGCGGTACGGGCCCGGCCTGACCAGCACTAACCGGACAGCCGGGGACGTGGCCGCGCGCCGCGTCCCCGGCTTTCTTTTGCCGCCAGTTTTTACCGAAGCTCGCGGCGGAGGCGGTCAATCACCTCGTCGTTCCAGGCGTGCGTGCGCATCAGGCGGTAGCGCTGGCTGGCCACCCGCATGTAGGCCTCGGCGTCGGTGCCGGAGCCGATCAGGTCGGCGGCGTGCAGCATCCGGACGACCGGGAGGAACTCCTCGCTGAACCAGCGCCGGGCGATCTGCTCGCGGGTGAAGTACTGCCGCTCGACCTGCATGTAGCGGAAGCCCCAGGCCTCGACGTTCTCGCCCAGCTCGGCGTAGGACCAAGGGTCGACGCAGGTCAGCTTGGCGTAGGCGGCCTCCGGCAGCGGCACCCGGGCCTTGAAGATCCGCTGGTAGCTCTTCATGACCAGGTCGCTGCGGCCGCGGATGCCGTCGGGCGGGATCTCGGTCAGCACCCGGGTCACGTAGGCGTCGATGGTTCGCTGCCGGGTGGCCATGGCGATCGACACCCGGTGGTGGCCGTCTTTCACGAAGTACAGGTCGCCCACCTGGTAGACGTCGATGGGCGGGATGGACTCGCCGCGCCGCTGGGCCAGAGCCAGCCGTTCCCACCGTTCCCGGACCCGGGTCGTGGTGGGCCGGAACCGGCGGTCGAAGTCCCGCCGCGAGTCCACCGTGCCCACCACCGAGTCCAGCTTGATCGTGCGCAGGCCGAGGTTCTCCTCGCCGCGGAAGCCCAGCGCCGCGATGACCTCGTCGTAGGGCAGGATCAGGTTGATGTCGTCCGGGCCCCGGCGCAGCCGCCCGGCCAGCCGGGCCAGGACCTGGCGGCGGCGGACGCGGATGAAGTCGTTCTCCACGTCCGCGCGCGGGAAGCCGGTGTCAGCCCGCACGGCCGGGCTCCGGGATCCGGTCGGCCGGGGCCGGGCCGAGGTCGAGCAGGTGCCAGCCGGTGACGTTGCGGACCACGGTGCGGCCCAGGGACCGGGCCGGTACCGCCGAACCGTACGGGTGCACGTGCCCGTGCAGCAGCAGCGGCGGGTCCAGGGCGGCGGCCAGCCCGAGGTAGCAGCCGAAGCCACGATGGGGCGCGTCGTCGCCGTCGCCGACCCCGCGCGGTGGAGCGTGGGTCAGCAGCACGTCGACCCCCCGGTGGTCCCGCCAGCGGCGCCAGGCCGCCCGGCGCCGCAGAGCCCGGGCCCGGCGGCCCTGCTGGCCCTCGGTGTACTGGTTGGGGCCGTCGCTGTAGCGCAGGCAGCCGCCCAGGCCAGCCACCCGGACCCCGGCCACGTCGACCACCCGCCCGTCGGCGTTGACCGCGCCGGACGGCCACGGCGGCCGGGCCGGGAAGCCCGCCTTGGTGACCAGGCCGGACCGGCTGACCCGGTAGCCGGACTGGTCCTGGTCATGGTTGCCGGGCACGAACACCAGCGGCACGTCGAGCGCGTTCATCAGCGCCCCGAGGTACTCGGCGGGCAGGTCACCGCAGGCCAGGATGAGCTGGGCCGACCGCACCGGGCTGACGTCGGCCAGCAGGGCCTCGGCCACCTCGTCGGACACGGCCAGGACGCGGATCGCGCCGTCCGGGCGGCTACCGGCTCGCTCGGCCACGGCCCGCATTCAGCGCACTGCTGCTTCCCTGACGTCCAGGCCGAACTCACGCAGGGCGGCCTCGGCGCGGTAGATCTCGGCCTGGCGGGCCCGGTCCCCGCCAGCCGGCGGGCTGACCCCGAACCGGTTGCAGGCGCTGGTCAGGACGTCCAGGTAGGCGCCGCGGACGGCCATGATCTTGTGCTGCTTGGCCATGCCGCCGGGCTGGTTTTCCATGGCCTCCAGCTCGGTCCGCAGCCGCCGCAACCGCGCTTCGACCTGGGCCACCGGCTCGGCCGGGGCCCGGTCGGCCCGGAACTGCCGGGCCGAATCGTCGGCCCGGCGCCAGACGCGCAGCAGCGCCAGCACCGCACCGAACGCCAGGGTCGGCAGGAACACGACGAACACCCAGAGCATGACACTGCCCATGCCGTCAAGTGTCAGCCCCACAGTGGCCCGCACGCAAGAGATGGCGCGGGCCGTCGCTCATTGCGCCGGCGCGGACCGGTGCAAACGAGCCATGATTCCGTCGAGCAGGCAGTCCAGGCCGAACTCGAACCGCTCGTCCATGGTCTCGCGGGCGTCCGGGTCCACGCCCAGCTTGATCATCTCGGTGAAGTTGGGGTAGTGGCCGGACGCCATGACCTGCTGCAGGAACTCCCAGTAGATGTTGTGCATCTCGTCCTCGGAGAGCCCGAGCCGCTGCTGGGCCCGTTCCTGGTCCTGCTGACTCCGTTCCTCCTGCTGCTCCCGGCCGACGGCCCCCAGCACGTAGGTGAGGACCGCCATCAGGGCGGTCATCACCGCCTCTCCGGTCAGGTTGGCGGCGGCGAAGATGCCCAGCGCGCGCTCGATGTTGCGCAGCGATTTCGGGCCCATGGGCGGGCGGCCCGCCATGAACGGCATGACCCAGCGGTGCCGGCGGAGCATGGCCCGCTGGCTGACCGCCATCGTGCGCAGGTCGGCCCGGAGGTCGCCGGTGATCTCGGTCTCGGTCAGCTCGCCGTACATGGCGTCCAGCATCAGGTCGAGCAGTTCCTCCTTGGAGGAGACGTACCAGTACAGCGACATGGTGCCCGCGTTGAGCTCACGCGCGATGCGCCGCATGCTGATCGCGTGCGGGCCCTCGGCGTCGGCCACGGCCAGCGCGGTCCGGACGATTTCGTCCCGGGACAGCGAACTGGCCCGGCCCGGCGGCCGCTTCCCGTGATCCCGGAGGTGCTGCATCCGGTGCTGGACCCGCTGTTCCTGGGCTGACTGACCGCCGGACAGATAGAAGGGCGGCCACAGGTCCTCGTCGTCGTCGGCCACGATGCCCCCTCAGCTGGTCACCAAATAATCGCGTTGCCTCTCGTACAGTGTACTGCTACCGTACGACGTACGAACCGATGGTCGTACATCGTACGAGCGCCGGTCGGAAGCCGGGCGATATTCATGATCGAATATCGCGATATAGCTTGACTGTGCGACTAACGCGATACATCGTATTAGGCGAACAGGATGTGCAGGAGGCACCGCATGGGGAACGATGCCGCCATCCGGGCGGATCAGCTGGTCAAGAACTTCGGTAAGACCAAGGCCCTGGCCGGCCTGAGTCTTTCCGTGCCCCGGGGAAGCGTGTTCGGCCTGCTCGGGCCGAACGGGGCCGGGAAGACGACGGGGGTACGGGTCCTCACCACGCTGCTGCTGCCCGACGCGGGCCGCGCCGAGGTGCTGGGCTACGACGTCGTCAAGGACGCCGGTCCGGTCCGCGAGCGGATCGGCCTGACCGGCCAGTACGCGGCGCTGGACGATTACCTGTCCGGCCGCGCCAACCTGATCATGATCGGTCAGCTGGGGCGGCTGTCCGGCCGGGAGGCCAAGCGGCGGGCCGACGACCTGCTGGAGCGGTTCGACCTCACCGACGCCGCCGGGCGAGCGGTCAAGACGTACTCCGGGGGGATGCGGCGGCGACTCGACCTGGCTGCCAGCCTGATCGGGCGGCCCGAGGTGCTGTTCCTGGACGAGCCGACCACCGGCCTGGACCCGCGCAGCCGCGCGGTGATGTGGGACATCATCCGGGAGCTGGCCGCGGAGGGCACCACGCTGCTGCTCACCACCCAGTACCTGGAGGAGGCCGACCAGCTGGCCGAGCGGGTCGCGGTGATCGACACCGGCACGGTGATCGCCGAGGGCACCCCGGACGAGCTCAAGGAGGCGGTCGGTGGCGAGCGGGTGGAGATCGCCCTGACGCCAGGAGCGGACCTGGACAAGGCCGCGGCCGCGCTCACCATGTACACGGCCGGGCCGGTCCGCGCCGATGTGGCCGCCCGGCGCCTGGACGCGCCGATCACGGCCAGCGGCGCGGGGATCACCACCCGGATCGTCCGGGCCCTGGACGACGTGGGCATCGAGGTGGACCGGATCAGCGTCCGGCGTCCCTCGCTGGACGACGTGTTCCTGAACCTCACCGGCCACCAGGCCGAGCACAAGCCCGCGAGCCGTCCCGGCGGACCGGAAGATTCCGTTCCAATAGGTGGAGCTGGTACTGGCTCAGACGATGACGAGCAGGAGGGGGAGGCAGCATGAGCGCCGTGACGATAACCGGGACACAAGGTCCACGGGCCCGTTCACGCAGCTCGTTCGCCTGGGCGGTCAAGGACGTCTGGGTGCTGACCCGGCGCAGCCTGGCCCGGATCCGGCGGGAACCGGAGACCCTGGCCGACGTGACCATCCAGCCGATCATCTTCGTGCTGCTGTTCTGCTACGTGTTCGGGAACGCGATCCGCATCCCCGGTGGCGGCAACTACCACGAGTACCTGATCGGCGGGATGCTCGGCATGGGCCTGGCCCAGACCGCGCCGGGCACGGCGGTGGCCATGGTCACCGACATGAGTACCGGCCTGGTCGACCGGTTCCGCTCGCTGCCCATGTCCCGGGCCGCGGTCCTGGCCGGGCGGAGCATCGCCGACCTGCTGACCCAGGTCATCGGGGTGATCGTGACGGCCGGGGTGGGGCTGGCGGTGGGCTGGCGGATCCACACCGGGGTGCTGGACGCCCTGGCCGCGTTCGGCCTGGCCCTGCTGTTCGGTTACGCCTTCACCTGGGCCGGGGCCTGCCTGGGCATGGTGCTGCGCAGCCCGGAAGCGGCTCAGCAGGCCGGGTTCATCATCTTCCTGCCGCTGACCTTCATCTCCAGCGCGTTCGTACCGGTCCAGGCCATGCCGGGCTGGCTGCAGCCGGTGGCGGAGTGGAACCCGATGAGCTCGCTGGCCGCCGCGACCCGGCACTATTTCGGCAACCCGAACCCGGCCGCGGGGATTCACAGCTGGCCCATGGAACATCCGGTGCTGGCCGTGGCCGGCTGGTCGCTGCTGATGCTGGCCGTGTTCGCGCCGCTGGCCGTGCACCTGTACCGGCGCAAGGCCCGCGGCTAGATCCGGGGGGTTCCGGCGGGTCCCGCCGCGGCCACGGGGGCACGCGGCGGGACCTCGCTGGCGGCGGCCGCGGCCAAGCGGGGCCGGACCCTGGTGAAGTAGATCGCGGCCATGACCAGGCCCAAGCCGACCGGGATGCCCACCGCGATCAGGGTCAGCCACCGGCGCCGCTGGTACCCGGCGGCCCGCCAGTCCCGCTCTGGCCAGGCCCGGCCGTCCAGCACCGCCCACAACGGCAGGCCGACCGCGACGATGGCCACCACCGTGATGGCCAGCGCGTCGGTGCCCAGCCCGAGCAGCTTGAGCGCGGTGGCGCCGAGCACCACGGCCAGGATCGGGCGGAGCAGGAAGTTGCTGGCCCGGGCCGAGATCAGCGAGCCGATGATGACGCCGGGGATACTGCCGATCGCGATCGCCGCCGACAGGCCGAACTCCAGGTTGCCGAACAGCGCGTGGGCGATGGCCGCCGAGCCGACCAGCGGCATCGACTGCACGATGTCCGTGCCGACCAGGCGCCGCATGGACAGCTGCGGGTACACCATCATCAGCAGCACGATCATCAGCGAGCCCGAGCCGACCGACGTGATGCCTACCAGCAGGCCACCGAACACCCCGATGGCCACGGTCAGGGCGCGCCGGACCGGGATGGCCAGGTCGTCGTCACCGGCGGGCGCGGGGGACCGCCGGGCCCGGACGCTGTCCAGCAGCAGCCGGTAGATCAGGGCCGCCGACGCGATGATCAGCGCGGCGCCCATCGCGTACTCGATCCGGGTCTGCATGACCTGGCCGGAGCCGAGCGCGTGGTCGATGAAGACACCCGCGAACGCGGCCGGCACCGAGCCGATCGAAAGCCACAGCACCAGGCCGCCGTGCACGGTGCCGCGCCGGAAGTGGATCGCGCCCCCGAACGGCTTCATGATCGCCGAGGCCACGATGTCGCTGGACACCGCGGCGCTGGGGCTCACCCCGAACAGCAGGATGAGGATGGGCGTCATCAGCGCCCCGCCCCCGGAACCGGTCAGGCCGACCAGAATGCCCACGATGAAGCCGGCGATGACGATGTTCATACGCGGGGTGACCTGCCTGGTTCCGGACGACGAGCGGCAATTCCGGCCAATTTAGCCGGCCACGCCGGTGCCGGCCGGCCGGCCCACGCCGTCGTCGCCGCGGGGTTCGGGCGCGTAGTCGGGCGTCGGGGTGCCCCACAGCTCCCGCAGCCCCATGAACACCAGGTACGGCACCAGGTCGGTTGACCGGCGGATGACCCAGCCGGTGCCCTTGGTGGCCATCCAGGCCGCCTGGGCCCGCCGGGTCGGCGGCGGGCTGGTCGGTTCGGCCCCGGGCCGGGGGCCGAGCGGCATTCCGGCCGCGGCCAGCTGATCGTAGAAGCGAGCGGCGATGAGCCGGTGCCCGCGCTCGCTGGGGTGCATCCGGTCCACGCTCCACATGCGCCGGTCGTAGGTGTCCGGGTCGCTGGCCGCGTCGAACACGAGCGCGCCGAACTGGGCCGACACGTCGTCCATGATCGTGTTCACGATGTGGATGCGGCGGGCCAGCGGCCGGCTCAGCGCCGCGGGCAGGCCGAGCATGAGGCCGGGGTCGGGGAGCCGGAGGGTCAGCACCTCGGCCCCGGCCGACCGCAACGCCCCCACCGTGTGCTCGGCCGACCGCGCGATGCGCCGGGGGTCGAAGCTGGAGCGCAGCGTGTCGTTGATGCCCACGATCACGCTGGCCACGTCGGGCCGAAGCTCCAGGGCGCGCGGCAGCTGGTCCCGTTCCACATCAGCGGACTGAGCCCCGGACGCGGCCAGGTTGTGCAGCCGCGGCTCGCGCAGACCCTCGGCCAGCAGGGCGGCCCAGCCGCGCCAGGCCCGGCCCGGCCCGCGGTCACCGATGCCCAGCGTGATCGAGTCGCCCAGCGCCGCGAAGGTAGTCACGCCGCAGCCTCGGCCGTCGGCCTGGTTTGGCGGCCGGGCCGCAGCACGGCGGCGTAGTGACCGATCAGGGTGTCGCCCAGTGCGGCCCAGGTGCGGCCCTGGACCTTGTGCTGCCCGGCCCGGCCCTGGGCGGCGCGCAAGGCGGGGTCGGCGGCCAGCCGGGCCACCGCGGCCGCGATGGCCGCGCCGTCGCCCGGCTTGACCAGGGCGCCGGTGACCCCGGGCTCGACCAGGTCCAGCGGGCCACCCGCGGCCGGCGCCACCACCGGCAGGCGGCTGGCCGCCGCCTCCTGCAGGGTCTGGCCGAAGGTCTCGTGCGGCCCGCTGTGCACGAACACGTCCAGGCTGGCGTAGGTCCGGGCCAGCTGAGCCCCACGCTGCTCGCCCAGGAACACCGCGGTCGGCATCCGCTCGCGCAGCGCGCCGGCGGCCGGGCCGCCGCCCACCACCACCAGCCGGACGCCGGGCAGTTCCGCCACCCCGGCCAGCAGGTCGACCCGCTTCTCGGTGGCCAGCCGGCCCACGTAACCGGCCAGCACTTCGCCGTTCGGGGCCAGCTCCCGGCGCAGCTCCTGGCTGCGGTGGCCGGGGCCGAAGCAGTCCAGGTCGACGCCACGGCCCCACAGCCAGAGCCGCTCGAACCCGTGCGCCCGCAGCTGGGTCATGACCGCCGACGACGGGGCCAGGGTGCGCTCGGCGCCGTTGTGGATGCGGCGCAGCCAGCGCCAGGCGGCGGCCTCGCCGGCGCCGTGCCAGCCGTAGGCCCGGGCGTAGGCCGGGATGTCGGTCTGGTAGACGGCGATGGCGGGCAGCCCGAGGTGGCGGGTGACCGTGCTGCCGGAAGCGCCCAGGAACACCGGGCTGGCCAGGTGGACCAGGTCGGTGCGGTGCCGGGTCAGGGCGGCCTTGATGGCCCGGCTGGGCAGGCCGAGCCGGAAGCCCGGGTAGCCCGGCAGGGACACCGAGGGGACCCGCTCGACGGGATAGGGGAATGATCCGGGTCGGGCCCCGCCGGCCGTGGCGGCCGGTTCCGGGGCGATGATCAGCGGCTGGTGACCACGCCGGACCAGGTGGCCGGCCACCCGCAGGACGCAGTTGGCCACACCGTTCAGGTCGGGCGCGAACGACTCCGTAATGATCGCGATCCGCATGCTCACAACGTGGAACACGTGCGTGCCGTACTCGGTCACTACGCCCTTACGGACTCGCGAACTGTAAGTGACATCTCGCCCACAGCCGGGTCAGCCCGTAGAGCGCGTCCACCGCGGGGGTCGGTACCCCCACAATCGCGCCGATCTCCCGCACCGCGCCGACCAGGGCGTCCAGCTCCAGGCCGCGCCCGGCCTGGGCGTCCTGCAGCATCGAGGTGGTGAACGCGCCCAGCTTTCTGGTCACCGTGCTCCGGTCCTCGGGGGTCTCCGCGATCGGGCAGCCGATCCGGCTCCCGATCTGCTGGGCCTCGCGCATGGCGGTGTGGCAGAAGGCCCGGACCAGGTCGTCGTCCAGGATCCGGTCGGCGGTCGCGCCGGTCAGCACCGAGACCGGGTTGATGGTCATGTTGCCCCAGAGCTTGTACCAGACGTCGGTGTGGATGGCCTGGGACACGGTGACGTCCAGCGACCCGGTGGCCAGCAGGTCCGCCACCGCCCGCACCCGGCCCGAGTCCTGGTGGCTGGGCTCGCCGATGATCAGGCCGGTCCCGTGGTGGTGCCGGACCAGCCCGGGCTCGGGTGCGCCGCTGCTCATGTGCACCACCGCGCCGATCACCCGCTGGACCGGGACGGCGGCGGCGGCGACCCCGCCCGGGTCCACGCTGTCCAGGTGCCGCCCCTGGACGGGGCCGCCGAATCCCTCGAAGAACCACCACGGCACCCCGTTCATCGCGGTCAGCACCATGGTTTCCGGGCCCAGCAGCGGCCCGATGACCGCCGCCGCCGACCGGGCCGCTTGCGCCTTGACCGCCAGCACGACCAGGTCCTGCCGGCCCAGTTCGGCCGGGTCGGCCGAGGCCTGGACCGGGGCGGTGACCAGCTCGCCGCCGATTTCGGCCCGCCAGCCGTGGGCCCGCAGGGCGTCCAGCGTGGCCCCGCGGGCCAGGGCCGCGACCGGATGGCCAGCCGCGGCCAGCCGGGTCCCGATGAAGCCGCCGATCGCTCCGGCCCCCAGCACGCACACCCGCATCGGCGCTCCTTTGTCGGTACTCGTTTGTCAGTACTCGGCCACCTCTACCTTGCCCGAAGCCACATCGATCATCTCGTCCGAGAGCGGCTTCTCCTTCATGGCCAGGGCCAGCAGGCCGGCCGCGGGCCGCCCTGACCGAACCGGCTGACGCTGCCGAGCTTGGCGCCGGGGAAGATGGTCGTGTAGAAGGTGGCGGCCGCTTCGGCCTGGGTGTCGAACCACCGGCAGGTGGTCAACGGGGGTACCGGTCATCGTTCCTCCTGGTTGCCGGCGCCTCCCCAGCTAAGACGTTGCGACCCGGCCCGGCTCACCGGCCGGCCGGAAACCGGAGGGAACATCGTCCATGAAGGTCAACCGGCTCGACCACGTGGTCCTCACCGTGGCCAGCATCGACGCCACGGTGGACTTCTACACCGGGGTGCTGGGCATGACCGCGGTGACGTTCGGCGGCGGCCGCACCGCCCTGCGGTTCGGCACCAGCAAGATCAACCTGCACCAGGCCGGGCAGGAGTTCGAGCCCAAGGCCAACCGGCCCACCCCCGGCAGTGCCGACCTGTGCTTCATCGTCGACGACCCCATCGAGGAGGTCATGAGACAGCTCGGCGCGGCCGGGGTGGCCATCGAGGAGGGCCCGGTGCCGCGGACCGGTGCCACCGGCGACCTCATCAGCTGCTACCTCCGCGATCCGGACGGCAACCTCATCGAGCTGAGCAACTACCGGTCCTGATGCCAGCCTTGATCACTGCGCTGCCGCCCGGCCGGCACCCGCGCGACCTGTGGCGGCGCGCTGGCATGATCGGCGGGTGGACATGACCCCGGATCACCCCGCCGCCGAGGACACCACGCCCGGTTCGGAGCCGATCGAACGGCCGCCGACGGACCGGCTGCTGGCCCTGTCCGACGGCGTGGTGGCCATCGCGCTGACCCTGCTCATCCTGCAGATCGCGGTGCCCACCGCGTCGATGCTGGGTAAAGATCCCGACTCAGCCTCCGCGCTGGCGCACGCGCTGGCCAAGAGCAGCGACGACTGGATCAGTTACGGCGTCTCGTTCTACGTGATCGCCCAGTTCTGGCTGAACCACCACCGGGTGTTCCGCCAGATCGACAAGCAGGTGGACGGCCTGGCCGCGTGGAACTTCGCCTTCCTGTTCACGATCAGCGTGATGCCGTTCACCAGCGACCTGCTGGGCAAGTTCAACGACAACCCGCTGGCCATCGACATCTTCGGCTTCAACCTGTTCCTGGCCAACCTGGCCACCCTGCTCATGCTGGAGTTCGGCGACCGCCACAGCCTGCTGGGCGAGGGGGTCAAGCGGGACCGGTTCTCGTCCCGGCTCTCCAGCCTGATCGGCATCGTGGTGGCGCTGATCTCGATCGGCCTGGCCTGGTACAACACCACCCTGGCGCAGTGTTCCTGGTTCCTGTTCGCCATCATCCCGCAACTCGGCGACGCGATCCAGCGCTTCAGCCGCCGCCCGCGCCATGGCGGCGCGGCCCGTCGGTAGCGGGGGTCCAGCGGGCCACGAAGCGGTGCTGGCCCGGCGTCTCGACCGCCCGGTGGTCGTAGTGCTCGCGCACGTAGGCCACGGCCCGGTCGTTCGGCACCCCGCCCAGGATGGCCAGGCAGGCCAGCGCGGTCCCGGTCCGCCCGCGCCCGCCCGTGCAGGCCAGCTCGACCCGTTCGCTGGCGGCGCGTTCCCAGGCCTCGGCCAGCGTGTGCCGGAACCGGGCCGGGTCGGCCGGGAGCCGGAAGTCCGGCCAGCGCAGCCAGCGCGATTCCCAGCTCACGGGGGCAGGTGGTTTCCCCACCAGATAAATCCCGAAGGTCGGGGGTGGGCCTTCCGGCACCGGCCGGCGCAGACTGCGGCCTCGCACCAAGCGGCCCGACGGCAGCCGGAGCACACCAGGTGCGGCCGGGTCCCACCGCTCGATGTCCATGTGGCTGGTCCGCGCGGAGCCCGCCGGGAAGATGATCTTGAAGGGAGGAAATGCCCACTCCCCTCCACTTTCAATCTATAGCGCACCCCGGGGCTTGCGGCAAGACCCCCCTCGTGGCGCAGAATGACCGGCCGGAGAAGAAAACCGAGGGAAACGGGGCAGGAATTGACCGCACATTCGGTGCTGATCGCAGGCGGGGGACCGACCGGGAAGATGCTGGCGGCCGAGCTGACGCTGGCCGGAGCGGACGTGGCCGTGGTCGAGCGGCGGGCCCGCCAGGAGGTGGAAAGCTCGCGGGCGGGCGGAATTCAGGCGCGCACGGTCGAGGTGCTCGATCAGCGGGGGATCCTCGACCGGTTCCTGGCCGAGGGTAAGCCCTTCCAGAACGCCACCTTCGCCGGGATCCGGCTCAACATCAGCGACGTCCCCTCCCGCCACCCCTACGGGCTGCAGCTGTGGCAGAAGGACTTCGAGCGCATCCTGGCCGGCTGGGTCGACGAGCTGGAGGTGCCCTATTACCGCGAGCGGGAGGTGACCGGCTTCACCCAGGACGATGCCGGGGTCGACGTCCAGCTGTCCGACGGCGGGACGCTGCGGGCAGAGTATCTGGTGGGGTGTGACGGCGGGCGCAGCGTGGTCCGCAAGACGGCCGGCATCGAGTTCCCGGGCCAGGAAGCGACCAGCAGCCACCTGATCGCCGAGGTCGAGATGGACGGCGAGCCCGAGTTCGGCATCCGCCGCGACCACAAGGGCACCCACGCCCTGGGCCCGCTGGACGACGGCCGGATCCGGCTGGTGGTCCGGGAGGAGGAGCTCGGCCGCACCACCGAGCCGACCCTGCGCGAGCTGAGCGAGGCGCTGATCGCGGTCCGGGGGACGGACTACGGCCTGCGCCGCGCCACCTGGATCTCCTGGTTCACCGACGCGATCCGGCAGGCGGCGTCCTACCGGGACCGGCGGGTGCTGCTGGCGGGCGACGCCGCCCACGTGCACTCGCCGGTGGGCGGGCAGGGCCTCAACAACGGGGTGCAGGACGCGGTGAACCTGGGCTGGAAGCTGGCCCAGGTCGCCCGCGGGACCGCGCCGGAGAGCCTGCTGGACAGCTACCAGGCCGAACGGCACCCGGCCATGGCCCGGATGCTGAAGAACAACCTGGCCCAGGAGCTGCTGATGCGCTCGGAAGCGCGCGCCGACGCGCTGCGCGACAACGTGGCCGAGTTGCTGGCCATGGAAGAGCCCCGCCGGCGGTACGGCGCGATGATGTGCGGCCTGGACATCCACTACGACCTCGGGCCGGGGCACCCGCTGCTCGGGCGGCGCATGCCCGACCTCGACCTGGTCACCGCGGACGGTCCCCAGCCGCTGTACAGCCTGCTGCACCGGGCCCGGCCGGTCCTGCTCAACCTGGGCGAGCCCGGCCGCTTCGACCTCACGCCCTGGGCCGGCCGGGTCCAGCTGGCCGAGGCCAAGTACGCCGGACCGTGGCGGCTTCCGGCGCTCGGCGAGGTCGCGGCGCCGGCCGCGGTACTGATCCGGCCGGACGGGCACGTGGCCTGGGTGGGCGACCTGACCGGCCCGGGCCTGACCGAGCCAGCCCCGACTGAGCTGGCACTGCCGGACGCGCTCACCCGCTGGTTCGGTCCGCCCGCGGGCCCGCCCGTGTAGGCGCCCAGGAAAGCAGCGCCTGGCCACGATGGCAATGCAACTGTCAAGCCGATGGTCATCCTGACCGCTCACCCTGGGACACGGGGAACGGAAAGGACGCATCGTGGAACCACGCGAAGGCTCACACCCATCGCCCGATGACGACGCGGACGCCGGGGCGGTGGCGGCCGCCCTAGCCTCCCTCGGGCGCGAGCACCGCCAGGTGATCGTCTGCACCTTCTACGGGCAGCTGTCCGCGGACGACGCCGCGGCCCGGCTCGGCATCTCCGTCCGCGATCTCAAACGGCGGGCCCTGGCTGCGCTGGACGAGATCCGCCGCATCCTGGAGGAGCGTGGCGTGCACGTCCCGCGCCAGGCGGGCGTCTGACCCGGGTGGTTTCCGGCCGCGTGCTCGTGGCCACCCGGGTTCGGCCTTTAGGCTGGCGGCATGGCCTCATGGTGGCACCGCGACGAGCTCGCGGCCGGAAAGCTGCCCCTGATGCTGTGCTTCCTGGCTTTTGTCGCCACGTTCGTGCTGACCCGGACGATCACGCGCCTGATCCGTGACGGCCGGGGCCCGTTCCGGAACAACGTGACGTCCAGCGGTGTCCACATTCATCACGCCGTCCCCGGCATCATCCTGCTCATGATCGGGGCCTTCCTGTCGGTGGGTGCCCAGGCCGCGCTCGGCTGGCGTTCGTTCGCGGCGGTCCTGGTCGGGATCGGCACGTCGCTCGTGCTCGATGAGTTCGCGCTGATCCTGCACCTGCAGGACGTCTACTGGAGCGGGGAAGGTCAGCTCTCGGTCCAGATGGTGAGCCTGACCGCGGCCTGCCTGGGGCTGGTCGTGGCCGGGTTCAGCCCGCTCGGCGTGCTGGGGGCGAACAGCATCGAGGAGGCGTTCCGGGTCACCGCCACCACGATCCTGCTCGTCGACGGGGTGCTCGCCTTCGTCTGCGTCCTCAAGGGCAAGTACCGGACGGCCCTGTTCGGGATCTTCCTGTCCCCGATCGGGCTGTTTGGCGCGTTGCGGCTCGGGCGCCCGAACTCGATCTGGGCCCGGTATCGCTACCGGGGCAAGCGCCTGGAACGTGCGACCCGCCGCGCCACCGACTTCGACCGGCGCTGGTCCCCGCTGCAGACCGACTGGGCCAACCTCATCGGCGGGCGGCCCTCCATGCCCAATCCGCCGGTCGAGCCCGGTAGCCCTGACCCGGCCGCCGCTGAACCGCCCCTGGACAAGGAGGCGATCGAATGAGCGTTGTGCCCGTGGCCCCGGTGCTCGCGGCCCACCACCCGGTCTACGCCGTGGCCGGCGGCAATCACGTCACCATCCAGCTCGACCGGGCCGTGACCGGCGGAGACGTCGACGCCATCGAGGTGCTGGCCCAGCCCGGGGGCGGCCCGCCGCCGCACAGGCACGACTTCGCCGAGTGGTTCCTGGTCCGGGAGGGCGAGCTGACCCTGTGCGAGGAACGGGACGGCGTGGTCGTGTGCACGGCGAGGCTCGGCGCCGGGGACAGCCTGTGGATTCCGCCGGGGGTGGTGCACGGCACGCTGAACCTGTCCGGGGCCGTGACCCAGTTCCAGGTCATCGGGCGGCCCGGCGCGATGACCGGTTACTTCGCCCAGGCCGGGGTCCAGGTACCGGGCCCGCTCATCCCGCCCGCCACCACGCCGCCCGGCCCGGCCGAGTTGCGCGAGATCTCGGCCCGCTGGGGAATCGAGTTCTGGACCGGCCCCGTCGATACCCGGCCGCAGCCCTAGGGTTCTGTGGGTCTGGCCGGTGGGCGGTTCTTCCTGCTCTGGCTGTGCGGTGCCGCTCGGTGGTGGTCAGGTCAGGGTGGCCCTGGGATCGGCCACGCCGCGCACGGCGGTGGCGACCGCGGAGCGGATCAGTTCGGCCAGGGAGGTCGATGGCTCGGCCTGCCGGGACCAGTACATGACGGCGGCCCGCTCGGCGGCCAGGACCACGCCCGCCAGCAGCAGCGGTTCGAGGTCGCGGCCGGCCGCCCCGGTCCGGCCGGCGATGGCCGTAGCCAGTTTCTGCTCGGCCGAAGCCTGGGCCTTCAGGAACTCGCCGTGCAGGGCGGGCTCGGTGGCCACCATGGCCCGGAACCCGTCCACCCAGTCCCTGGGCAGGCCCTCCTGGGCAGCCGGGCCGTACAGGCCGCCCAGCACCTCGACCAGGGCGTCGGCCAGCGGTTCACCGGCCGGGCGGCCGGCCAGATCACGGGCCATGCGGTCCCCGCGCAGGGTGGCTGGCCACACGATGGCCGCCTCCTTGCTGGGGAAGTAGTTGTTGAAGGTCCGGGTCGAAACCCCGACCGCCTCGGCGATCTGCGGGACCCGCACCTGAGCCAGGCCCTCGGCCTGGGCCAGTTCGAAGGCGGCCAGCGCCAGGTCGAGGCGGGTCTGCTCCTTCTGCTGGTCCCGGCGGCGCATCGGGGCCGGCCCGGGAGTGGCGGGTGCGTAGGTCATGGCTCCACCGTAGTAAGAACTTGCGCGGTACGTAATCATTTCTCATAGAGAATCTATTGCGCGGTGCGCGGTGGGGGTGGGACCCCCAGCACGCAACCTTCAATAAAATACAAACGTATCTAATTATGAGGCTCTTAGGATGCAAGTGATTAAGGAGCCAGACATGACCGACGATGCGGGGACCCGGCACCCGCACAGCGGTGGCCGGACGCGCCGGCGCGGGGCCGCGCTGGAGGATGCCCTGCTCGAAGCGGCCTGGAGCGAGCTCCAGGCATCGGGCTACCAGGCCATGACCATGGAGGCGGTGGCCGACCGGGCCGGCACCAGCCGGGCAGTTCTCTACCGGCGCTGGCCCAAACGCGCCGAGCTGGTCGTGGCCGCACTGCGCCGCCACCGCCCGATCATCTCCGGCGAGCTGGCCGATACCGGCAGCCTGCGGGGCGACGTCCTCGCCTTGCTCACCCGGATGTCGGGCCGGCTCGCCGCCACCGGCCCGGAGACGGTCTACGGGCTGCTGGGTGACTATCTGGGCGACGCCGAACTGTTCGAACGGCTGCGCCTGGACGTGCTCCAGACCGGCGCCGGGGTCATGGCCGGCATCCTCAAGCGGGCCGCCGAGCGAGGTGAGGCCCGGCCCGGCGTCCCCGGCCGGGTCGCGTCGGTGCCCACCGACCTGTTCCGCAGCGAACTGTTCCTGCACCGCACCTCACCGGACGCCACCGTCATCGCCGAGATCGTCGACGACGTGTTCCTGCCCCTGGTCCGCCCGTAGCGGACCGCAGGGCACCGGCCGAATACCGGGCAGAGATCGTCCGGTATTCGTGGCAGACTCCCGATCATGACCCGGCCGACCGCCCGCGTGCTGGCGCTGCTGGAGATCCTGCAGACCGGCGGCACCCACACCGTGGCCAGCCTGGCCGGGCGGCTGGACGTGGACGAGCGGACCGTGCGCCGCTACGCCGGCCACCTGATCGACCTCGACGTCCCGGTGTACTCGGTGCGCGGCCGGTACGGGGGCTACCGGCTCATGCCCGGCTACCGGATGCCGCCGCTGATGCTGACCGACGAGGAGGCCCTGGCCGTCCTGCTCGGCCTGGTGGCCAGCCGCCGGGCCGGGCTGGTGTCGGCGTCCGCGGCCGCCATGGAGAGCGCGGCGGCCAAGGTCCGGCGGGTGCTGCCGGCCAAGCTCGGCCGCCGGCTGGACGCGTTGCTGGCCACCACCGAGTTCACCGCGGCCACCCGGCGCCCGGCGATCACCCCGGAAACCGAGGTCCTGCTCACGCTGGCCGAAGCCGCCCGCGATCGCCGCCCGGCCGCCATCACCTACACCGGCGGGGACGGCCGCCGCAGTGCGCGCACCGTGGACCCGTACGGGATCGTGGCCCACTCCGGGCGCTGGTACCTGACCGGAGCCGACTCGGCCAGCGGGCAGATCCGCACCTTCCGGCTGGACCGGATCGAGGACGCCACCGTGCGGCCGGACACCTTCGAGGTGCCCGCGGGATTCGATCCGTCGGCCCGGGTGCTGTCCGGGCTGGCCGGCTTGCCGCGGCGGCACGAGGTGTCGGTGCGGGTGCAAGGCCCGGCCGAACAGCTTCGGGCCCGGTTGCCCGCGAGCATCGCCCTGGTGGAAGAAATTCCGGCCGACCCGGCCACCGGCCAGGATCCGGGCTGGACCCGGGTCCGGCTCCAGGCCGAACGGCTGGACTGGGTCCCCGCCTTGCTGGCCGGGCTGGACCGGCCGTTCGTGATCGAATCTCCCGGCGCCCTGCGCGACCAGATCCGGGCCCTGGCCGGCCGCCTGGCCAGCTACGCCGGCAAGGACGCCGACCCGGGCCCGCCTCGTTAGTTCGTGCTACTGGTCCCGCTGGTGGCGGGCGGTGTGGTGGGCGGGTCCGTCGTGGGGGGCGGAGGCGTGCTGGGGGGGTCCGTCGTGGGCGGCGGAGCGGCCGGGGTCGTCTGGGTGTGGATCGGGCCGCCGCCGGTACCGCCACCGCCACCGCTGCCCGGGGTCGGCTTGGGCGTGGTCTTCGCCTTGGTGGTCTTGGTGCTCTTGGCCTTGCCGCTGGTGGAGGCGGACGGGCCCGTGCTGCTCCCGGCCTGGGCCGTACCGCTGGCGGTCCCGGACGGCTTGGCCTTGGCCTTACCGGACGGCGCCGCCGAGCCGCTGGGCGCGGTGCTGGCGCCGCTGCTGGCCGAGGTCCCGTGCGTCGTGTGGTGGGAGAGCAGGTTGGACAGCATCGGCGTGCGGAGCGCGGTGATGCCCCCGGCCAGGACCAGCAGGACCAGGGCCGCCGCCCCGAACAGGGCCTTGCGTGACCGTTTCCGCTCCGGGGCGGCCAGGCTGTCCTCGCCCTCGTCGTCGGCGTCGAGCATGCTGGCCATCTCCGGCCGCTCCGGGGGGGCCTCGTCGGCCGGGAACTGGACCGGGGCTTCCAGCGTGCCCGTGGCCGGGGCGCTCTCCTCGTCGGCCGGGGCGCTGAACCGCGCGGCGCCCATGGCCACCGCGACCTTGGGGTCCTCGTCGATGGCCGGGGCCCGGCCGAAATCGGCCGAGATGAGCTGGGAGACCAGCGGGATCCGGGACGACCCGCCGGCCAGCAGGATCGCGTCCAGCTGGGCGGGGTCGACGCTGGCCGATTCGAGGGCCCGGTGCATGGCCTCGATGGTCCGGTCCAGGTCGGGCCGGACCATCTCCTCGAACTCGGCCCGGGTCAGCCGGACCCGCTGGCGGACACCGGCGAGCGAGACCGCGATGGTGGCGTCGGTGTCGACCGACAGCGCCTCCTTGGCCTCGGTGCACTCGCGCCGGAGCCGGGCCACGTCGGCCACCAGGTTGGGGTCGTTGGGGTCGAGCTGCTCCAGCGGCACCCCGGCCGCGGCGCAGACGTGCTCGAAGATGGCCTCGTCGAAGTTGACCCCGCCCAGGCCGTCGATGCCCTCGGGCCGGCCGAGCACCGTGAACGAGGCGGGCGAGTCCTTGCGGACCACGGCCGCGTCGAACGTCCCGCCGCCGAGGTCGTACACGGCCAGCGTGGCGCCGACCTCGACCCGCTCCCGGCCGGCGTGGCTGATGGCGGCGGCCTGCGGTTCACCCAGCAGCGTCACGTGTTCCAGGCCGGCGTCCTGGACGGCCCGCTCGAACAGGGCGGTCTTGTAGGGGCCCCAGCTCGCCGGGCAGGTCAGGGTGACGCCTTCGGGGTGCTGGCCCTCGCGCTCGGACACGAAGTTCCACAGCCAGCTGGCGAACTCGGCCGCCAGGTCGTGCGCGAAAAAGGGCGAGCCGCCGACCAGCATCGGGATCTCGTCGCCGATCCGCGACTTGAACTCCCGGACCACGCGGTCGGGATCGGTCAGCGACCGGCGCTGCGCGCCCTCACCCACCACCACTGACCCGTCGCCGGGCAGGTACAGCACGGTCGGTATGGCGTGGGAACGGCTGCTCAGCGGTACGACCTGGACCTCCGGTCCGTCCACGGCCGGCCAGCAGATGGCTGCGGCCGTGTAGGTCGTGCCGAGATCAATCCCGAGCCAGTACGACGTCACCGTCATCTCCCTCCCAGTCCCCCCGCTGGGATGCTCCGCGCATACCGCTCCGAAGCGCCCTAGGTTGAGACGCTGGGGACGGCCTTCTCGTTGGCGCGGAAATCCCCCCTTAATCCCCCTCCCCGATTAGGGGATTTGGGGGCAGAGAAGGAAAATCCCCTAATCCCCCGGTCCGGGGCACCCCGGACCCCCTAACGCGGGGTGGGAGATATCGGGTTGCGCCCCGATGGCGCTGGCGCGATCACTGCCTAGATTTGCCGCAGCGAACGGACATCCGGGTCCGTCGCCGCAGACGCCGATCTTGAGGAAAAGTTACGATGAGCAGTGTGACCTCGCTGCTGGACTTCATCCTGAACCTGCTGAAGGACCCGCAGGCGCAGGCCGAGTTCAAGGCGAACCCCCAGGCCGTGCTGGCCGACAACGGCCTCACCGGTGTGTGCGCCGCTGACATCCACGACACGCTGCCGCTGGTGACGGACAACCGTGCGGTCGAGCAGACCAGCTCCCACACCTCCGCGCCGTCGGCCGCCCCCGCCCCCGGGGAGAGCGACACCCACGCCGCGGTGCGCTACCTGAGCTACATCACCAACACGTACAGCTACACCGATGACCACAACGTGGCCATCGATGACTCGGTGCACCAGAACATCTGGGCCGCGGGCGACGTGACCCAGACGTTCGACGACAGCAACGTGGTGTCCAACGGCCACGGCTCGGTGGCCGCGGGCGGCGACATCTCCGGCAGCACCGTCACCACCGGCAACGGCGACGCGGTCGGCTCCGGCGCGGCGGCCGGCACCGGCAACGTGACCGGCAGCGGCAACGCGCTCGGCGACGGCAGCGCCGCGGGCACCGGCAACGCGGTGGCCAACGGGGACGGCAGCACCATCGGCAACGGCAACGCCGTGGCCAACGGTGACCACTCCGTGCAGGGTGACGGCAACGTCCAGGGCTCGGTCAGCGGCAACTCGCAGGTTGGCACCACCGGCGGCGAGGCGGGCAGCGACTCGTCCGACCACTCGGTCAGCGACAGCGACAACACCGACCTGCACAGCTACGGCTCCGGGGCGACCAACACCCTGGGCGACAGCAACACCAGCGGCACCGCCAACGACTCGGGCAACAGCAGCGACTCGCACACCACCACGGACTCCGGTAACACCACGGACTCCGGCAACGCGGCGAGCTCGTCCACCACCACCGGTTCGGGCGACGACAACGGCAGCACGCACGTCGACAGCAGCAGCGTGGGCAACAGCTACCACGAGTCCACCACCGACGTTCACGACAGCCACGACGCCGGCCTCGAGCTGCACCTGCACTGATCTCGCGGACGCGGCGGCCCGGCTGGCCCGGGCCGCAACGTCCCGGGCATCGCCGGGTGCCCTCCCGCTGGCACGACGGGGCGGTTGACCGCTCCATCCCTTGATCGGCTCGGCCGGTGCCCTGAACCGGCCGGGTTTCTCACCACAACCGAAGGACAAACAGACATGTCGCAGCACGGCTTCGAGTTCGCTTCGAACAACCACTTCAGCTGGACGGACATCAGCAACACGTTCGACCAGGAGAACACCGCTGCCAACGGCGCCGGCTCGGTGGCGGCGGGCGGCGACATCTCCGGCAGCACCGTGACCACGGGCACCGGCGACGCGGTGGGCAGCGGCGCGGCGGCGGGCGAGTACAACGTGACCGGCAACGGCAACGCCCTCGGCGACGGCAGCGCGGCCGGCAACGGCAACGCGGTGGCCAACGGCGCCGGCAGCACGATCGGCAACGGCAACGAGGTCGCCAACGGCGCCCACGCGGTCCAGGGCAACGGCAACTTCCAGGGCACCGTCAGCGGCAACTCGCAGGTGGCCACCACCGGCGGCTCCGCCTCCAGCGACTCCTCGAACAACTCCGTGCACGACAGTGGCAACACCTCGCTGCACAGCTACGGCGCCGGTGCCACCAACACCATTGGCAACGGCAACACCAGCGCTACCGCCAACAACTCTGGCAACACGCACGACTCGCACAACGTCTCGGACTCCGGTAACACCCTGGACTCCGGCAACACGACCACGACCACCACCACGACCGACTCGAACGACGACAACGGCAGCACCCACATCGACCACAGCTCCGTGGGCAACAGCTACAGCAGCGTCCACGAGCACGTGCACGTGGACGTGCACGACGTGTTCGACCACGCGCCGGTGATCTGAGTAACCTCTCAGTAACTGACTCAATCGAGTTACCCTTCTTTGGCCCACCCGGGTTTCCCGGGTGGGCCAAAGGCATGAGGAGGCAGTGATGCCGAGCGACTCGGCGGGGGGCACCGCCACGGGGGGCACCTCCAACCAGGCCGCAACCAGCGCCGTGGCTCCGGCCATCCAGGCGGTGGAGCTGGCGGTGAAGGCCGCCACCGCCTACCAGCGGCCGGATCTCGCGGCCCGGGCCCGGCAGGCCCTGCAGCGGCTGCACAACCCGCGGGTGCGGGTGCTGGTCGTGGGCGAGTTCAAGCAGGGCAAGAGCATGCTGGTCAACGCCTTGCTGAACGCCCCGATCTGCCCGATCGACGACGACATCTCGACGTCGGTGCCGACCGTGGTGCGGTACGGCGACAGCCCGTCGGTGACCCTGGTCCGCGCGGCCCGGATCAGCGGCGAGGACGACGAGCGGGAAGAGCGCACCCAGGTACCGGTGGAGAAGCTGGCCGACTACGTGTCGGAGGCGGGCAACCCCGGCAACCACGCGGGCCTGAAGTACGCCGAGGTCGGGGTGCCGCGGCACATTCTGGCCGACGGCCTGGAACTGGTGGACACGCCCGGAGTGGGCGGGCTCGCCTCGGTGCACGGCTCGGCCACCATGGCCATGCTGCCCAGCGCGGACGCGATCCTGCTGGTTTCCGACGCCGCCGCCGAGTACAGCCGCCCCGAGCTCGAATTCCTGCGCCAGGCCGGGCGGATCTGCCCCAACGTGGCCTGCGTGGTGACCAAGATCGACCTCTACCCGCAGTGGCAGCGGATCACCGAGCTGGACAAGGGCCACCTGGCCTCGGTGGAGATCGACGCCGAGCTGCTGCCCATCTCCTCGGTGCTCCGGCTGCACGCGGTCCAGGCCGAGGACCGGCAGCTCAACCTGGAGTCCGGGTTCCCGGCCCTGGTCTCGTTCCTGCGCGACCGCGTGGTCGGGCAGTCCGGGCGGCTGGCCAACCGGTCCGCGGCCAACGACGTGGTGACGATCGCGGGCCAGCTGGCCGCGGGCATGCGCGCGGAGCTGGCCGCCACCGAGGACCCCGGGGAGGCGAGCCGGCTCATGGCCGAGCTGGAGCGGGCCAAGCAGCGGGCCGCCGACCTGCGCAACACCAGCTCCCGCTGGCACCAGGTGCTGAACGACGGCATCGCCGACCTCAACGCCGACGTCGACTACGACCTCAGGGACCGGATGCGGAGCATCGTCCGCGAGGGCGAGAAGATCGTGGACGGCGTGGACCCGGGGAAGGTCTGGGACCAGTTCGCCCTGCAGGTCGAAGACCAGGCCGCGGCGGCCGCGGCCGCGAACTTCCTGTGGGCCAGCGAGCGGGCGCGCTGGCTGGCCAGCCAGGTGGCTGAGCTGTTCGCCGAGGACGGGGCCCGCTCGCTGCCGGATCTGCCCGACAGCACCGGCCCCGACCTGCCCGACCTGATCGGGGAGATGGAGGATCCGGCCGGGGAGAGATTCGGCGCGGGCCAGCGGGCGTTCGTCGGCCTGCGCGGCGGGTATATGGGCACCCTGATGGCCGGCATGTACTCCACCTTCATGGGCCTGACCTTGCTGAACCCGTTCTCGGCCGCGGCCGGCCTGCTCATGGGCGGTAAGATGATGCGGGATGAGAGCAAGCGTCTCCTGGAGCGGCGCCGGATGGAGGCCAAGAACACGGTGCGCCGCTACGTGGACGATGTTTCGTTCCAGGTGGGCAAGCAGTCGCGGGACATGCTGCGGCATGTGCAGCGGGAGCTCCGTGACCACTTCATGGCCCGCAGTGACGAGCTGGTGCGGTCGGCGCAGGAGTCGCTGATCGCGGCGGAACGCGCCTCTCAGACCGGGGAAGCAGGGCGCCAGCAACGCATCGCCGACCTTCGGGCGGAGCTCGAGCGGATTGGTGCTCTGGAAAAACAGGGGCAGGCACTGGTGCCTGCCGGGGATTAGGTTGGGATCCTGGCTGCGGTAACCAGTACGTCGAACCTGTCCGGGACGGCCCGTCAGCTGCTCCAGCGGGCCATCGAGGCCTACCGGGATGCGCCGAAGACCCAGCGCTGGCTGCGCGGGGAACTGGAGCGGATCGACGCCCCCCTGCAGGTGGCCATCGCCGGCAAGGTCAAGGCCGGGAAGTCGACGCTGCTCAACGCCATGGTCGGCGAGATGGTGGCCGCCACCGACGCGGCCGAATGCACCAAGCTGGTGACCTGGTACCAGTACGCCAGCACGCCCCGGCTGACGATGTTCCCGAAGAAGGGCACCCCGCATCCGCTGCCCGCCAGCCGCCGCGACGGCCGGCTGATCATCGACCTGAACGGCACCCCGGTCGATGAGGTCGACCGGCTGGTGGTGGACTGGCCGTCCCGGCGGCTCCAGGCCACCACGCTGATCGACACCCCCGGGATCGGGTCGATGACGACCGAGAACTCCGAGCGGTCGGCGGCCTTCCTGCTGCCCGAGGACGAGCCCGCCACCGCCGACGCGGTGGTCTACCTGATGCGGCACCTGCACGCCACCGACTACGAGTTCCTGGAGGCGTTCAGCGAGTACGGCACGGCCCGGGCCAGCGGGCTGAACGCGATCGCGGTGCTGTCCCGGGCCGACGAGATCGGCGGCGGCCGCCTGGATGCCCTGCAGTCCGCGCGCCGGGTGGCCACCCGGTACCGGTCCGATCCCCGGATGCTCGGCCTCTGCCAGGACGTGGTGTCCGTGGCCGGGCTGCTGGCCCAGGCCGGCCGGACGCTCCGGCAGGACGAGTTCCAGGCCTTCGTGGCGCTGGCGGGCACCTCCCGCGACGACGCCGACGCGCTGCTGATCTCGGTCGACCGGTTCCTGGTCTCCGGGCCGCGCGAGGACGCCCTGCTCTCCATCGACACCCGGCGGGCCCTGCTGGAACGGTTCGGCCTGTTCGGCGTGCGGCTGGCCACGACCCTGGTCCGGCAGGGCAGCGACAGCCCGGACCTGCTCGCGGCCGAAATGGTCCGGCGCAGCGGGCTGGACGACCTGCGTACGTCGCTGACCAGCCGGTTCACCGAGCGCCGGGATCTGCTCAAGGCCCGGTCGGCGCTGATGGCCGTCGATCACGTGCTGCGCCGCGAGCCGTTGCCGCAGAGCCGCTCGCTGCTGGCCGAGGTCGAGCGGATCCTGGCCGGCAGCCACGAGTTCGTCGAGATGCGGCTGCTGACCGCCATCCGCTCGTCGTCGGTGGCGATCCCGGACGCCTACCGCGCCGAGGCCGAGCGCCTGCTGGGCGCGAACGGGGCCAGCCCGGCCCAGCGGCTGGGCCTGGTCGACGACACCGACGCCCAGATGCTGCGGGCGGTCACCGTGGAGACCCTGGAGCGGTGGCGGCGGATCAGCGAGCACCCGGTCTACGCCCGGGCCTTCAAGGACGCCGCCCGCACCGTGGTCCGCAGCTGCGAAGGCATCCTCTTCGACCTGCCCGAATAACCTCAGCTGGGGCCGTTCAGAGCTGGCTGGCATCGCGCTCGCTATCGGGGGTGTCCAGCGCGTGATGCTGGCGCCTGCCTTGAACGCGGGACCGGTGGGGACAAGGCGCAGGAGGGCGTTGCGGGCCGGCTGCCGCCACCCGTCGCCGAGTTCGAAGCCGAACCGGGCGAGCATGCTGGCCTGGCGGGCGAGTTGCCGGCAGCGTGGCCGGCGGGCCTGGTCGAAGGCGGCTAGCGCGGCGGCCAGGTCGCCGCCACCGCTGACCGGTGCTGCGATCATGCGGCCCACGCACACGCCGTCCTCCAGGGCCGTGGCTGCTCCCTGCCCGATGGTGGGCAGCATGGCGTGCGCCGCGTCGCCGATGATGACCACCCGGCCGTGCACGTAGCGTGGGCACCCGCCCGGCAGGTGGTACACGTCGTGGCGCATCAGCTGGCTGGTGGGGGTGGCAGCCACGAGCGCCCGGATCCAGGGCGCCCACCCGGAGAAGTGTGCGCGGGCCGCGGCCAGCTCGTCGGCGAAGGATGCCCCCTCGGAGTGCACGAACTCCCCGTACCAGTAGACCTCGCCGTCACTGACCCGCAGCGCGCCGAACTCGGTGCCTGGCCCCCACACCTCCACCAGGCCGCCCGCAAAGGACATGTCGCTGATGACCGCGCGCCAGCTCGTGCTGCCCGCGTAGCGCGGGCGGGCCTCGGGAAACAACTGGGTCCGGACCGCGCTCCGGACGCCGTCGGCGGCCACCACCAGGCCGGCCTCGCCGGTGTGCTCGCCGGTGCTGGTCCGCCACGTGGCGGCCGCGGGCTCGCCGCCAGGGGTTCCGGGCCGGACGGCGGTGACTTCGGCGCCGGTGACCAGCTCGGCGCCCCCCGCCTCGGCGGCCTGCCGCAATGTGGCGTGCAACCGCTGGCGGTGAATGCCGCAGATCGTCGTGATCGCCTGCAGATCGGACCGGGTCTCGGGGATCCGCAGCAGCCAGCGTCCACTGCGATCCTGGTAGCCAGCATGCGGGGCCAGGTGGCCGGCCGCGCGGACCGCCTCCTCCACACCCAGGGCATGGAGGGCAGCCATCCCGTTACCGGTAAAGCCCAGGCCCGCGCCCACCTCCCCGAAGGCTGGTGCCCGCTCCAGTACCGTGACCTGCCAGCCCGCCTGCGTCAGCGCGACCGCTGCGGCAAGCCCCGCGATCCCGCCCCCGGCCACCACCGCCGTCTGCCGGTCAGTCATCTGCCCACCTCCCACTCCTCCGCTGAGCCGCTGCCGGCCGATACGGCCGCTCTCCAGAAATTCAATATAACAACGATAATAGTACTATCACAACGGTGTTATCGTGCCGGGGTATGGCCCCGCCACGAAACGAGCACCGCCGGCAGGCCCTCGCGGATGCCGCGATCGCGATCCTCGGCACCTCCGGAATCCACTCCCTGAGCCACCGTGCCGTAGACGAGCGGGCCGAGCTGCCCGCCGGCACCGCCGCCAACTACTTTCCGACCAGGGACGAGTTGCTGGCCGCGGCCGCGCGCCGGGTCTTCGGCCTGCACATAGAGGCGATGGATGCCGCCGATAGCCAGGTGGCCGGGCCGGTGGCCCCCGACGGCCTCGCGGAACTGATCGGCGGGGCACTGTACGACTTCGCGGCCCGCCACCGCACCCGTTACCTGGCCATCTACGAGCTGACCTTGGAAGCGACCCGCCGCCCCGCCCTCGCGGAGGCGCTTTCGGGGATGGCCGCCGCGACCCTGGACGTCACCATCGGCCAGCACCGCATGCTCGGCCTGGACACCTCCCCGGCGCAGGTGCAGGCGCTGAGCACCCTGTTCGGCGGGGTGCTGCTGACGCTGGCCGCCGGTCCACCGGAGGCCGTCACGCCGGACGCCACCCGTGCCCTGGCCCGGTGCCTGGTCGCGGGCGTGCTGGCAACCATGCCCGGGCTGGCCTGGAACGGCTCTCCCCTGAAAGACCATGGCTGACGAGCCCGGTACTGCCGAACCGTGACCTGTGCACCGGCCTACTGCGCCGGACGGCCCGGGACGCCGGCAGGGGCCGCGGCGCGCGGCTGAACCCGGGGCTCGCGGCCCCGACCTTCCATAAATAAAAAGCCTTCAGCGGCCACGGTCGCCAGCGCGGAAGCGGCGATCACGCCGGGAGGGCCCCGGCGGGACGAGAACCAAGACGCCGAACCGCTGTCCCAGCGGTGATTTCCGCCGGGCCGGCCCGTCTTACTGGGCATGCGAAACGTTGTGCTGATCATGACCGCGTCGGTCGACGGCTTCGTCGCGGCGCCGCAAGGACACGCGGGTGGCCTGCCCGAGCCGGGCGAGCTCCAGCGCTGGAAGCTGGACCGCATCCGCCAGGCCGGGACCCACATCATGGGCCGGGTCACCTACCGGGAGATGGCTTCGGTCTGGCCCACGGCCACCGGCGAGTACGCCGCTCCCATGAACGACATCCCCAAGGTCGTGTTCTCCCGGACCCTCACCGAGGCGGCCTGGCCCGAATCCACCATCGCCCGGGGCGACCTGGCCGAGGAGATCGCGGCCCTGAAGGCGCAGCCGGGTGGCGAGATCATCGCCTGGGGCGGCGCCGGGTTCGTGCAGGCGCTGTCCCGGGCCAACCTCATCGACGAGTACGCGATCGTGGTTCAGCCGGTGGTGTACGGGGGCGGCAAACCGATCTTCAGCGATCTCCGCGACGCGCTCCACCTGAGACTCCTCGGCACGACGACGTACTCGTCGGGGACCATGCTCCACCTCTACGAACCACGCGGCTGGGGCGCCGATGAAGGGCAGGGGTGACCCCGGTCAGGTCGCGGGCACCACCGCATCCGGGGCCATGCCGGTGCTCTCGAAGATCCGGTAGCATCCGCCGCCGGCCCGCTTGGCCTCGTACATGGCCAGGTCGGCCCGGGCCAGCAGGCTGGGCAGGTCGCGGCAGCCCGCGGACTCGGCGATGCCTACGCTGAGCGTGAACGCCACCGGCGACCCGTCGGCCCCGGCCACCCGGGCGGGCGGACCGGTCAGGCCCGCCGCCAGCTGGGCGCCCCGGGTGCCGGTGGTGCCGGGAATGATGATGATGAACTCGTCGCCGCCGTACCGGCCCGCGATGTCGTTGGCCCGGACGTGCTCGCGGCAGGACCGGGCCAGGTCGGTCAGCACCCGGTCGCCGATGGCGTGCCCGTGGACGTCGTTGATCTCCTTGAAGTGGTCCACGTCGATCATCAGCGCGACCAGGGGCTGGCCGACCCGCTGGGCGTGCGCGAACGCGCCCTCGGCCAGCTCCATGAAGTGGCGGCGGTTGTACAGGCCGGTCATCCCGTCGATGGAGGCCAGCTCGGCGTACCGGGTCGCGAGCCGGCCGTTGTCCCGCAGCGCGGCGAACTGGCGGGCGCTGACCAGCACGGTCAGCACGACCGCGCCGACCAGCACGCCCCCGAGGGGGTTGAACGCCACGTCGTGCAGGCCGACCAGCATCAGCAGCAGGTAGCTTCCGGCCACGGCCAGATAGGGCAGGGCGCTGGGCCGGGCCGCGGGCACCGATGGCAGCGGCGTGGTGTCGCCGCCCGGCCCGGCCTGCAGCTGGCTCCCGGCCGCCACGAACAGCATGGTCAGCGCCAGATACCAGAGGGTGTCAACCGGATCGCCGCCGATGTAGCTGGAGTGCACGGTGATGTAGTTGTAGGTGACGTCGGCCGCGATGAAGACCAGCAGCCCGGCGGCGAAGATCCGCAGCGGCACCACCGAGCGCTGGGGTGCACCCCGCCACAGCAGCGACAGCACCCCGAACAGCAGCAACAGGTCACCGACCGGATAGGAGAAGAGCACCAGGTCGGCCAGGTCGAAGTTGGCCCCCTGGACGGCCGGCCCGAGGACCAGGTACCAGATCAGGGTGACGCCGCCGATGAACACGGTTCCGGTGTCCAGCAGCAGCCGCAGCCGCTCGGATCGGGTTCGGCGCTGGGACGGAAAGGTCATCAGGCCGATGACGGCGACCACGTAGAAGCTCAGGTAGGCGGCATCGGCCCAGGTCGGGTACGGCCGACGGTGCAGCACCACCTCGTAGACCAGCTGCAGCAGGTCGCCCAGCAGGTAGAGGCCCAGCGCCACCGAGAGCAGCCGCCAGGTCCGGCAGGTGCGCCGGCCCAGGTCCTTGCGCTGCGAGACCCGCCAGGCGCAGAAGACAGCGGCCCCGTTCACCGGGACGTAGGCCAGGTCCCCGATCAGGGCCTGGTGGGCGTGCCCGCCCCAGCGGAAGATCTGCCACAGGCCGTACGCGACCAGCATCAGGATCGCGGCGATCAGGGTCGTCGCCCCGGTCAGGTCCACCATCCGCCGGGCCAGCCAGGCCACCCGGTGGTACTCGGCCCGCAGCCAGACCCGCCCGTGGTCGGCGGCGGTGCGTGCGGGGGCAGGCGGCCCGGCCGTCGGGTGCGGGACCGGGCTCCGGCGCAGGGCCAGCCCGTCGCGCTCACGCAGCCAGTCGGTGAACACGGTGGCCGCCATCGGCTTGCCGAGCAGGAAACCCTGGCCGATGTCGCAGCCGAGAGCCTTGAGCTCGGACCGGACCGCCTCCGACTCGACCCCTTCGGCCACCACCTTGACCCCGAGCTGGTGGGACAGGTCGATGCTGGTCCGGACGATCGCGCGGAAGCTGGTGTTGCTGGTCATCGGCCGGACCAGCGACATGTCGAGCTTGAGCTCGTCCACCGGCCAGTCGCCCAGGCTTTCCAGCGAGGCGAAGCCGGTGCCGAAGTCGTCCAGTGCGACCCGCACGCCGAACTCGGCCAGCTGGGCGAAGAAGCTGGAGCTGACCGCGACCGTGCGGGTCTGCTCGCTGACCTCCAGGGTGAGCATCCGGCCCGGGACCTGCTCCTGGCGCAGCAGTTCGGCGATCACGGCCGGGAACCCTGGATCGGCCACCGATTCCGGCCCGACGTTGACCGAGACCGGGATGTTCCAGCCCGCCGCCGACCAGCTCCGCTGCTGGGCCAGCGACCGCTGCAGCATCAGCTGGGTCAGCTCACCCATCAGGCCCAGCCGGCTGGCCAGCGGGGTGAACAGCACCGGGGACAACGTGCCCAGCTCGGGGTGCTCCCACCGGGCCAGCGCTTCGGCCGCGACCACCCGCCCGGAGGACAGCTCGACCTCGGGCTGGAAGTAGGCCACGAGTTGCCCTTCCCGCAGGGCCTGCGGGAACTCGGCCAGCAGCCGCGCCGCCACGTCTTCGGCTTTGACCGCCATCCCCCGCTCCCCAGATGACCTCAGGTGACTCCGATCCCAGTAAACACACTGTAACTACAGGTGGCCCATTGTGAGCAGTCCACACCGTGATCACAATCGGGTGAATATGGCTCCAGGCCGGGTCAGCTGGTGCTGCTGGCGGGCTGAGGCCGCCCGCGTTCAATCGGCCGTCTACTCGGTACTGGCCGGGTCGGATCGGCCCGGATGGGACTTGGCCGGGTACCGGTCGCCGGAACGCTTGGTCACGTGGTCGCCGGCCTCCAGCGCGTTGTACAGGGAGCGGCGCACCCGGACCTCCCTGATGCTGCCGTCGTTGAGGGTGACGGCGATCCGGAACACCACGGTCTGGCCGTCGGGTGCCGCCCGCTTGCGGCCGGTGACCACGCCCTCCCAGGCTTCGTCCCGCCTCACCCCGCGGCGGAAGAGATTGAGCATCAGGCCTCCCCGTGCTGACGGACGTCGCTGGGGTCAGCCTGCCCCGCCGGCCGGGCCCGTACCCACTCTGGCCTGCAAAGACATGTTTTAAAGATCAACTAAAGCGACTTGGAGCACCGAAACATGAAATTAACCTGTACGTAGCCACAAAATGAGATTCACTGTGTCGTGGGGGGCATGAACAAGGCTGGCCGTGGCGACCGTTTCTCTCGCTTCACGGCCGCCACCAGGCTCAGGTCTTCCCGCATCCCGCACTGAGCGTGCAAAGCGATTGCTGGCGAGCGACCGAGGAGCACGATGCTGGCGACTTCAGGCCCGGCTGGTCATAGCCGGGCCACCCGGTAGATGACGCCGACCGAGGCGCGGCCGCACAGCGGCGTGCCCGCCGCGGCGAGCCGGGTGGCCGCCGAGATCAGCGCCGGGCCGGACGCGGGCCTGCTGCTGGACATCACCGGGCCGGGCGGCTGCGGCAAGACCCCGGTGCTGGACGCGGCCGCGCGAGCTTACACCGGGGCCGGCGTGCCGGTCGTCCGCGACATTCCGGTCGGCGGGGCCGCCGATCTGGCTGACAGCGCGGTCCTCATCGACGACGCGCACCTGCTGAACGAGGCCCAGCTGACCGCCCTGCACCAGCTGGCCGGCATCCCTGGCCAGCGGCTGCTGGTCGCGCACCGGCGGTGGCCGGCCAGCCCGGCGCTGACCGCCCTCGGCACCGCGCTGACCGCCCGCCGCCCCCCGATCGTGCTCGGTTACCTGGACCGGGAGGCCATCGCCGGCCGGGTGGCCGAGCTGCTCGGCACGCCGTGCCCGGAGCTGCTGGCCCGGCTGATGTACGAGCAGACCGCGGGCCTGCCGGTGCTGCTCGACCAGCTGGTCACCGGGCTGCGGGACAGCGGCCAGCTGACCGCGGACGCCGTGCGCCACCTCGTCCCGCGGACCCGGCTGGACGTCCCGGCCGGAGTGCGGGAACAGCTACGGTACGTGCTGGAAGCCCTGCCCGCCGAGGTGCGGGACGTGCTGTTCGCGGCCACCCTCAGCACCGGCGGCGACGCCGAGACCCTCGGCCAGCTGCTGGAGACCGACGGCCCGGCCGTCGACCGGGCCCTGCAGGCGGCCCAGGCCACCGGGCTCATGACCGACCAGGGCGCGGTGGTGCCGCTGGCCGGCCGGCTGCTGCTCCGGCTGACCCCGGCCGCCTACACCAACCGGCTCTGCGAACGCCTGGCCGGCCTGCAGCTGAGCCGGGGCGGCTCGATGCTGCCGGTGGGCCAGGCCCTGCTGCGCACCAGCGCCCGGGGTACCCAGGTCGCGGAGACGCTGCAGGCCGCGGGCCAGGAAGCGCTCGGTTCCCACCCCGACCTGGCCAGCCGGCTGTTCGCCGCCGCGGCCGCGGCCGGGGCCCAGTCGCCGGCTCTGCTGGCCGGCCGGGCCGACGCGGCCGCCCGCTGCGGCCGGCTCGACGAAGCCCTCCGGCTCGCGGACGAGGCCCTGGTCGGCGACTCCCTCACCGCCGCGGCCGGGGACGGCGAGCCCTCCGCCGAGCGGACCCGGGCGCTGGGTATCACCGCCGCCGTGCTGGCCCACCGCGGCATGCTGGCCCGGGCCGCCGAGCTGTACCGGCTGACCGACTCCCCCGCCAGCGGGGCCGGCTACCCGGTGATCGCGGTGCCGGTGCTGACCGGCATCGGCGCCCTGGCCGAGGCCCAGAAGGTCCTGGCCAGCTCCCCCGGTCACACCGAGACCACGCCGACCCTGCTGAACGGGATCGAATCGCTGATCGCCCACGGCGTCGAGGAGTCGGTCACCGGCTCCTCGGTGGTGGCGTTGTCCCAGCTCACCCGGGCCGCGAGCCTGCTCGAGTCGGCGGGCAGCACGCCGCTGCTGCCGGACACCCCGGCGGCGCTGGCCGCGCTGGTGGCCATGCACGCGGGCGAGTTCGCGGCCGCGGCTTCGGTGCTGCGGCGAGCCACCTCGGCCCGGCCCGGCGGCCGGCTGGCCGGGACCCGGCACAGGCTGCTACTGGGCTTCCTGGCCATGCTGCGCGGGCACACCGGCGACGCGCACGCCCTGCTGACCGCGGCCGGCGCGGGCCAGCCGGTGCTGGAGCCCCGCGACGAACTGTTCGCGGCCGCCATCGAGGTCGGGCTGGCCCGGCGCGAGGGTGACCTGTCCGCCCTGCAGCGCGGCTGGTTCCGGGCCCGGGAGGCCATGCTCCAGCACCCGGTCGACCTGTACGTACTGCTGCCGCTGGGCGAGCTGGCGGTGGCCGCGGCCCGCCTCAGCGAGCAGTGGTGGATCGAGCCTCACCTGCGCCAGGCCGACGTGCTGCTGGAGCAGCTGGGCGAGCCCGCGCTGTGGCGGGTGCCGTTGCACTGGTCCGGCGTGCACGCCGCGATCGCGGCCGAATCCCCGCAGGAGGCCCGGCGGCACGTGGCCGCGCTGGCCGAGGCGGCCAGCACCAGCCCGTACGCGGCCGTGCTGGCCGAAGCGGCGGCCTGCTGGATGCGGGTGCTGGCCGGGACGGCCGACGTGGACCAGGTGGTGACGACCGCACGCCAGCTGGCCGCGGCCGGATCCGGAGCCGAAGGCGCCCGGCTGGCCGGGCAGGCGGCGATCCGGGCCACCGACCGCAAGGCCATGGCCGTCCTGCTGGAGTGCGCCCGCGCGGTGCGGCCGGAGGTACCCGCGACCGCGGCCCAGGCCGCCCCGGTCCCGCCCCCGCCGGCCCCTGCCGAGGGCACCGCGCCCCCGGCCGCAGCGGTGGCGGTGGGCGGGACCGAGCTGGCCGAGGCGCCTCCGGACGCCATCCTCAGCGCCCGGGAACAGGAGATCGCCCGCCAGGTGCTCACCGGCCTGACCTACAAGGAGATTGGCGCCCAGCTGTTCATCTCGGCCAAGACCGTCGAGCACCACATGGCCCGGATCCGCCGCCGCCTGGGCGCCCAGAGCCGCCGCGAGCTGTTCGGCCAGCTCCAGGCCATGCTCAACTCGGAATACGCCCGCGACTGACCTGGTCAGGGAGTCTCGGCCCGGCCCTGGCGAACGAGCCCCGGCCCGGATAGAGACCCTGCTGGAGCAGGCCGCCCACGCCGGGGAACTGGCTGGCGGCCTGGTCGAAGCCGCCTTGCAGCCGTCGATATAGGGCGGCCAGACGACCCGCGGTTTCGAATTGGCCTCAGGTGGCCCGGCGCCTTGGGTGCTAAAGGGGACAAATGCTAAAAAGCTTGCATATCTGTCTGAGTCCGGACATCCGGGACGGACGGCATGTCTTCGGGGGCTGGCCTGCCAGCGCACGCCACGGGACCGGCCGCCGGGCTTTCCCCTGATGGCCGCTCGATCTGCCAGGTCCCGCACCCGTCATCATTGGAAAGGCCTGTCGCCTTGCGCAGTAAACTCCTCCTCCGTCCCGCCCTGGCCGTCATCGCGGTGCCGGCCGCGGCGCTGCTGATCAGTGCCTCGGCGAGCGCCGCGCCCGCCGGGCATGCCGCGTCCTCGGCGCAGGCCGCGTCCACGGCACCGGCGAGCGCCCACACCCATCCGCTCGAGCTGCTGCACGGTGTGAAGCCATCCGGGATCACCAATTCGGCCCTGTCCACCACCAACCCGGCCTACAGCAGCAACTGGTCCGGGTACGTGGCCACCGGCAACACCTCGACCTCCGCATTCCGCTACGTGCAGGCCACCTTCACGGTTCCCTCGGTGAACTGCACCGCGGCCCCGGACAGCGTGACGGGTGCCTGGGTGGGCCTGGACGGGGTCGGCTACAACTTCGGCACCTCCACCTCCGTCGAGCAGGACGGCATCACCGCCGAGTGCGACAGCGGGACACCCTCCTACTACGCCTGGTGGGAGAACTACCCGAGCGCCCCGACGGTGGCGAACTTCACCATCAGCCCGGGGGACGCCATCGAGGCCTACGTCTACTGGAACGCGAACGCGCCGGCGTCACAGCGGTACGACTACGTACTGACCGACGTCACCACCGGGGCGAGCCTCAACACGCTTCAGCCGTGTGGCGGGACGTGCCACCTGTCCTCGGCCGAGGTGATCACCGAGGCGCCGACCGATGCGTCGACCGGCCAGACCGTGCCGCTGGCTGACTACGGCATCGTCAACTACGAGAACATCGCGGTGACCGACCGGTCCGGGCAGCGGGGCGGGTTCCCGTCGCCCGACTGGAAGGACACCGAGGTCATCCAGGAGAACAACGCAAACCAGGTCCTGTCCACGCCCAGCAGCCTGTACGGCGGGGTGGCGTTCAGCACCTACTGGGAGGGCGCCAGCTGATCTGCGCTCGCGGCACGGCGGCGGCCCTCCCCCGATCAGGGGAAGGGCCGCCCACGCGTCAGCAACGAAAAAGGCCCTCCCAACCCGGGGTAGGGGCCTCAGTTCCAGCTGCGACGGCTGAGCATGACGACGATCACCACGACGCAAGCCATGACCTGGGCGATGTCGTCGGCGGTGATGGCCAGTTGCTTGTACATCTGCTCGGCGGCTTGCTTGGCGTCGGGGTGGTTGATGTGGTCGGTCAGTTCGGTGGCGACAGCGCCCGGCTCGATGACCATGACCCGGACGTCGGGCTGAAGTTCCTGGCGCAGTGCTTCGGACCAGCCGTTGAGGCCCCACTTGGTGGCGGCGTAGACGGCGTTGCCGGGCCGGGCGGTGCGGCCGGCCACCGAAGACAGGTTGACCAGGTCGCCGCCGCCGTCGCGGAGCTGGTCGAGGAACACCTCGGTGACGGTCATGGCGCCGAGCAGATTGGCTTCGACCATGCGCCGGTGGTCGTCGTGCCCTTCGGGGGTGAAGGGGGCGAGCAGCATGATGCCGGCGTTGTTGACCAGGACGTCGGCTCCGCCGAGCTCGGCCTGGACCCGGCCGGCGGCGGCGGTGAGGGAGTCGCGGTCGGTGACGTCGGCCCGGATGGCAATGGCACCGTGGCCGAGGCGCCGGTGATGACGGCCACGCGGCCGGTGCCCTGGTTGGAAGTGGTGCTCATGAACAGGTCCTTCGTCTGGGGGATGTCTTGTTACTTGCGACGCTGTTGCGGGTGGGTCAGCGGTCGATCATGCGCTGCATGGCTTCGGGGTAGCGGTCGCCGACCACCCGGATCTGGGTGGCGGCGGTGTCGATGGCGTCGAGGTCGCTGGCGGTGAGCTCGATCTGGGCGGCGCCGAGGTTCTCATCCAGCCGTTCAAGCCGCCGGGTGCCGGGGATGGGGACGATCCACGGCTTCTGGGCCAGTAGCCAGGCCAGCGCGATCTGGGCCGGGGTGGCGTTCTTGCCGTCGGAGATGCGGGCCAGCAGTTCGACCAGTGCCTGGTTGGCCGCGCGGGCCTCGGCGGTGAACCGGGGCAGGTTGGCGCGGATGTCTCCTTCTCCGAACTGGGTGGCCTGGTCGATGCGCCCGGTGAGGAAGCCGCGGCCGAGCGGGCTGAACGGCACCAGGCCGATGCCGAGTTCGTCCAGGACTCCGATGATCTCGTCCTCCGGTTCGCGCCAGAACAGCGAGTACTCGCTCTGCAGCGCGGTGACCGGCTGCACGGCGTGGGCCCGGCGGATGGTGCGGGGGCTGGCCTCGGACAGGCCGAAGTGGCGGACCTTGCCCGCCGCGATCAGTTCTTTGACGGTCCCGGCGACCTCTTCGATCGGCACCTGCGGGTCGACGCGGTGCTGGTACAGCAGGTCGATGTGATCGGTGCCGAGCCGCCGCAGCGACCCGTCCACCGCGTCGCGGATGTGGTCGGGCTGGCTGGACAGGCCACTTTGGTGGCCGTCAGTGTCGAACGCGAAGCCGAACTTGGTGGCGATGACGACCTGGTCGCGGATGGGCGCGAACGCCTCGCCGACCAGTTCCTCGTTGACGAACGGGCCGTAGACCTCGGCGGTGTCGAAGAACGTGACGCCCCGGTCGACGGCGGTTCGCAGCAGGTCGATCATCTGGCCGCGGTCGCCGGGGTTCGGGCCGAAGCTCTGGCTCATGCCCATGCAGCCGAACCCGAGCGCGGAAACCTCCAGCTTCCCAGAGCCCAGGATGCGCTTTTCCATTGCCTATCTCCTCTGTGGGTGCCGCATTCAGGAGTTGTCGACGGTCTTTGGGAAGGTGCGGGTATTGAGCAGTTCCGGGTCGGGTCCGCCGCGCAGGCCGGTGTCGAGGGCGTCGATCGCGGTGAGTTCCGACGGCTGGAGGGTGAAGCCGAAGACGTCGATGTTCTGGGCGATGCGGGACGGGTTGACCGACTTGGGCAGTGCGGAGCGGCCTTCGTCCAAGTGCCAGCGCAGCACCACCTGGGCGGGGGTCTTGCCGTATTTGGCGGCCAGGTCGGTGATGACCGGGTTCTTCAGGACGTCGGAGTCGCCAGTACCGGCGGGGCGGTAACGGTGGATGCCGCCGATCGGGGACCACGCCTGGGTGAGGATGCCGAGAGTCTTGTCGGCGGCCTGCACGGTCGCGTTGGTGAAATACGGGTGCAGTTCGACCTGGTTGACCGCCGGGACCACCGAGGTGGCATCGGTGAGCCGCTGGATGTGGTCGGGGCTGAAGTTGGACACCCCGATCGCACGGGCCTTGCCCGTCTGGAGCATCTTCTCCGCGACCTGGTAGGCGGCGATGGTGTCCTCGAAGTTGGCCGCGGCCGGCTGGTGCAGCAGGTACACGTCGACGTAGTCCACGCCCAGGCGGCGCAGGCTCGCGTCGAACCCAACCTGCGCCTTTTCAGGGCCGTAGTCGCTGATCCACAGCTTCGTCTCGACAAGGATCTCCGAGCGGCCGATGCCGGACCGGCGGATCGCCTCACCGACCTCGCGCTCGTTGCCGTACGCGGCGGCCGTGTCGATGAGCCGGTAGCCGTCTTTGAGAGCGGCCGCCACCGCGGTGATGGTGTCTTCCGGGGCGGTCTGGAAAACCCCGAAGCCGAGGGCCGGGATCTGCACGCCGTTGTTCAACGTCACCGATGTCTGCCCGGTGGTGGTCATGATGATGTTCCTCTCGCGGATGTGTTTCCAGCATCGTGGTGCCAGCGCTGGGGGAGAAGTTGCTGCTGACCCACGTACTGGCAGCCCACCCCATGAGCCGGCTTTCGCGCCTACCGTTGCTTTTATGGATCACAGGAGCGAGGTGCAGGAGTTCCTGCGCACCCGCCGGGCCCGGCTCACCCCCGGCCGGGCCAACCTCATCGCGGGCAGCAACCGTCGCGTGCCCGGGCTGCGGCGCGAAGAGGTCGCCCTGCTCGCCGGGGTGAGCGCGGACTACTACGCGCAGCTGGAGCGCGGTGATCTGGCCGGGGTGTCCGACGAAGTGCTCGGCGCACTCGCCCGCGCCCTGCAGCTCGATGAGGCCGAGACCTCGCACCTGTTCGATCTGGCCCGCGCCGCCCACCCCCGCCCGGTGCGGCGTAAGCGTCCCGCGGCGGCGAACCAGGTCCGTCCCAGCCTGCAGCGGTTCCTGGATGCCGTCACCGATGCCCCCGCCTGGGTGCGTGACGAGCGCATGGATTTCATCGCCACCAACCGGCTCGGCCGGGCGCTGAACGCCCCCCTGTTCGCCAGCCCCCGCCGCCCGGTCAACAACGCCCGCTTCGTGTTCCTGAACGAGGAGGCATCCCGGCAGTTCTACCTGGACTGGGACAAGGGCGCCGACGACATCGTGGCCGCGATGCGCACCTACGCCGGCCAGCGTCCCCACGACAAGCCGCTCACCGATCTGATCGGCGAGCTCGTCACCCGCTCGGATGCGTTCCGGACCCGGTGGGCCGCTCACAACGTGCGCTTCCACCGCACCGGCGTCAAACGCCTCCACCACCCCGTCGTCGGCGACCTCGAGCTCACCTACGAAGGTCTTGACCTGCCCGCCGATCCCGGCTGGCATCTGTTCACCTTCACCGCCGATCCCGGCAGCCCGTCCGACGACCGGCTCCGCCTTCTGGCCAGCTGGGCCGCCACCCTCGAACACGAGAACACGGTCAGCCTCTCCGCCGGTGCCGACACTTCCCCGAACTCCCAGTGAGCAGTGCTACGAGGCAACCGTCACGGTGACGAGGACCCGGCTTGCCGCCGTCGTGACTGACCTCTCCGTGTTCGTCTAGGGCCTTCTCGAATCACGGTTATGCCCGGGCCAGGGGAGGACCGTGAGTTCGCTCATCCGGCCTGCAGTTGTGTGCGCAGGAATGTCAGAGCACGGGC